>JBDGTP010000062.1:0-25720 GCA_042216725.1 Haloplanus sp.
ACCAGGGCGATGAAGCCGATGAACATCGCCAGCGACGCGATGTTGGTGTAGACGAAGAACTTGATCGCGGCGTACTTCCGGCGGGGACCGCCCCAGACGCCGATGAGGAAGTACATCGGCAGGAGGACGGCCTCCCAGAAGACGAACCAGACGAAGAAGTCGAGCGCCGTGAAGACGCCCAGCAGGTTCGCCTCCATGAACAGCATCAGCCCGTAGAACTGCGACTGGCGGTCGTCGATGGAGGCCCACGCACTGACGATGGCGAGCGTCGAGAGCAGCGCCGTCAACACGACGAGCGGCAGTGAGATGCCGTCGACGCCGACGTGCCAGTTGAGCGTGTAACCGCCGAGTTCCAGCCACGGAACCATCGTCTCGAACGCGACCGACCCGCCCGTGAGGGCGTTGCCCGTCGCGTCGAAGCGGCTCCACATGTAGAGGCTCCCCACGATGGGGAGCAGGCTCAGTGCCGCCGCGAGGCGGCCGGCGACCCGGTCGGGCGCCAGCAGGGTCGCCATCGAGGCGGCGAACGTGATAGCGATCAGTGCTTCGATAATCATGCGAACCACCCTCCGATAACGCCGAAGACGACGAGTAACGCCGTCAGCCCCAGGGTGAGGAGCGCGGCGTAGTTGGTCACGACGCCGGTCTGGATGCGCCGGATGCGACTCCCGGCGAACAGGCTCACGCTAGAGACGCCGTCGACGACGCCGTCGACGACGCCCTGGTCGAACTTGTCGGCCAGGCGAGCCAGCGGCAGGACGACCGACTCGGCCAGCCAGACCTGATACTCGTCCTGGTAGTAGTTGTTGTACCACAGCGTCTTGACCGCGCCGAGCTTCGCCGTGTGCTCGTCGGGGTCGGGGACGTTGTAGAGGACGTGTGCCGCGCCGGCGCCCGCGAGGGCGAGCGCGAGCGACACCGCGCCGGCGGCGTAGGACGCCACGTCCGCCGACGTGTAGTGTGCGTAGTCGTGGAGCAGTTCGCCGTAGTGTTCGGCCGTGAGCGCCGAAATCTCGCCGTGGGCCAGCCAGTCGTGCAGGTATTCGAGGTGGACACCCGTCAGTTCCTGCACCGGCACCATGTTGATGAAGCCGGCCGTCGCGGCGAGGACGCCGAGGACGACCAGCGGTCCCTTGACGTTCCACCCTACCCCGTGAGGGTCGCGGGCGATGTCGGTGCGCGGTTCGCCGTGGAAGGTCAGGAACACCATCCGGAAGGTGTAGAAGCCGGTGAAGAAGACGGCCACCAGCCCCATCGCGTAGCCCGCGAGGAGGAGCGGCGACCCGCCGAGGCCGTGGACGAGCGCCTCGTACAGCACCTCGTCTTTCGACCAGAAGCCAGCGAACGGGACGATGCCCGCGAGCGCCAGCGACCCGGAGAGGAACGTGTAGTAGGTGACCGGCATCCGGTCTTTCAGCCCGCCCATGTTCCACATGTCCTCGTCGTGGTGCATGGCGATGATGACCGCACCGGCCCCGAGGAACAGGAGCGCCTTGAAGAACGCGTGTGTCAGCAGGTGGAACGTGGCGGCGACGTAGCCGCCGGCGCCCAGCCCCAGCATCATGTAGCCGTACTGCGAGATGGTGGAGTAGGCGAGCACCTGCTTGATCTCGCGTTTGACGACGCCCATCGTCGCGGCGAAGAGGGCAGTGAAGCCACCGACCAGAGCGATGATGCCGAGGGCGGTGGGCGAGAGCGCGTAGAAGCCGTACATCCGGGCGACCAGATAGACGCCGGCCGCGACCATCGTCGCGGCGTGGATGAGCGCGGAGACGGGCGTCGGGCCCTCCATCGCGTCGGGGAGCCACGTGTGAAGCGGGAACTGCGCGGATTTCCCGATCACGCCCCCGAGGATCAGGAGGCCGAGGATGGTGAACCACGTCTCGGGCGCGAACCCGAAGGTGGTCACGCCCTCGGCGGCGCCGTTCAGGGCCTCCTCGGCGAGGGTCGGGAACGCCCCTTCGCCCGCGAACTTCGCGGTGCCGAAAGTGGCGAAGACGGCGACCACGCCGACGAGGAAGAAGTAATCCCCGAAGCGCGTGACGAGGAACGCCTTCTTCGCGGCGCTGGGCGGCCCCTGCTCGCGGAACCAGAAGCCGATCAGGAGGTACGAACAGAGGCCGACGAGTTCGAAGAACATGAACGCCATCAGCAGGTTGTCGGCGACGACGAACCCGAGCATGGAGGCGGTGAAGAGACCGAGACCGGCGTAGTAGCGCGGCAGACCGGTCTCGCCCTCGTCGTTCATGTATCCGAGGCTGAACACGTGGACGAGCAGGGAGACCAGCGAGACGATCAGCAGCATCATCGCCGCCAGCGGATCGAGCAGGAGGCCGAGCGTGAGCGAGGTCGTCCCCTCGCCGACGCCCGCCGCCCACGTGTAGAGCGTCTCGTTGTAGGCGTTGCCGGCGCTGACGGTCAGGAAGACCCACGCCGACAGCACCAGCGACCCTGCAGTCGCGGCGATCCCACCGAACGCGCCGCCCTTGGGGAGATACTTCCCGGCCGCGAGGGCGACGAGGAACGAGAGGAACGGGAGGAGGACAATCGCGGGCGCGTAGTCGAATGCACCGGCCATCTTACCACCTCATCTCCGTTGCAATCGTCACGTCCACGTCGTCGAAGTTGCGATACAGCACGAGGATGATGCCGATCCCGACCGCGACCTCCGCGGCGGCGAGCGCCATCGTGAACAGGCTGAACGTCTGTCCCGTGAGGTTGCCCCAGTACGCCGAGAACGCCACGAGGTTGATGTTCGCGGCGTTCAGCATGAGTTCGACCGACATCAGGAACAGGAGCGCGTTCCGACGGGTCAGGATACCGAACAGGCCGATGCAGAACACGGCCGTCGCGAGCAGGAGGTACCACTGCACGGGCACCATCAGCGGTCACCTCCCTCGTCGGCCTGGGGACGGCCGGTCGAGGAGCGTGGCTCCTCGCTTTCGCCGCCGCCCAACTGGTCACGAACCTGCCGGCCGCCGTCGGCCAGCAACGCGACCACGTCGCCGCCCTCCTCGCGCCGGGCGAGCATCACTGCGGCCGCGAGCGCAGCCACCAGGACGGCGTCGATGATCTCGAATGCGACGAGAAAGCCCTCGCTGGGCACTGCTCCCATATCGAGATTGAACATCGCATAGCCGATGCTCGCGGTGATCGGGGCGTCGGGTGCGAACCCTTGCGGATCGCCGAACGATGCCTGGACGATGGCGGCGGCGATGACGACGAACAGGGCAACTGCT
This sequence comes from Haloplanus sp., assembly GCA_042216725.1. GTDB lineage: Archaea > Halobacteriota > Halobacteria > Halobacteriales > Haloferacaceae > Haloplanus. The sequence goes on from JBDGTP010000062.1 coordinate 3,240, forward strand.
GCCAGGCCGGGCAGCAGGTGCGACCCGACTCGGAGTTCGGGTTTCGTCGTCACGTCTCGCTCACCTCCACGGTCGATTCCGCTTCCGCTGTCGATTTGGTGAGCATCACGGCGAACGTGATGAGGATGAGAACCCCGCCCACGTAGACGAGGATCTGCATGGCGGCGAGAAACTCCGCCTGCATCATCACGTAATGTACCGCGACGCTCAACAGGGCGCCACCCAACAGGAGTGCGGAGTGCCACACGTCCCTGACGATGACGACGCCCAGGCTGCACCCCACCGTTACGAGGGAGAACAGCACGAACGCGATCGTTTCATACACCATTGCTTGAGTTTGTTTGAGGTATTCCTTTGAACGTTTCGAGACGACTCAGCGCCGACGCGGCGCCGAACGTCCGATCATTACTGGTAATCGATCTCGCCGTCACCCTCGCCGATCCACGCGCTTCGGTCGGGATTGCGGGATTCCAGCGGGTCGATGCCCTTGTACCACGGGACGTTCTTTAGCTGTTCTTTGTTGTAGACGAAGTCGTCTTTCGTGTCGGCGGTGAACTCGAAGTTCTGGGTCAGCAGGATGGCGTCCACCGGGCACACCTCCTCGCAGAGTCGGCAGTAGATACACTGTCCAATGTGGAGGTTGTACTGTTCGCCGTTGCGCTGGTCGTCCTGTACGATCTGGATCGTGTCGTTCGGGCAGACGTTCTCACACTGCCGACACCAGATACAGCGCTCCTGGCTGAACTTGTGGACGCCGCGGAACCGCGGGCTCACTTCGGGTGCCACGTCCGGATACTCGACGGTGAACGTCTTGCCGTCCAGCGCGTGTTTCATCGTCGTCGCCATGCCTTTGAGGATTCCAATCATTACGCGATCACTCCCACGAGGATTGCCGTGAGCACCAGGTTAGCGAAGGAGAGCACGAGCATCCCCTTCCAGCCGATTTCGATCAACTGGTCGATACGCACGCGGGGCACCGCCGACCGGGCCCACTGCGTGAACAGGAAGAACGCCCACATCTTGATGACCATCCAGACGAAGCCCGGCAGCACCGGGCCGGCGGGGCCACCGAGGAACAGGACGGCGATCAGCGCGCCGCCTAGGAAGATGTGGATGAACTCCCCGAGGTAGAACAGCACGAAGTAGACGCTGGAGTACTCGGTCTGGTATCCGGCGACGATTTCGGTCGGTGCCTCCGGGATATCGAAGGGGTTGCGACCGATCTCCGCCAGATTCGCCGCGACGAACAGGACGAACGCGAACGGGTTGACGAAGGCGTACCAGCCCGGAATCGCGATGCCCGCGATGGTCACCAGCGTCTCCGTCTGTGCCGCGACGATTTCGCTGGTGCGGAAGGTGCCGGCGAAGATGATCACCGACGCCGCCGTGATGACCAGCGGAATCTCGTAGGCGAGGTTCTGCGCAATCGAGCGCAGCGACCCCAGCAGCGAGTACTTGTTGTTCGACGCGTAGCCGGCCATCACGAGCCCGACCGACGCGATCGACGCCGCCGCGAACGCGAAGACGATGCCCGTCTCGGGGTCGGCGAGCTGGAGGCCGCTCCCGAGCGGGATGACCGCGAAGCCGAGCAGTGCTGAGAACGGCAGGATGATCGGCGCGATGTCCCACGCCGGGCGGTCGACGCCGTCGGGGACGATGAGTTCCTTCGACAGCAGGCGCACCGCGTCGGCCACGATGATGAGGAGGCCGAACGGCCCGATCCGGTTGACCGCGATCCGGTCGGTGAACGCCGCCGTGATCTTCCGTTTGGCCCACGGGCCGGCGACGGCCGTCATGGTGAGCATGATGCTGGCGACGAGGAACGCGCCGATCAGTCCCCCGACCACGTCGCCGAGCGTGCCGGTGAGGCCGAGTGCGCCCGAGATGGTCTCCGGGAGCGTCGTCGCCGGCCCCGACGCGCTGGCGTTGGCCGTCGCGTTCGCGGTGCCGGTCGGCGTCGCCGTCCCCGACTGGAGGACGACCCCATCCATCAGCGATCCACCTCGCCGAGGACGATGTCGAGGCTCCCGAGCGACGCGATGAGGTCGGGGACGTACTCACCGTTCGACATCTCGGGGAGCGTCTGGAGGTTCGAGAAACACGGACTCCGGATCTTGAACCGGGCGGGCTTCTCGGTGCCGTCCGAGCGGATGTAGATGCCGAGTTCGCCTTTCGCGCCCTCGACGGCGCGGTAGATTTCGGCGTCGTCGTCCGGGCGGATCGTCCGGGGGACGTTGGCCTGGATCGTCCGCTCGTCTTCCGGCCAGTCCTCCAGCAGGTCGACACACTGTTCGATGATCTTCGCAGATTCCTCGACCTCGCGCAGGCGCACGAGCAGACGGCTGTAGTTGTCACAGCCGTCCTCGACGGGCACGTCCCAGTCGAGTTCGTCGTAGTAGCCGTATGGGTCGTCCCGCCGGAGGTCGTAGTCGATACCCGACCCGCGGGCGACCGGGCCGGTGGCCCCGTAGCTTTTCGCCACCTCGGGCGGCAGGACGCCCGTGTCGACGGTGCGCACCTGCAGGATCTCGTTCGCCGAGATGAGGTCGTGGTACTCCTCCAGCGCCTCGGGGAGGTCGTCGAGGAAGTCACGCACCATCTCGAAGAAGTCCTCGCGGGGTTCGGGCAGATCCCAGACGACCCCGCCGAGCCGGAAGTAGTTGAACATCAGCCGCTGGCCCGTGAGTTCTTCGAGGATGTTCTGCACCTTCTCGCGGTCTCGCACGGCGTACATGAAGATGGCCGTGAAGTCGCCGTACACGTCGAGCGCGAACGTCCCGACTGCGAGCATGTGCGCCGCGATCCGGCAGAGTTCCGCGCCCATCGTCCGGATGACCTGGGCGTACTCGGGCACCTCGATCTCCGCGAGGTCTTCGGCCGCGCGGGCGTACGCCCACTCGTTGAGGAGGCCGGCCGAGATGTAGTCCCAGCGATCCGGGTAGGGCATGATCTGATAGCGGTAGGTGCCCTGCTGGCAGATCTGCTCCTCACAGCGGTGGAGATAGCCGATGTCGGACTCCACGTCGACGACCTGTTCGCCGTCGAGCACCGTCTTCAGGTGGAGGACGCCGTGGGTCGCGGGGTGGTGGGGCCCGATGTTGAGGAACATCGTGTCGCCCGCATCGCTCTCGTGATCCTCCTGTAGCGGGTTGGCGTGCTCACGGAGCGGGACGATCTGCGGGCGGTCTTGTTCGTAGTCCTGGCCGAGGGGGTGCCCTTGCCACGTCTCGGGGAGGAGAATCCGACGCAGGTCGGGGTGGTCGTCGTACTCGATGCCGACAAGGTCGTAGGCCTCGCGTTCGTGCCAGTCGGCAGTGCGGTAGACGGGTTCGGCCGACTGACTCACGGGGTCGTCGGTCGGCGTCGGCACGACGACGCTCACCTCGTCGGTCGGATCGTCGTACTTCTTGAGGTGATAGATCGATTCGTAGCGATCCTCGTACTCCTGTGCCGTGACACAGGAGAGGTGATCGAACCCGGCCTCGTCGCGCAGGCGGAAGAGGGTGTCCTGGACTTCGTCGGGGCGGACGACGAAGCCGGGCGCATTCAGATGGTCGTCGCGGTCGAGAACCAGGTCGCCGAGCAGGGCTTCCAGTTCCTCGGCCGTCGTCGGTTCGACCGTCTCGGGCTGTGATTCCTCCAGACTCATGGTGAATCCGCCCAGTTATACCGCATGACGAGGTCGTCCTCGTCGATCTCCTCGGCGAGTTTCTCGACCACTTCGTCGCGGTCGAGGTCGCCGAACTGTTCGAGTTCGTAGGGTTTGACCGTGACCGGCGAACTCTCGCCGTTGGCGATGCGCTCTTGCAGCTTGGCGACGCCGTACACCAGCGCCTCGGGTCGGGGTGGGCAGCCGGGGACGTGGATGTCGACCGGGATGACCTCCTCGGCGCCCTTGACGACGTTGTACCCCTCCTGGAACGGGCCGCCGGAGATGGTACACGACCCCATGCCGACGACGAACTTGGGTTCGGGCATCTGGTCGTAAACGCGTTTCATCCGCGGGGCGAATTTGGAGACGATAGTGCCCGGGACGATGATCACGTCGGCCTGCCGCGGCGACGCGCGTGGCACGCCGGCCCCGAACCGGTCGAGGTCGTGTTTGACGGCGTACGTGTGCATCATCTCGATGCTACAGCAGGCGATGCCGAACTGGAGCATGAACATCGAGGATCCACGTACCCACTCCATGAACCGGTCGAACTTCGTGAGGATGAACGGCGAGGAGCCGAAGGCCTCCCGAAGCTTCGAGTTGAACCGGTTGTCGGTTCCCGACGCCCCGATACGGGCGTCGCGTGTCTCGCTTCCTACCTGACTTGTGTCGGTGACGAATCGTTCCTGTTCGCTACTCATGATTGCCTCTCCGTTTTACGGCGGGACGCGCGCGGACTCTTGACCCATTCGACCGCACCGTTCCGCCAGGCCCAGACGAGGCCGACGACGAGGACGCCGATGAACACCAGCATCGGCACGAGGGTCTCGAGGAGCGTCGCCCCACCTTCCAGCGCGGATCGATAGATCAGCGTCCACGGGAAGATCAGGACGGTCTCGACGTCGAAGACGACGAACAGCAACGCGACCATGTAGTACTGGATGTTGAACTGAACGTGCGCCGTCCCCGTCGGCACCTCGCCGCTCTCGTAGATGACGGTCTTTCCCTGTTCGGGCACGCTCGGTCGGAGCAGTGCCGACACGACCATCATCGCGATGGGGATGCCGACGCCTACAACTCCGAGCGCACCGATTGCTATCCACTGATTCATGCCTTGGTTCCTGTCATCCTGGCGGTTAGGAGTGCTACCCCATAAGCGTTGATTTATGCCATTCGCCGGCCTGGGACGGTTTCGAGCCTGTATTCGGCCGAATCACGGCCTGACTGGGCGGTGGTGTCGCCCCGTCAGTGGTGATCCCGGAACCCGTCGATCCCCAGGTCGTGGAGGTTCCGCGAGACTCCCGCCACGTCCTCCCGAAGGTCGTCGTGTGCCGCCTGTAGGCGGTCGGCCAGTTCCCCGTGTTCGCGTCCGAGGATCTGCACTGCCGACAGCGCTGCGTTGTACGACTTGCCGGCGTCGACGGCGACGATGGGCGCGCCCGTCGGCATCCCGATCACCGAGTCGACCGACTTCTCCTGGACGGGAACGCCGATCACCGGAAGCGGATAGGCGATGGAGGCGGTCATGTTCGGCAGATCCGCGGATTTCCCGCCCGCGCCCGCGATGATCACGTCGAGACCGCGGTCGGCCGCCGTCTCGCCGTAGGCGTACATCAGGTCGGGCGTGCGGTGGGCGGAGACGACGTAGCTTTCGAACGAGAAGCGGGCCTCCGGCGGGTCGCCGTAGTCCGTCTGCTCCGCGAACCCGAGTTCCCGGAGGGCGTCGTACGCACCCGCCATCACGTCCAGATCCGAGTCCGAACCCATGATGATGCCCACCTCGGGAGTGTCCTCGGTCGGGCGGTCGCTGTCGGCCTGTGCGTGCAAGTCGTCGATCAGGTCGTCGATGGCGTCGGTCATTTGAACGTGAGGCTGTCGCGCAGGTTGCGGGTCGATGCGAGCAGGTCGTCCACGTCGCCGACCTCGTCGTCGGCCGTCGCGGTGATGTGGCCCATCTTGCGGAGGGGTCGCACCTCGTCCTTGCCGTACCAGTGGAGGTGGGCCGCCTCGCGTTCGAGGACGGTCTCGACGCCGGCGAGTTCCGCAGGCCGGCTCTCGTCGCCCGTCCCGAGGATGTTGACGCTCACCGTCGGTTCGCGCTGGCGGGTCGACCCGAGCGGCCATCCGAGCACCGCGCGGGCGTGCTGTTCGAACTGCGAGGTGACGGCCCCCTCGATTGTCCAGTGCCCGGAGTTGTGCGGGCGGGGCGCGATCTCGTTGACCAGGATCTCGCCTTCGCGCGTCTCGAACAGTTCGATGCCGAAGACACCCCGGCCGTCGAGGGCGTCGAGAACGTCGCGGGCGACGGCCTGGGCGCGTTCCGCCACCGCGTCGCTCGTCCGCGCGGGGACGACCGTCTCGCGCAGGATCTCCTCCGCGTGGACGTTCTCGCCGACGGGGAAGGTGCGCACCTCGCCGTCGCCCTGGACGCCGATCACCGAGACTTCGCGCTCGAAGTCGACGAACGCCTCGGCGAGGGCGTCGGGATCGTCGACCGTCCCGACCTCGCGCACGGCGTCCTCGGCCTCGTCGACCGAGCGCACGGGGACGTTCCCGCGGCCGTCGTAGCCGCCGTGGCGTGCCTTCAGCATGACGGCACCGAACTCCTCGACTGCCGCCTGGAGGTCGGCCACGGAGTCGACGCGGCGGTACGCTGGCACGGGAATATCCGCCGCGGCGAGCATCTCCTTTTCGGCGTACTTGTCCTGGATCGTCCGGAGCGTCTCGGGGGCTGGCTGTACCGGGGCGCTGGCGTCGGCGCTCGCATCCGCGAGGTGATCCGGGTCGGCGAGTTCGATTTCGTAGGTCAGCGCGTCGGCGCGGTCGGCGAGTCGGCCGATAGCTTCCGGATCGTCGAAGTCGCCGACGATCTGGTCGCGCGCGACGGGAGCGGCCGGGCAGTCCGGCGTCGGGTCGAGGACGATCACCTCGACGCCGAGGGGGGCGGCCGCCTCGGCGAGCATTCGGCCGAGCTGGCCGCCGCCGACGACACCGAGCGTCGGGCCGGGGACGGTTATCGTCATGGATGGTCGTGGTGGCGAGCCGCGGTTAAACGTTGCCACACGGGACGAAGCGGTGGGAACTGGTTCGTCGTTGGCGCGTCTCAGCCGCGTCCCGCGGTCGGAGTCGAAGCCGTGCAGGACGCACAACCACTCGCCCTGCTGGCGTCCGGTACTCCCGTCAGTCGTGTCGGAAGCACCGATGCCCGGTGAACGCCATCGCCATGTCGTGTTCGTCGGCGGCAGCGATCACGTCCTCGTCGTTGACGGAGCCGCCGGGCTGGATCACGGCGGAGACGCCCGCCTCGGCGGCCTCCTCGACGCCGTCGGGGAAGGGGAAGAAGGCGTCCGAGGCCATCACGGCATCCTCGGCGGATTTTCCTTCCGCGTGTTCGTCGGCCTTCATCGCCGCCAGCCGGACGGCGTCGACGCGGCTGACCTGCCCCATGCCGATGCCGACCGTCTCGGTATCCGACGCGAAGAGGATGGCGTTCGACTTGATATGTTTGAGCGTTCGCCACGCGAACAGCATCGTCTCGATTTCCTCGGCGGTCGGATCGCGTTCCGTGACGAGTTCCAGGTCGTCGGCCGTGGGCGCCCAGTCGTCACGCTCCTGGACGAGACGGCCGCCGACGAGCGGTTTCTCCGTCATGGGATCGGTGCGGTCGCCGAGCGATCCCACGTCGAGTACCCGAAGGTCGTCCTTCTCGGTGAGGATGTCGAGGGCGCCGTCGGTGTAGCCCGGCGCGACGACGACTTCCTTGAACGAGTCGACGATGGATTCGGCCGTGGCGGCGTCGCAGGTGCGGTTGAGGGCGACGATACCGCCGAAGGCGCTCATCGCGTCCGTCGCGAGGGCGTCGTCGTAGGCCTGAGCCAGCGAGTCGGCGGTCGCACACCCAGCCGGATTGGTGTGTTTGATCACCGCCGCGGCGGGGTCGTCGAACTCCCGAATCAGGCCGAGGGCGGCGTCGGCGTCGTTGTAGTTGTTGTACGACAGTGCCTTCGCTCCCTCGTTCAACTGCGCGGCGTGGACGACGCTCGCCTCGTCCGTCGCGGTGTCGGTGTAGAGTGCGGCGTCCTGATGGGGGTTCTCACCGTATCGCAGGGTTCGACTCCGGTCGTCCGAGGCGACACGACGGGCGGGGAACTGCCCCGCTTCGTCGCCATCGACGGTGACCATGCCGTCGTCGACGGTCACGCGGTCTTCCGCGAACCACCGGACTGCGCGCGGGTAGGCCTTGAACTCCGCCTCGTAGAGGACGCGGCGCTTCAGGTCGGCCGCGTCGTCGTCCTCGTAGACCGGCACCGCCTCCTGGGTGACGATTGGGCCGGCGTCGAGTTCCTCCGTCGCGACGTGGACGGTACACCCGGTGGTGCGGACGCCCGCCGCGAGCGCCTGTTCGTGTGCGTCGTCGCCGCGGAACGACGGGAGCAGGGAGGGGTGGACGTTGAGCGTCGTTGGCAGGTCATCGAGACAGTCCGACGAGAGGACGCGCATGTAGCCGTCCATGCAGACGAGGTCGAACTCGTAGTCCTCGAGTCGGTTCAGAAGCCGCGACTCGTGAGTCGCTTTGGACTCGTCGTCGCCGCGTTCGACCACCTCGGTCGGGATGCCTCGGTCGGCCGCCGCCGACAGTACCGGTGCCGATTCGTGATCCGTGCAGACGACGGCTACCGTCGCGCCGCCCGGTGCCAGATCCGCCATGTGCATCAGGTTCCGCCCACGATTGCTGGCGAGCCCCGCGATTCGTACCATAGGTGAGGGAGGTTAGCCCGGGAGAAAAACAGTTGCGACTCCCCGGGCCAAGCGCCCGCCCCCCGGATCGGTATCCTTTTGCGTCGTCCACGGACAGTCCCGCGTATGACGGATCTGCCACGGAGCGACCCGCTCGCGGCCGTCTCGCCGCTCGACGGGCGCTACGCTCGATACACGGAGCCCCTGGTTCCGTACGTCAGCGAGTCGGCGCTCATGCGGTCGCGGGTGCGCGTCGAAGTCGAGTATCTGATCGCCCTCGCCGACCTCGACGCGACGCCCATCGCGCTCGATTCCGACGAGCGCGCGGCGTTACGCGACTGTTACGAGGAGTTCGACGCCGCCGACGCGCGCCTGATCAAGCGCCTCGAGACGGAGGGCGCCGAGGGGTACGCCGCGACCAATCACGACGTGAAAGCGGTGGAGTATTTCCTGCGGACACACACCGACGAGTCGCTTCACCCGTGGCTCCACTTCGGGCTGACCAGCGAGGACGTGAACAACCTCGCGTACCGCCTCCTCCTGCGACCGGCCGTCGAGGAGGTGCTCCTGCCGGCGCTCGCGGACGTTCGCGACGAACTGGCGGCGTTGGCCCGCGATCACCGCGACACGCCGATGCTCGCGCGCACCCACGGCCAGCCAGCGACGCCGACCACCTTCGGCAAGGAGATGGCGGTGTACGCCGCTCGTCTCGGGCGGGCGATGGGGCGGGTGCGGGACGCCGCGGCCGACCTCTCGGGGAAACTCGCGGGTGCGTCGGGTACCTACGCCGCCCACGTCGCCGCCTACCCCGACGTGGACTGGCCGGCGTTTGCCCGGGCGTTCGTGACCGACCTCGGCCTCGAACACACGCCCCTGGCGGCGCAGGTCAATCCCTGTGACGACCTCGCGGCGCTGTTCGACGCCTTCCGCGGCGTCAACGTCGTCCTCCTGGATCTGGATCTCGACGCCTGGCTGTACGTGTCGGATCGCTACCTCGGCCAGCGAACCGTCGAGGGGGAGACGGGGTCGTCGACGATGCCGCACAAGGTGAACCCCATCGACTTCGAGAACAGCGAGGGCAATCTCTCGAAGGCCAACGCCGATCTGACCTTCCTCGCCGACTACGTCACCACCTCACGCCTCCAGCGTGACCTCTCGGACTCGACGGTCAAGCGGAACGTGGGCGCCGCGTTCGCCCACTGTCTGATCGGCTACCGCAAGACCGAGGCCGGACTGACCAAGGTGGTTCCCAACGAGCAGGTGATGCGAGAGGAACTGGACGCGACGCCGGAAGTGATCGGCGAGGCGGTACAGACCATCCTGCGTCGCGAGGGCGACACCGAGGCCTACGAGCGCGTGAAGGAACTGACGCGCGGTCGACGGGTGACACTCGAGGACTTCCGCGCGCTGTTCGACGACCTCGACGTCGACGAGTCGGTGCGCGACGAACTCCGGGCGCTGACCCCGGCGTCGTACACGGGACTGGCGGCGACGCTGGCCGACTCGGTGGCCGACTCGGTGGCCGACGACGCGTGACGATACGCTCCCGTTGTGGGGGGTGCGCAACCCATTTCAGTCGTGGCGTCGTATCCGACGGTATGACGTTCCAACCCGGGAGCGACCTCGACGCGGAGACCGTGCAGGCGCGGGTCGACGAGGCCATCGCGGAGAACGACGTGGTGCTGTTCATGAAGGGGAACCGGCTGATGCCCCAGTGTGGCTACTCACAGCGCGCGCTCGAACTCATCGACCAGTACGTCGACGACTTCGAGACGGTGGACGTGTTGCCGGCGCTGCCGGAGTTCCGCGAGGCGCTCGAAGCCCACAGCGGGTGGGAGACGACGCCCCAGACGTACGTCGAGGGCGAGTTCGTCGGCGGGAGCGACGTACTGGCGGAACTCGACGAACGAGGCGAACTCGAAGCGACGCTCGCGGGCGAGTAGCCTTCGACGTGTTCGCTGCCCAATGGGAACAGTAGGTCATATAAGCGCACGTCCCCTACCAAGGAGTAGACGGGCGTAGTGGCGCCACCTTCGCCGAGCAAAAACTATGTCAGGCCGCGTATATCGACTCCATTCGACGCTCGAACTGCCACTCGAAGACGTTCACGACTATTTCGAGGGGGATCCGGATCTCCCACCCGAAATCGCGGACGTCAACCTCACTCGACGAAACAACACGCTCATCCTCAAGGCCGTCGCCGAGGACGAAAACCTGAGCAAATACACCCCGACGGCCCAACTGAAAGCCAGCGTCACCGAGACGCGGGTGTACGAGAAAGAACCGCCTCGGGCCGGCGGCCCCTGGCAGGAGGAAGAAGAGGAGATTCCGTCGGAACTCGTCGAGTTCGCCTACTTCAAGGGTGACCGCGAGACGGTACTCCAGAACACGGCGCTCCAGTACCCGATGTTCCTCGTCCTCCGCGACATCGCGCGGATGGCCGAGAAAGGGACGCTGACCGCCATCGTCGAAGAGGACGACGAACTCAAGGCGACACGGATCGTCGAGGGCGAGGATCGCCCTGCGTCGGTCGAAGTCGTCGAGAATCCCAGCCAGTCCCAGGCCGAGAAAAACGGCGTCAACTGGCGGGACAACCAGTTCATTAGCTGATCGCGACACCGGCCGTCGCGGAACGTCCTCGCCGTCACCGTCGTTTCAGATACCCCACCAGCACCGCGGCCGCAATCGCCGCTGCCGCGGGCCAGCGATCCGAACTCAAGTAGAGATCCGGCCCCGGGAGCGCCCGATCCGTAATCGGCCAGAGGTACGGGTGGGTGTATCCCGAGGGAAAGAGGAGGAGGTAGTCGAGGAGGAAATGCGACGCCGCGCCGAGCGAGAGCATCGCGACGGTCACCCGGCGGAGACGGGGCGGTACCAGGAGCGTTCCGAGGGCGACCGTAACGGCCACGCCGCCCACGGTGCCGAGGGCGTCCCACGCGAACGGGACGCCGAACGCCGCCTCGACGGCTTCCGCCGGGACGAGCAGGCCGATCCGGTTGAGATCCGGAAGCGTCCCGCCGACCATCGCCAGCGTCACCGCCGCGGGCGTGATCCGGTCGTCACGGATCGACAGAAGGGTGGCGAGGACGTACGTCACGAGGACGTGTGTCAGCAGGTCAGCCATCCTCGCGGGCGACGATCCGCCATCGGTCGCTGTCGACACGCCAGGTTCGGACGATCCGCACGAGGGTCAGGAGGGCGCCGAGCGCCGACACTGCGTAGAGATAGGTGATCGCCCACGGTGGGCGAACGATCGCTCGCTCGACGCGAACCGAACCGACGGCTCCCTGGGTCGTCGGCCCGGCATCGACGACGCCGTAGAGCCAGACGTCGTCGCCCGGGTCGGGATTGCCGCCGAGGCTCCGGACGACGATCCGAGGCCCACCCTTGAGGTCGAGGACGACGCCATCGGCGTCGACGGCGTGGACGATCCCCGAGAGGACGACCCGGTCGCCGGGAGCGACGGCGTCGGTACCGACCGCGCTGTTCGTCGGGAATCGGTTAGCCGACGGCGCGGGTTCCAGGGTGCCGTAGCCCACACAGAGGCCGAAGAGGACGGCGAACAGACCGAGGATGGCGAGCCAGCGGAACGACTGCATTCGCCCGACGCTTTCGAATCGCCGTTCATGAGTGTATCGGCTTTGGCGAGCCGACAGCTTTTGCCCCCGGAACCCGACGCCTCCGTATGGCGTCGCCATCCGACGCGGCCGACGAGGATCGACGTGCCGACCCCCCGGCCGACTCGATCCGTCGACGGTCGAGGTCGTTTTTCGACTGGTATCACCACGCGCTCGCCGTCGCATACAGCGTCAGCGCCGCCGTCTCGTCGGCGTCGATGCCGCTCGACCGACTGGCGATTTACTTCGGCGGCTCGTTGCTCGGCGCGTACGTCGTCCTCGGGGTACTCACGATTGCCTGGCGGCGACTCGTTCCGCGTCTCCTCTGATCGGGGTTGCCATGTTGTCGAGCGGCGTGGTCGTCGCTCACATGTCGCAATCGTCGAACACGTGTTCGACGATATATTGCCACGAATACCTACGTTTTTATTTCAGTCGTCCCTGAGAACGACTATGAGGAGTCCACCCGAAACGAGCGAACTCGATACACCGTCACGGATTTTGATGGGTCCCGGTCCCAGTATGATCGACCCGCGCGTGCTCCGCGCGATGTCGACGCAGGCACTCGGCTACATGGATCCGTCGTTCCTGGAGATCATGGACGACATCCAGGAACTGCTCCGGTACGCGTTCCAGACTGACAACGAGTGGACACTCGCCACGAGCGGCACGGGGACGGCGGCGATGGAGATGGCTATCGGCAACATCGTCGAACCCGGTGACACGATGTTGGTGCCCACGAACGGCTACTTCGGCGAGCGCATGGGCAAACTCGCTCGTCGTGCCGGCGGCGACGTGGTGACCGTCGACGCGCCGTGGGGTGAGCCCCTCCAGCCAGCGGACGTGGCCGACGCCTTCGACGAACACCAGCCCGACGTGTTCGGCTTCATCCACGCCGAGACGAGTACGGGCGTCCGCCAGCCGAGCGTTCCCGACCTGACCGACATCGCCCACGACCACGACGCCATCGTCATCGCCGACTGTGTCACGTCGCTCTCGGGCGTCGAACTCCGAATCGACGACTGGGGCATCGACGCCGCCTACGGGAGCCCGCAGAAGTGTCTCTCCTGTACGCCGGGCGCGACGCCCCTCACTATCGGCGAACGGGCGCGCGAGAAGATCCAGAACCGCGAGTCGGACACCGGCTCCTGGTATCTCGACCTCGACCTCGTCATGGAGTACTGGGGCGACGAGCGCAACTACCACCACACGGCGCCGACGACGAACTTCTACGGCCTCCGCGAGGCCCTCCGCCTCGTGGCCGAAGAAGGGCTCGAAAACCGCTGGGAGCGCCACCGCGAGGTTGCGGGCGAACTCAAGGCCGGCCTCGAAGCGATGGGCCTGGAACTCGCCGCCGAGGACGACTACTGGCTCCCCAGCCTGAACACCGTCGAGGTGCCCGACGGCGTCGACGACACCGCCGTCATCGACTTCCTGATGGAGGAGTACGACATCGAAATCGCGAGCGGCCTCGGCGCGCTCGAAGGCGACGTCTGGCGGATCGGCTGCATGGGGTACTCCGCCCGCCGGCAGAACGTCGCGTGTCTCCTGACGGCCATGGAAGAGGCACTCGAAGCCCAGAACTACGACGTCGACGAGCCGACGATCGAAGCCTGACTCACTCGCCTTCTACTTCCGCCGCCGCGTCGTGGAGTTCGACCGCCGTCCCGTGGTGACGACACTCCTCTAATGCGTGTTTCGCCGTCATGCCCGCGGCGTGAGCGTGTTCGCCGCGCCCGACGCCCACCTTGAGGTTGACGCCGACTGCGTCCTCGACGTGGTCGATGGCGTCGCGGTACGCGCCGGCGTCCAGGTCGGGGGTGACGGCGATGATGTTGTCGCCGCCGACGAAAAACGAGAGTCCACCGTGTGCCTCGCGGAGATAGCGCATCAGCGTCGCGTACCCCTGTTCGATCTGGATGAAGGAGTCGAATTCGTTGAGGCGGTCAGTGTACTTCTCGGTCGCGTCGTTCACGTCGAAGTGAGCGATGGACACGTCGCCCTCGCTCGCTTCGGCGACTGGCGTCCCGGCCAGCACTTCTCGGCGCTCCTGATCCTGCGCGCTCCCGGCGCGCTGGAGCTGTTCGGTCGCTCGCTCCAGGGCGACCGCCGGGTTGGGGTCGACGCCGATGCCGAGGCTGACGGTGACGGGGTAGCGGTTGCCGGTCGACTCCTGCAGGAGGCGGTGGTCGGCCGCGTCCAGCCCGTTCGTCACCGCGACCATGTTGTCGAATCGGGTGAAGAAGGCGTAGCCGCCGCGGTGACCGACGAACTGGGCGAGGTCGGCGAACAGCCGCGACTGGAGCGTCTGGAGATCCATCTCACGTCGCGGTTCCGGTGTCACCGTCCACGGCCCGTAGTTGTCGATCTGCACGAGCGTCAACTGCGTGTTCGTCACGGTACCGGTAGGTAGGACGGCGGATTGATGGCTCTTTGGTTTGGCCCCGACCGAGACGGGGAGAGTCAGGCCGAGTCGTAGAGCGACTGCACCTCGCTCGTCGAGAGGGCGCGAGAGTAGATGCGCACGTCGTCGATTGCTCCCTCAAAGAAGTCGGCACTGCCGTTTTTCGAGCCGATCCAGAGACCGCTGTTGGTACTCGTCGCCGCCGCCGATGCCGAGTCGACTTCTGAGCCATCGAGATAGAGTCGAGCGGTCGAACCATCGTAGGTCGCGACTACCTGGTGCCAGTTCCCGTCGTCAACACTCGACGGTGAATCCGTCTGTGGGCCACCATTCAAGATATCAAATGAGATGGAGTTGTCGCCATCCTTGTATCCACCGTCAAGGAGCAGTCGGAATGAGGAATCGTTCGTCCCGACAATACGCGGGTTTTGAGTTCCCGAACCATCGACCCGGAACCACGCAGCGACCGACACCGGGGTCGACGCGTACGCGCCCGGCGCCGCGATGTAGTCACCGTCGCCGTCGAACGACGCCGCCTGCCCGATCTTGCCGTTGGTGAACGACACGTCGCCGTTGAGCGTCCCGTCGTATTCGTTCCCGCTCACGTCGTCGGCGCTCCGTTCGAACGGGTAGTACGCGACGAGATCCGTCTCCCCGTCGTTGTGGCGACACTGCTCGGTGTAGAACCCGAGGTCGAACGTCACGGAGTCGGACTGCACCTGGTTGCCGTGATCGATGGGAAGCCACCAGATGACGCTCACCTCGTGGACGCTCGGAGCGGAGGGGTTTCCCCCCGAGAAACAGCCCTGTTCGCCCGTCCCACCGCCGAGTTCGGCGTCGATGTCGCCGTCCAGTGCGATTCCGTCGCCGCCGAGCATCGCCAGGAACTCCCGGAGGGTGTACTGTTCGACGGGCTGGAATCCCGAGGCGGTGTCCTCGAACGCCGTCGACCCGTCGTTGATCGGGCCGATTCCGTAGGTGACCTGAATCTCGTCGAGGAGTTCGACGGTGTCCGCGTCCTCGTTCGGGTCGTCGGCTTCGGGTTCGGTGGTTCGGTTCTCGTTTGCCGCCTCCAGGCCGCCGGTCAGCCAGACGTAGCCGGGGTTGTCACACAGTTCGAACGCGAACTGCGCGCCGCCGAAGTCGCCCGGCTTCACGTCCGCGATGTCGATGACTACGGGGCCGTCCGCGTCGCTCCCCGTGCCACAGAGGCCGTCCGAAGCGGCCGAGACGCCACCGTTGACGCGGTTGTACGGGTCGTCGCTCGGTGTCGGCCCTGCACTCGAAATCGCGTCGAAGAAGGCCGCATAGTTGTCGCCGTCGATGTCGATGGCGATGTCCCGCGCGTCGGCCTGCCCCGCGCCGGCGGGCAGGCGGATATCAGTCGACGACGCGTTGGCGGCCATGCCGGCCACGGCTGCCTCGTCGGACGACCAGTCGGAGTAGTATTCGGTCGCCGAGACCTGCATATCCAGTGTCCCCGCCGTCAACTGGTTGTTCTCGAACGTTTCCTGGTCGGAGAAGTACGCGCTCGTTCCCAGGCCGGCACCCGCCGACGCCACGCCGATGCTCCCGATGGCTGCCAAGGCCTTCCGCCTCGTGAGGTTGACCCCCGTATTGTCGTCGTCCATAGTTTGTCGGAGGGCGGCGACCGGTGCAGAGCCGTCGCCGTCCCGGTTCGTACGCTACCCATGCCCCCCACCCGGTTAGCTAATGACACCTTGTCCTCACTAACTGGGTGCTAACTTCGGATAACGGATCGTTAACTGCCGTCAAGCGCGGCCTTCAACTCCGTGGCCCCCGTATCGTCGGCAATGACCTATCGCGGAGTCGTCCTCGACGTGGACGGAACGGTCGTGCGCGGCGACGAACCCATCCCCGGCGCCACCGAGGGGATCGAGCGACTGAACACGGCGGGCCTCCGGCGGCTGTTCGTCTCGAACAATCCGACCAAGCGACCCCCGGCGTACGCCGACCGCCTCGGCCGGGCCGGCTTCGACGTGGCGCCGGAGGAGATTGTCACCGCGGGGACGATCACCACCTCCTACCTCGCGGAGCGACACGCCGACGACGCCCTGTTCGTCGTCGGCGAGAGGGCGCTCGTCGAGCAGTTGACCGACGCGGGCCTGACGGTCGTGACCGACGAAACCCGCGCCGACACCGTCGTCGTCTCCATCGACCGCTCGTTCGACTACGAGCGCCTCTGTGCGGCGCTCCGAGCGTGTGCCGACGGGGAGGCGACGCTCGTCGGCACCGACCCGGATATGGTGATCCCCGCGGCCGAGGGCGACCTTCCGGGATCGGGTGCGATCATCAACGCCGTCGCGGGTGTGGTTGGCCGCGACCCGGACGTGGTACTCGGCAAACCCTCCGACCCCGCGCTCCGGGTCGTTCGCGACCACCTCGGAGTGGCGCCCGAGTCGTGTCTGGTCGTCGGTGATCGCCTCGACACCGACGTGGCCCTCGGCGAGCGTGCCGGGATGACGACTGCGCTCGTCCGCACCGGTGTCACCGACGACGACGACCTGGCCGCCAGCGACGTGACACCCGACTACGTCCTCGACTCGCTGGCCGACATCGGGACGGTACTCGACGGCTGAGGCTGCACCGTCTCGCTCACGCCCGCGGCCGCTCAGCCCCGTAACAGGTTCAGCACTTCGTCGGCCACGTCCGGTTCGACCGCGATGATGTACCGTTTGCCCGGCGTGAGCGTCGTCTCCGGGCGGGCGACACGTTCACCGTCGTCGTCGGAGATAACGAGCGTGCCGGCGGGAAAGCGGACATCGCGGAGCGCCTTGCTCGCGGCGGGCGCCCCCTCGTCGACACGGATCTCCATGATGTCGAGCGTCGCCGTCACGTCGGCGAGTGTCCGAACGTCGCTCCCCTCGATTTCGTTGACGGCGACGCGTGCCCCGGCATCCTCGGGGAAGACCGTCTCGTCCACGAACCGCCCGTACTTCGCCTGATCGCTGGTGTTGATGCGGGCAACCGTTCGGAGGCCCGGCGCCATCTCCCCGGCTTCCATACAGATCGCCAGATTCAGCCCCGGTTCGCCGGTCAGACCGGCGACGACGTCGCTCGTCTCGATGCCGGCCTGCTGGAGGATCTCCGGATTCGAGGCGTCGCCGTTGATGACCGTCGCCACGTACTCGTCGGCGATGGCGTCACAGCGTTCCCCGCTCGATTCGATGACCGTGACGTTGTGATCCCGGTCGCTGAGGATCGTGGCTGCTTGAAAGCCGACGCGCCCGCCGCCTGCGATGATGATGTCGAGTCGTCCAGTCATGGGTCAGTCGTCCTGTGGGATGGTGTGTTCGTCGGTCGCTTTCTCCCTCTCACCGCGCCCTCGGAGCCACTTGAGAGCGGCGTAGGCGATGCCACCGAGCAGAATCCAGCCGACGCTGAGGCCGACCGCCAGCGGGTCAGACCCGAGCAGGTGCCAGATCAGCACGCCGGTGAGAAGCAGATTGAGCAGAATCCCCATGATCGGCGGCACGGGGTAGTACGGAAGCTCGTACGGCCGGTTCATGTCCGGGCGTTCCCGGCGGAGCCTGATGACCGACGCGTTGACGACGATAAAGGAGAGGAGGAAAAACAGGCTCGACATGTTGCCGGCGCTCTGTGTCGGCAACGCGACCGATCCGAGCATCACCGCCCCGCTTGCGATGATGGCGACGAACGGCGTCCCGTAGCGGTGGTGGATCTGACCGAATGAGGGCAGGAGTTGCGCCTCGCGCCCCATCGAGAACGCCACCCGGGAGGAGGCGATGACCACTGCGTTCAGCGCGGTCAGCGTCGAGAACACGGCGCCGAAGACGATGATCGCCCCGCCGTTCTGGATGACCGGCAGTCCCGTCGGCATGAACTCCGTCGCGGCCTGGGCGATGCCGGCCTCGCCTGCCGCCGCCAACCCGTCGGCGCCGAGGGTACCGATGGCGACGCCGACCACCACGAGGTAGACGACGACGGTCACCGCCAGGCTCACGAAGATGGCTTTGGGGATGTTCTCGCGGGGGTTTTTCACTTCCTCCGTGACCGTCGTGATGAGGTCGTACCCCTCGAAGGCGATGAACGTCAGGCCCATGGCCGGTAGGAGACTGAAGGCCGTCGCGTCGCCCGGGAACAGGGGCTGGAACTCGGCGGACGAGAACATGGGCGAGGTCGCCCCGAAGGCGACGAAGACGACGAGGATTGACACCTTGATCAGCGTGAAAATCGTCTCGACACTCCCGCTCGCGGCCGTCGAGACGGCGTTCAGTGCCACCAGGCCGAGGACGGCCACGAGCGCCAACACTACCGCCACCGGCACGCCCACGTTCACGACGGGGAGCACGATGGCGCCGACGTGATCCGGCGCCGGCATCAGGTCGTACACGTGGAGGAGTTCGAGGAAGTTCGGTGCGAACCCGAGTGCGTACAGGCCGCCGGCGATCATGTACGCGAACCAGAGCATCCACCCCATCAGGAACGAGGCAAGGTCGTCGAACACCTCCCGGACGAAGGCGTAGCCGCCGCCGCTTTTGGGTATCGAAGCGGCGAGTTCCGCGTACGACAGGCCGGTGAAGGCTGTCACGATGCCGTTGAGAACGAACACGAGGATGGCCGCCGGCCCGGCGATTTCGGCGGCGAGCCCCGTTAAAACGAAGATACCCGCCCCGATCATCGCTCCCATGCCGATCATCGTCGCGTCGAGCAGTCCGAGGTCAGCCTCGGGTGCACGCTCGCCGTGCCCGCTCATCCGACCCACCCCCGACCTCTGTACGCATCGATCCCGCTCCGTCCTCTGGTGGCATTGCTCCGATCCATTCCGTGTGTGCTGGAATGGAGGGAAACGACTCACAAGAAAGTACGGTGAGTCTCCCACGACCGGACAATCGTCGGGTGTCGACCGGGCGTCGATCCGTCCCCCGTCGCCCCGAGTCGATGTCTGACGCAACTTTATTTATGTGTGGGGGCGTACCACGGTGTATGTCACCGAACAACAGCCCGTACGTCTTCCGCGAGGAGGTCGCGGACGAGGCGGACGGGGATGTCGACGACCGGTCACCGACCGAGGGACAGGAGGTCGTGATCGTCGACGGGCGGGCGATGAGTTACCGCTGGTATCGCCGCTGATTTTAGAAGGCGTCGCCGTAGACTTCGACCTCGGCTGCGAGACCGTCGCGGAGCGCCGAGTGGACGTGACAGATGTCCTCCGCGCGAGCGACGATATCGTCGAACTCCTCGTCGTCGAGGTCGGCCGCCACGTGGATCGCAAAGCTGATACTGGCGAGGTCGTCCTCGTCGTCCAGCTCGGCGTCGGCGTCGATCTGAATCTTCCCGAGGTCGTCGTGGCCGCACTGTTGGCCGCCCACGCGGAACGCCGGCAGGAAACAGGAGGCGTAGGTCGCCACGAGCGCGGCGTTCGGATTCGGCCCCGACTCGTCGGTGGCGTCGACCGTGAACTCGAAGTCGCCGACCTGGTTGACACACGCGAACCCCTCTTCGCTGACGGTGATGGTTTCGATGTCGCTCATTGCACCAGTCCGGTCGACCCGCGACGCCTAAATAGTGGGGATTGTGGGCCGCGTGGCGTTACTGCTCGGCGTACGGTCGCTCGAAGGCGATGCTCTCGTCCCCGTCGAGGACGTGGACGTCGGCGGTCGAACCAGTGGCCGCCACCTCACGCTCGAACTGATCGATGTCGATCTCGATTGGCGGGAAGGTGTCGTAATGCATGGGGAAGACGTGATCCACGTCTAGCCAGTCGGCGGCGATGGCCGCCTGTGCCGGCCCCATGGTGTAGTGATCGCCGACCGGGAGCGCCGCGGCGTCCGGTTCGAGATACGGCGCGATCACGTCGCGCATCTCGGTCATCAGGCCGGTGTCGCCCGCGTGGTAGAACGCGAAGGCATCCTCGTCTTCCTCCTGGCTCGGCACCGTGTCGCCGACGACGTAGCCCGCGGGCGTCCCGGCGCTGTACTCGTAGTCGGTGCCGATGCCGTTCGTGTGATCCGCGCGGTGCATCGTCACGTACGCGTCGCCACACTCGACGGTGCCGCCGATGTTCATGCCGACCGTGTCGTCGGCGCCGTGTTCGTCGGCGACCCAGCCCACCAGTTCCGGCGTGCCCACGATGGTCGCGTCGGTGAACGCGCCGACATCGCCGATGTGGTCAGCGTGGCCGTGTGTCAAGAGGACGTAATCAGGCGTCGGTACGTCCGTGGAGTCGACCGACGTGAGCGGGTTGTCGAAGAACGGGTCGATCAACAGCGACGTATCATCGACCGTGAGATGCCACGTGGAGTGTCCGTGCCAGGTGAGTTCCATGGTTCGCATGAGAGTTGTCTGGATGCAAACATCAATCTTGCTCCCGCGCGCCAACGAGGAAGGCTTATTTCGTGGGCGGATGACTCGCCTCCATGCGACGCGTCAGATTCCGCGATCCCGCAGGCATGGTTCGGACGGGCGAATGGCACGGCGACAGCGTCAGTTTCGCCGACGACACCTACGACCTCGACGAAGTCGACGTACTCGCCCCGTGCGAACCGTCGAAAATCGTCTGTATCGGACTCAACTACGCGGATCACGCCGAGGAGACGGGCATGGACATCCCCGAACGTCCCATGCTCTTCCTGAAGACGCCGAACACCGTCGCGGCCCACGACGACACCATCACCCTCCCCGAGGGGAAAGACCAGGTCGACTGGGAGGCCGAACTCGGCGTCGTCATCGGCGAGCAGTGCCGCAACGTCGACGCCGCCGACGCCGAGTCGGTGATCGACGGCTACACCGTCGTCTGTGACATCTCCAACCGCGACGACCAACGGGAAGAACAGAACTGGGTGCGTGGCAAAGCGTTCGACGGCGGCGCCCCGATGGGACCGGTCGTCGCCGACCCCGAACACCTCCCCGAAGGCGCCGACGTGGAACTCCGCGTCAACGGCGACACCAAACAGTCATCCGACATCTCACAGCTCATCTTCACGGTGCCGGAACTGATCGAGGAGATCTCCGCGTACATGACGCTCGAACCCGGCGACGTGATTTCGACGGGCACCCCGTCCGGCGTCGGCGGCCTCGCCGACGGCGACGAGGTCGAGGTCGAAATCGAGGGCGTCGAAACGCTCCAGTTCACCGCCCGACGCGACTGAGCGACGTTCGCGGAGAGCCGAGAGGACAAGTCATAAATTTAGGCCAGCCTAATCGCGGCCGATGGAACTGAGTCGACGGGACGCGCTGGCAGTGCTAGCGGCGACTGGCACCGCGGCCGGCGGTGTGGCCTTCCTCGACGGCGACGCCGACCGGTCAGACGGGGGCGACGTTCCCGCCGACGCCGTCGACACCCTCGTCGCCGTCGCTGAAGTCGTGTACCCCTCCGAGACCGAGGGTGTCCGTCCATTCGTCGAGACGTACGTCGCGGGTCGCCTGACCGACGACGACCACCGCGCGGGCGTCGTCGACGCCGCGGCGCGACTGGACGCGACGGCCCGCGACTGGTTCGACGCGCCGGTGACCGACCTCGACCTCTCGGCCCGTGACCGCCTGCTCCGGGAACTCAGCGTCGACGCCGCCGCGCCCGACCCCGACGGCGCCCTCTCCGGTCGGGTGCGTTTTTACCTCGTGAACGAACTCCTCTATGCCTTCTACGCCTCGCCGACCGGCGGTCGCCTCGTCGGTATCGAGAACCCCGTGGGCTACCCCGGCGGGACGGAGAGCTATCGCCGCGCCCGGATGGGGAACGATGACTAATACCGACCGCTCCCCGTCGCCGCGGGTCGACGTCTGCGTCGTCGGCGCCGGGCCGGCCGGCGCCATCGTCGCCGCCCGCCTCGCGGAGGCCGGGCACGACGTGGTCGTCCTCGACGCCGGGCCTCGATTCGACCCCGACGACCGGACGGCACAACTCGACGCGCACCTCCGTCCCGGAATCGAGGGGCTCTGGGACATGGGCGGCGAGCGCGACGCCTACACCGCGAGCGGCCCCCGCGACTACCCCCTGAACGCTGCCCGCGTCAAAGGCATCGGCGGATCGACGCTCCACTGGCAGGGGATGGTGATGCGCCTCCACGAACGCGACTTCGAACTCCAC
>JBDGTP010000031.1:0-24791 GCA_042216725.1 Haloplanus sp.
CGCCTGCTGTTCGGCTCCGACTACGCGCTCTGGAACCCCGACTGGCTGGTCGACGTGGTGATGAACGCCGAACTGACCGAGGAGCAACGCGACGAGTACGGCGTCGAACTCGACCTGGAGACGAAAAAGAAGATCATGGGCGAAAACGCCGCCGAACTCTACAATATCGACATCGAGGAGAAGAAACGCCAGTTCCAGTCGGACGACGTGACCGAGGAGTTCGGCCTCGCGGATCACTACGCTAGCGAACCGAGTGCAGCGACGGGCGACGACTGATGGCCTCGGACTCGTTCGAGGGCGGAACCGCGCCGACGGAGGAACGCGTCCACGAGCGACTCGACCGGGTCACCGACCCCGAACTCGACACGTCCATCGTCAGCCTGGACTACATCGACGAGGTTCGGATCGACGACGGGACGGTTCACGTCGCGTTCACCCTGCCGACGGCGTGGTGTTCGCCCGCGTTCGCGTGGATGATGGCGACCGACGCCCGCGACGAGGTGGCGGCGCTCCCCGGCGTGACCCGCGTGACGGTCGAACTCCGCGAGCATATGCACGCCGCGGAGATCAACCGCGGCGTGAACGAGCGGCTCTCGTTCGAGGCGGCGTTCCCCGACGCCGACGGCGGCGTGACGGCGGTGCGCGCGGAACTCGACGAGAAGGCCAGAATCGCCCGCCAACACGACGCCACCGGCGCGCTCCTCGACGCCGGCCTCGACGCCGCACAGATCGTCGGGCTGCGCCGCGACGACCTGTCGATAGAGGACGAGCGCGCCCGCATCTGGCTCCGCGACGGCGAACTCGGCGTGATCGCCGACGCAGAACCGTTGACCCGGTATCTCGAGAAGGCAGAGGCGACGGGACTGCTGGCAGACGACCACCCGGAACTGTTCCGGACGCCGGAGGGCGAGCCCATCGCTCCCGAGGCGTTCGAAACCGTGCGCCACCGGACTCGCCTGGCCGGCGTCAACATGAGCGGGCAGGGGTCGGTGTGCGACGCGCTCCACGAGTCCCGGCAGGCCGATGATCGCCCGCCGCTGTCGTCGCGGTCGGACTAGAAGCCGAGGAGACCGCCCGGGCCGGGCGGCGGCCCGCCGGAACCGTCACTCTCGTCGTCCGGTTCGCCGTGCCCGGGTTTCGCCAGGCCGTACCGGCCGCGTTCGCCGAAATCCGCGGGGCTCCACCCGCACTCCGGACAGGTGCCCACATCGTAATCGAAGTCGACGCCACAGCCGAGACATTCGTTTTCCGCGCCCATGCGTCAACACCACCGACCGAGACCGGAGCGACCCAGTCGGTACCGGCCCCCCTGCCGCCACGCCTCGCGATCCCACCCGCAGTAGGGACAGGTTCCCTTCTCGTGGTCGAACGTGCGGCCACAGCCGAGACACTCGCCTTTCATGTCCCGTGTTATCACGAGACGATAGATAAACATTGCGTCGGGATGCCGTCGACGGAAGACGTATGTGGGGCTTCCGAGAACGGGCAGGTATGCCGGCCCAACCGGTCTTCGAGTTGTATCAGGACAGCGCCTCGGAGTGGCGGTGGCGACTCGTCGCCACCAACGGCAACATCGTCGCGGACAGCGCCGAGGGGTACGCTTCGAAACAGGGGGCGAAACGCGGCATCCGGAGCGTCAAGCGAATCGCGCCCGACGCCGACGTGCGGGAAGCGTAGCCCGACGCCGACGCTTATTCGCAGAACCCCCTGATTTCCGACCGTAGACGCCTGCTACCGCGCATATCTTCGAGATGGCCCTCATCGGGCGATTCGGGGTGGAGACGCCGTCAGCCCCCCGAAATCAGCCGCTCCGGGGTTATCTTGTGATTTTTGCGATGGGGTTGCCTCCCACCAGGTGACACGGAGGCCGTAACGCGAATGTCATACAGGAAACAGACGGTGTTCGGCGCGATTGGCGTAGCGACGTTGTTGACGATTCCGTGGAACGGCCGCTGGCTCTTCGAGGTGGGTCACGGGCTGTCGACGCTTCTGACCGTCGCGGTGAGCGGTATCGCGATCCTCGGCGCGTCCTTTCTCCTGACGTGGGGCGCGGAGACGGCGGAGAAAGACGTGCCGCGGGCCTTCGCAATCGCCGTTCTCGCGGTGTTGGCCGTCGCGCCCGAGTACGCGGTCGACGCGCTCTACGCCTGGAACGCGGGACTGTTCGCCGGCACCGACCGCGGCATCGAGGCGGGGAACCTCGCCGTCGCCAACATGACCGGGGCGAACCGTATCCTCATCGGCATCGGGTGGGCGGGAATCGCCCTGTTTACGATCTGGCGGGCGGGTGCGTCGGCCGATCCGGCCGTCGTGAGACGCGAGGGCGTTCTCGCCGACGCGGTGACGCTCGACCGCGACGTTGGCCTCGAAATCGCGTTTCTGCTCGCGGCGACGCTGTGGGCGTTCGCCGTGCCGCTGGGTGGCGGCATCGGCATCGTCGACATGGCCGTCCTCGTCGGGCTCTACGTGGCGTATCTCGTGATCGTACTCCGCACCGGATCGGGGGCGGAGGAGTCGGACGAACACGCCGGCGTACCGGCCGCGTTGCAGCAACTTGCTACTCCCTACCGCTGGCTCGCTGTCCTCGGCCTGTTCGTCTACTCCGGGCTGATCATCTTCACCGCCGTCGAGCCGTTCGCTCACGGCCTCGAACAGCTCGGCACCCAGGTCGGTGTGCCCTCCTTTTTCATGATCCAGTGGATCGCCCCGCTGGCGTCGGAGTCACCCGAACTGATCGTCGTGGTCGTCCTCGTCAGCAAGGCACGGTCGACCGCCGGCTTCAACGCGCTCATCTCGTCGAAGCTCAACCAGTGGACGCTCCTCATCGGTACCCTCGTCGTCGTCTACTCGGTCGCACTGGGTCGGTACGGGGCGCTCCCCTTCGACCTGAAGCAAGCCGGCGAAATCTGGCTGACGGCTGCCCAGTCGCTGTTCGCCCTCGCACTCATCAGCAACTTCGAAATCAGCGTCCGTGAGGCGCTCGCTCTCTTTACCCTGTTCGTCGCGCAGGTAGGGATCGAGTTCCTGGCCATTCGGGGCGTCGTCGACCTCCCGGTGACCCAGTTCGAGGTTCTGATGGCGTTCAGCGCCGTCTACGTCGCCCTCGCCGCCGGGCTGTTCGTCGCCCGCCGGCGTGCCGTCGCGCGCCTCTTCGGCCAGGTTCGTGACGCCGTCTCGCGCTCGGTCGCGTCCGAGGGACGGCCTCGGCACGCCGACTGATACGACCGGCTGTACCTTCAGGGAGAGATTCGGTATCCCGAGTGTCGAACCGCGTCGTGGGCTTACAGCCGGCAGTCTGCCAGTCAGCTATTTCTACGAGCACGCCCCCGGGAACGTATGGAACTCACGGTGTACGGCCCACTCCGATCCGTGACCGGCGAGAAACGCGTCGCCGTCGACGCCGAGGGGGAGACGGTCGCCGCCGTCCTCGACGGGTTTCTCGACGCCTATCCACGCGCCGCGTCCCACCTCACCGACGAGCAGGGGAACCTCCGCCCGAGCGTGCGCGTCACTGTCGACGGCGAGCGGGCGACCCTCGACGACGACTGCCCGCCGGACGCGACGGTGGCGCTGTTTCCGGCGATGCGTGGGGGCTAGAGGTCGTACTGCTCGCGCACCGCGTCGGCGAGTCCGACATCTTCGAGTCGCTCCATCGGCGCGAGCATCGAGAGCTGGACGACCCCCGGCAGGCGGGCGATTTCGACGCCGCCGGTGAAGGTACAGCGGGCGCGCACCTCGCCTTCGCTCATGTCGAGGAGGGCACCCGCCCGGTCGAACGCGTTCTCGGTCGCGTCGTTGATCGTCGCGCCCGACCCGATCACCTGGATAGGGCCGGCGTCTGCCACGTCGTCTACGCCGTGTGCCGCGGCCAGGTCGGCGCCCGCGTCCCGCTCGGCGTCGGTGTACGGCTTCGCGATGTCGGGCAGATCCTCGACGGTGGGCAGCAACAGAGGCCCATCGATATCCAGTCCCTTGATCACCGAGACGTCGAGTTCGGTTCGCCCGCTCACGTCGGTCGTGTGCAAGGAGAGTTCGCCGTCGCCCTGGTTGGCGTGAAGGTCACCGACGTAGAGTCCCGCACCGTCGATCTTCACCGGACAGATCAGCGTAGCTCCGGGGCAGACGTCGTTGGAGTCCAGGTGGCCGTCGGTGCGGTCGGCGAGGGCGTCCTCGTCGGGCAGACCCCAGTCGTGGTCGGCGCCGATGAGGAACTGCCCGAAGTCGCCGGCGTTGTGGGAGTCCGGGAGTTCCCGCGGCGGGGTCGTCCCGATGTTGCCGATGAACGGCTGGAGATGACCGAGCGTGCCCGGAATCTCGTCTGGCTTGTAGAGCAGGATGGGGTGCTGGCGGGAGTGCTCGGGCAACGCCATCGCCTCCTCGGCTCGCTCCGCCAGATCGCTCGCGCCCGCTTCCCCGACGGTCAGGCCGACGGTTCGGTCGTCGTCGAACGCGACGGTGTAGCCGAACTCGAAGCCAAAGGAGGAGGCGTTGGCGCCACACTCCGCACACCGGACGGCGTCCTCGCCGGTGCCATCGACGACGCTTTCGGGCCACTCGGTGCCACACTCCGGACACCGGTGGTCGACGAACGGATCGTCGCCGAACGCCCCCTCGCGTTCGGCCATGCTCCCGGTACTCGTGGCGACGCTCGTCACCTCGATGTCTCTGATCCGGACGACCAGCGCATCCCCGGGTTCGGCGTTCTCGACGCGGATCGGCCGGGTCACCTCGTGGCCGCCCCGGAACTCCGGCGTGATCATCGGCCCCCAGCATGCCGGGGGCGTGTGCGTGCGCACCGTCCCGCCGTCGGCGACCGTCCCCGCCCACTCCTGCTCCGGCCCGACCAGCCCGAGCGTGTACCGGTCGACGTCGAGTTCCTGTTGAACCTGCTGAGACATGCGTGATACTCTACCACAGATCACAATAACTGTTGGTACGGAGACGGAGCGACCGACGCGACCGGCCGAACCGCCGCCCTACGCGACGCCCCGCTGCTCACCCCGGACGAACGTCCCCTCGGAACAGTTCGGACACGGGTCGCCAACCAGTTCCTGTTCCGTCTTCACGTGCTCCCCGCCGCAGTCCGGGCAGCATCGGGCGTCACGCTCCGTATCCAACTCGAACTGGGATAGACAGTCGAGACAGACGCAGTAGGCGTTGAATCCCGTACGCGCCTCGGCCACCTCGTCCGACGGGTTCTCACCCAGAACCCGCCGGACGACCATGTGTTCGCCGGGATGGGGGCAGGTCACGCGTTCGAAGCCGTCGGCGTCCACGTCGTCGGTCGGCGTCCCGCAGCCGACACAGAAGTCCTCGCTCTCGTTGACGACTTCGCCACACTCGGCACAGCGTTTCGCCTGGACGTACATGTATCCGCCCCATCCGGAAGGCATCGTGAACTCGCACGTGTCGCAGTGATACTCGTGGATAGCTGGCATGATCGGCACGTGTACGACCCGAGCAATCAATCTACGGGGGAGTTCGTTTATGGCCGCGCCGACGGCTAGACGAGTACATGGCAAGCGATCAGGCGTGGCCGACGTTTCGGGCGACTGCCGCCCGAACGGGTCACCGACCGAACCGACACGCGCCGGACGCCCCCATCACCTGTCAGTGGGTCACCGAGACGGTCGAGGGCACGGGCAGGAGCGTTGGACAGATCTCGCCGGTCGTGACGGACGGAACGGTGTATTTCGCGACCGACACCGGACACGTCCGGGCGCTCGACGCGAAGACGGGGGAGGAGGTGTGGTCGTTCGAGACGGACGGATGCGTGTTCGGATCGCCGGCCCCGACCATCGCCGGCGAGACGCTGTTCGTCGGCGGCGGCGTCCTGTACGCGAGAGACGCCGCCACCGGCGAGGGACTGTGGCGGACCGAGACGAGCGGCCTCAGTTCGTCCCCCGCGGTCACCGGCGGGCGCGTAGTCGTCCAGGGGGAACGAACGGTCGGATTCGACGCGGCGACGGGCGCCGAGGAGTGGTCTGTCGGTGTCGATGGTCACGCCGGGAGTGCACCGGCAGTCGCGGGGGAGACGGTCGTCGTCGGAGGCGACGACGGGCGCATTCACGCCCTGGACGCGGGGAACGGCACTGAACGGTGGGTCGTCGAGACGGGGGGTGACGTGCGGTCGACGCCCGCCATCGCCGACGGCCGCGTTCACGTCGGGAGCCAGGACGGGCATCTCTACAGCGTCGGGGTGGCGACCGGGGCCGTGCAGTGGCGCACCGAACTCGGCGACGAAGTGGTCGCCTCGCCCGCGGTGGCGAACGGCACCGTCGTCGTCGGCAGTGCGGGCTTCTCGGACGACAACAACCGGGTGTACGCAGTCGACGCCGACAGCGGCGACGTGGTGTGGACGTTCGGCGATACGATGGCATCCATCCGGTCGTCGCCAGCCGTCGTCGGCGACACCGTCCTGGTCGGATACGACGGACACCTGTTCGCACTCGACGCGACGACCGGGCAAGAACGGTGGTCGGTCACGTTGCGCGGAACGACGGTGTCGTCGCCGGTCGTCGCCGACGGCACGGTCTTCGTCGAGAGCAACGGGCAGTATCTGTACGCGCTCGAAGCCGATCCGGGGGAGTAGACCGTCGCTATCGGTGGGCCGTCTCAGTCGTCGCCCGCCAACTCCGTCTCGCTCCGGGCGCGTTCGACCGTCGCCGCCTCGTCGGTGCGGAGGTCGGAGACGAACGCGAACAGATCGTCGAAGTCGGCGACTCCCTCCCGCACCAGATACTGTACGTAGCGGTGTTTGCGGTGGAACTCCGCCTCCACGGCCTCGACTTCGCGGTCGGTCGCGTCGGCGAGACGGTGAAAGAGGCGAAAGCCGAGCGCCCGGTGGCCGTCGTCGAGATGCGGGTGGGCGTAGTCGAAGCTGAACCGCCCCTCGGTATCGCGACGGGCCACGACGTTCCAGCACAGCGTTCGCCCGCCCTTCTCAACGACGCCCGAGGGGAGGGTGCCGCCGTCGAGTTGCTCGTACTCCCGTTCGCTCAGCAGTTCGACCGCCTCGGCGACGTAACGGTCGCCGTCGACGTGGTGTGGGAAGACCACGAGGTCGATTTCGCGGAGGAGGTACGGCGCGAGACCCTGTTCGATGACGCGGTTGATGAGCGTCTCCACGTCCTCGGCGTGCGTGGTACCGATGACGCCGTGGCCCGTATTGAGCGTCTCGCCGAACGTCTCGAAAGAGGCCGGGGTGTTGATTTCGGCGATCACCTCCACATCGGGGTTGAGGTAGTTGGTTTCGGTCATCAGGCGGGCCATCGTCACCCGCTTGTACTCGTTCTCGTGGTCGCGAGTGGTGAGCGAGATGCCCGTCTCGTGGGGCAGACGCACCTCACGGCTCCCCTCGTCGATGGAGACCGGACGGTCGTCGTAGGGCACGAAGGGCATGTGGGCGTTCATCAGCGTCGTCTTGCCGACGCCGGTCGGGCCCGAGAACAACACGACGCCGTGGTGTTCGTACAGCAACCAGAGGAGCGTGACGAGTTCCGTCGAGATGGCGTCGCGGTCGATCAGATCGACGGGGGTCATGGCGTCGCCGGCCTGCTTGCGGATGGAGACGTGCGGGCCGTCCTCGGAGATGACGGGGAGTGCGACCGCACAGCGGATGGTCTCCCCGACGCCGGGCAGGTCGAGGTTCACCTTCGCGCTCGGCCGACTCGCGCTGAGTTCCGTCCCATCGCTGGCGGCGAGTTGCGTGACCACGTTGACGAAGGCCGTCTCGTCGTCGAACGCGAGGTTCGTCGGCACGCGCCCGACCGGCAGGTCGTCGGCCCGGGGGATCACCTTCACACGCTCGCCGACGCGGTTGGCCTCCACGTCCTCCAGATGAGGGTCGCGGATCGGGATGGTGAGGACGCCGTGACCGACGTAGTCCCGGAGGACGTAGTAGACCAGGTCGTCGAGGCGGTCGGTGGCGTACCGGCTGTCGACGGGCGGCACCGCGAGGCCGTACTCGGCCAACGCGGTCGCCAGGCGGTACTTCGTCGCGGCGACCCACGCCCGCGTGTTGCGGGCGGTGAGTCGTCGGGAGAGGAACTGCCGGGCGCGGTCGCGGACGAACGCGTGGCGGTCGTCGACCACGTCTTCGACGTTGGCCTCCCAGATGCGTTCCTTGCACTCCTCGATGAGTTGCTCGTCGCCGGGGAGCAGATCCGGTTCGAGGACGGCGTATTTCGTCGAGAACTGGTCGCTCCCGAGCAGGTGTTCACGGTAGACGACCACGTCGACGTCGAACCCGGCGAAGTCGACGGTGTACCGGCGGAGGCGTTCCCCGGCCACCCGGTCGATAAAGCGGGCGTCGGCGTCGAAGCCGGTGCGGGCGGGCGCGTAGTTCTCGGTGTGGACGACCACACGGTCGTCGTCGCGGCCCACGTCGACCACCTCGATCCGGTCGTCGAGCGCCAGCGGCGTCGGCGCCTCCAGCAGTCGGAGTTCACACAGCGCGTGGTGGGTGATTCGCCGCCAGGCGGCCGGCGAGGCGTCGATCAGCCGATCCAGCGCCCGGCGGTATTTCGGCTCGAACCCCGCGGCGGCCCGTTCGGCCGTTCCCTCTCGCGTCAGGGGGCGCCGCCGGTTGACGACGGTGAAGTGATCGCGGATGCGCTCCATCGCGGCGCGATCCTGCGGGCCGAGACCAGGCTCCCGAATCGCGTAGACGAAGTCGTCGCCCGCCTCCGTCTCGCGGATCGTCGCCACCACGCCGGGCGACACCTCGTACTGGGCGACGACCGACGGGGCGTACCACGCCTCGGGATCGTCCGGTGGACGGGGCGCCGGAACCACTCCGTCGTCACCCGCGCGTGCCGGCCCATCGATGTCGAGCGTCGAGTCGTCGCTCATCCGTCACCACACACCCATCCGGGACGCGACATAGCCGTTGCTGCCTCGCTATCACACATAATACTCGGGGCGAACGGAGCGCCCGACCGCCGGATCGGTGTAGTTGTGTACGAAACGCACAATTAAGTGCGTCGAAGCCCTTGGGACGGACATGCACACACTCGACACGCCGGTTCGAGACGCGATGACCGAGCCGGTGCGAACCGTCGACGGCGATCTGTCGGTGCGGGAGGTGGCGGCCCGCCTCTCGGCCGAACGCGTCGGGTCGGTCGTCGTCGCGACCGATCCCCCCGGGATCGTCACCAAGACGGACGTGGTCGACGGGATCGGCGACGGTTGCGACCCGGCGACGACCGCCGCCTCGGAACTGATGAGCCGTCCCATGATCACCGTCGACGCCGACGCCGACCTCGGGGACGTGATCAAGACGATGGAGATGCACGGGCTGCGACGACTCCCGGTCACGTCGGCGGACGGGATCGTCGGCATCGTGACGACGACCGATCTCGTCGAGGCGCTCACGACGGACACCGAAACGGTCGCAGGAGTCCTCGCGGTGGATCGGGCACCGGAACCCCCCTACACCTACGAGTGTGCGGACTGTGGACACCGGATGACCGCCGAAAGCAAGCCATCGAAATGCCCGGAATGCGGCGGACGGATGCGCAACCTCAGCGTCGCCCGCGAGTGAGATCCGGTCGAGTCGCCCGTCGACCCGAACGCGTCAGTCCGCCCCTGCGACCGCCGGATCGGGAGACGCCGACTGCTGCGTGCCGAGGTCGAAGTCGTCCAAGAGCGTCCGGAGGGTGTCGGCCTCGGCGGCGAGTTCGTCGACGTGTTGGGACACCTCGTCGAGCGATTCGGTCTGGTTCTCGGCGGCGGTGGCGACGCCGGTCGCTTCGGTCGCCGTCTCCTCGCTCGTGTTCTCGATCTGTTCGATCATGGCGACGGTCTCCTCGGTCGACGCCGCCTGTTCGTCGGTGGCATCCTTGATCTCGCGCATCCCCTCGTCGGTCTCCTGGGCGTGTTCGGCGATCCGGTCGAGCGAGCTGATCGCGTCCTCGACGGTGTCGACGGCCGTGTCCACGTCCGCTGTCGTCCGTTGCATCTGCTCGACGGTGGCCGTGGTCTGCTCTTGGACGCCGTCGATGATGCGCTGGATGTGAGTCACTTCCTCCTGGGTCTCCTCGGCCAGCGACTTGACCTCGTCCGCGACGACGGCGAATCCTTCGGCCTCGCCCGTCGAGTGAGCGGCCTCGATGGAGGCGTTGATCGCGAGCAGGTTCGTTCGCTCCGCGATTTCGGAGATGGTCGCGACGATGTCGCCCATGCGATCCATCTGCTCGTCCAGATCCCGGAGTTGTGCCATCGTCTCGGTCGCCCCGGTCTGGATGGCGTCCATCTTGTCGATTGCCTCGACGGCCGCCTCCTGGCCCTCGTCGCCCATCGTGGCGGTGCGGGTGGCGACCTCCGCGACGCTGTCGGCCGAGGCCGCAATCTCCTCGACCGTCGCGGAGAGGTCGCTCATCTCGGTCGCAATCTCCTGAAGTTGGTCGCGCTGTTCGTCGGTGCTGACCGATATCTCCTGGGTCGCCGCGCTGATGTCCTCGCTCGCCCGCACGACTTCGTCGACGTTCGCCGCCGTCTCGCCGGTGCGCGTCGAGACGGTCTCGGCGAAGTCGTACACCTCGCCGACCGTCGCTTCGAGGTCGTCGAGCATCCGGTTGAACGAGCGGGCAATCGACGCCATCGCCGCACTCTCCTCGTCCGGTTCCATCCGTACCGTGAGATCCTTGTCGGCGGCCGCCTCCATTACGTCGCCGTACTGGTCGGCGGTGCGTTCGAGGTGGTCGGTCAGCGCCTCCAGTTCGCGGGTGTTCCGACGCAGGTTGTCGGTCATCCGGTCGAGGTCGTCACCGAACGACCCGGGTACGTCCTCCTCGAGGGCGTCGGCGTCGAACTCGGCCCGGGCGAGGGCGTCGGCCTGCGCGGATATCGTCTCCAGGGACGACCGCATGCCGTCGAACGCGCGGACGAGGCTCCCGACCTCGTCGGCCTGATCCCCGACGTCGACCTCGACCGCGTCGAGTTCGCCCGCTGCGATGGTCGTCGCCGCGTCCTCCAGTTCCGTGATCGGGACGACGAAGTCCTGGCGGGTGATCAGCAGGGTGTTGCCGAAGGCGACGGCGGCGCCCGTGAGAAGCCCGACGGTCACCAGCAACTGCACCCCGCCAGTCGAGACGAACGGAAGGACGGCGAGCAGGATTGCGACACCGAACTGGATGGTCACCGCAGCGACGATCTTGCGCTCGATCGACTCGGTGATGCCGAGAAGATCCATCGTCCCCCAGAGAGCGCGGCGATACAGAGGTGGAATCATGGGTTCGGCCGGTCAATCGTACCGCCTCCCGACAAATCTATCCGTGATTATCAGATCGTAGGAATCGGTCGGGAGACGGAAGACGGGGTCGCACTGGCGACTTTCACGAGTGAAATCCCGTGGCGGCGGGCGTCGACCGATTCGGTCGCGCGACGGAAACGACTGCCGACGACGGTGCTCCGAACCGGGTGAGCGCCGCCGTCGCCGTGACCCGGATGCTTAACCACACGACGCCCATTTGGGCCGGTATGGACGACGAGATCACCCCCGAGGAGGTCGAAACGTTGCTCGAAAGTGACGATTCACCACGGATCGTCGACATCCGTTCTCCGGATGCGTTCGCCCGCGGACATATCCCCGGGAGCGAGAACGTGCCGTTCAACGACCTGCCGGATCGGATCGACGAGTTCTCCGACGCCGATCACATCGTCACCGTCTGTCCGCACGGCAAGGCGAGCGTGCAGGCCGCACGACTCATCAGTTCCTACGAAGGAACGGCGGACGCACGCGTCGAGAGCATGGCCGGGGGGCTAGAGGCATGGTCCGGTGACCTCGAAGCGGCCGAGGCCGACGATGCGAACGGCGAGACGCCCGAGTCGCCGTTCTAAAAGCGCTCGACGGGCGGGCTAGGTGTCGATCACGCGACGTTGAACCCTTTGTCGCGGAGGAAATCCTCCACGCGGCCGAGATGGTTCCCCTGGAGTTCGATCGAGCCGTCCTCGACGGTTCCGCCGCAGGCGAACTTCGACTTCAGGTCCGACGACAGGCTGTCCATGTCGACGTCTTTCGGATCGAACCCTTCGATGATCGTTACCTCCTTCCCGTAACGGCGCTCGTCGATGCGGATGTTGATCTCCTGAGACTCCTTGGCCACGTCCTCGCAGACGCAGAGTTCCTCAGGGAGCCCGCACGTCGAGCAGACTTCCGACATTACAGCGTAAAGCTACTGGATGGGGCTATTAAACAGTGTCGGGACGACCTACCCGTCTGACTCCGGGCGGCGGATTAGCGGGCGAATGGCCGGGTCGGCAGGGTTCGCTCCCGCACCAGTTCGCCGACGGCGTCGGTCGCGGCGTCGGCCGCCGCCCGATCCACCCCGTCACCGTACCGGGCGCGCTCGTACGTCGCCAGCACGCGACGGGCACGCGGGTCGGTCGTCACGCTCCGGACGAACGCTCGCGGCGTCTCCCCGGGTCGTCGGGGACGTTCCTGCCGTTCGAGCAGATACGAGAGGCGGTCGAACGCCCGCACCGCGTCGGTATCGGGATCACGTCGCGGCCCGCGGCGACGGAGCCACACCGCCCGAATCGCGCGGGTGCCGGCGCCGGTGCGCCGAATAGCCGCCCCGGCGCCGACGAGGATGACCCCCCACAGCGCGAGCAGTTCCGTCGACGGGAGCCAGGGGCCGTCTTCCGTCCCCGTCGGTGTCGGCCCCGTCTCGCCGACGGCTCCCGGATCGCCGGTGCCGACGCTCGCGTTCCCCGTCGGCGTCGGCGTCGCCGCAGCCCCCGAGTCGCCGCTATCGTCGCCGGTCGGCGTCGGGGTCGGCGTCAAGCCGCCGGAGTTCTCGGTGTCGACGCCCGCCTCGCCGCGCTGTCTGGCCTCGGTGAGACGGGTGCGCTCAGCCGACTCCCGGGGGGTGGCGGGTGTGGGATCGAACCGCACCCATCCCACGTCGGGGAAGTACACCTGCACCCAGGCGTGAGAGTCGAGGCCGCGCACTACCCACTCGTCCTCGGCGACGCGTTCGCCCGTGGTGTAGCCGGTGACGAACCGCGCGGGGACGTTCTCCGCTCGGAGCATCGTCACCATCGTCGTCGCGTAGTAGGTGCAGTAGCCGGCGTCCATCTCGAACAGGAAGGCGTCGGCCACGTCGCCCTCGGGCCGTTCGACGGTCAGCGAGTAGCGCTTGGTCGACTCCAGATAGGACTCGACCGCGACGGCCTTGTCGTACGGTGTTTCGGCGTCGGCCGTCACCGCCGCCGCCCGTTCCTCGACGCGATCCGGCGTCGACGCCGGGAGCCGGGTGTACTGTTCGACCACGTCGTCGGGGTAGTCGGTGCCGGCCGCGCGGAGTTCGGGCGTCGGCGCGCGGGCGACCTGGCTGGTGACCGTGTAGGACTCCCCCGGATCGAGCGTCGTGGTCGGCCGGATGGTGCCCTGGGGGGTGACCTGTACGCGGGTCGCCGACACCCCGTCGACCGCGACCGGTCGCCACGCCGCCGGCATCGCTCCCAGTTCCGTCTTGGCGGTGACCGTCTGGCGCACTTCGCGCCCGTCGCCGGGCGGCCCCCGCAACCGACCGGAGTAGGGGGCAGTGTCGCCGGTACGAACCCATCCCGATCCCGTGTAGCGGTCGTACGCCGCCGTCGCCCAGTAGGCGGTGGTCGAACTCTCGACGGCGAACTGCACCTGCGGCGAGAGCCGGATCGTGCCAACCACCTCCACCCGGTCGCCCGCGTCGACGAGGCTGGTCTCGCCCGACGGCGACGTGCGGTCGGGGAGCACCGGCCCCGCACGCGTCGCCGGCAGCACCGACAGCGTCGCCGCGGCGACGACCATCACCGCCAGCAGAACCGTCAGCGTGTCGACCTGCGCGGCGGTGCCGCCGTAGCGATCCAGCGTGCCGAAGCCGACGACAGCCGCCGCACCGACGACGCCCGCGAGCGTCACGACGCCGCCCGCGTCGCCCGTCAGGACGAGCAAGGAGAGCGCCGCGCCGCCGACGACGACGCTCGCGACGTACCGCCGCCGGACGGCCAGATACCAGGAGAGAAAGACGGGCGGCGGGGCGACCGACAGCGCCCAGACGTTCGCCCGTGTCAGCCGAAGCACCGACAGCCCGGTGAGCAACGCCACCGTGTCCGAAAGCACGCGCTCGGCCGAGATGAGCGCCCGCTGACTCGCGGGCACCGAGAGGACGTACGTCGCCACGCCGCCGGCGAGAAAGAGCACCGTGAGGAGGATGGCCGTCCGTACCCGGAGGACGCGTCCCGTCCAGACGGCCAGCGCCGCCGACCCCAGAAGCACCACCAGCATGAGCCGAGCGCCGCCGACCACGTCCGTCACGTGATAGAGGACGGTTCCGTAGGACGCCGTCAGGACGCCGAGCGCGGCGAGCGCGACGAGCCGAACGTCCGGATCGACGGCGACGGGGACGAGGCCGGAACGGCCGGCGTCGACGCTCACGCCCGCACCCCCCGTCGGTCGGCCGACGACCGGTTGGGTTCCGACCTCGTGTCGCCCACGCGTCGGCGACGGCCGGGATCGAACGGCAGTCGCTCGCCGTCGATCCGGATCTCCGTCCCGTCGATGCCCGCGTCGACGTGGACATCGACATCGCGCGTCGTGACGTGACCGGCGCCGACACGGGCGAGGTGAGCGAGCAGACGGTCGGTGTCACCCGGTTCCAGCACGGTTCGTCCCCCGGGCGTGGTGAGCGCGACGCGTGCCCCCTCGGCGAGGAGAGCGTAGCCGACGCTGGCGGCCGCCTCGGCCATCGGATCGGCCCGACCGGCATCGGCGCTCGCCGCGACCGTCACCGTCCGTCGGTCGCCGTCCTCGGTGAACTCCTGAACCACGAGGTCGTCGCGCTTGGCGCTCGACTTCCAGTGCACGTCGCGGAGGGAGTCGCCGCGGGCGTACTCCCGGAGGTGATCGAACGCGCCGCGTTCGGCGGTGGCGGCCGGCGTGGACAGCGCCCGCAACCGTTCGCTCACGGCCGCCGAGGGGCGAAACACGCGCGGATACACCAGCACCGAGCCGTCGCCCTCGGCGACGAACGTGCGTTCGGCGAGGCCGAGTACGTCGCGGGCGTGGACACGGGCGGGGCCGAGGCCGTGGTCGCCGCGTTCGCGGTAGGTCACCGTGTAGGTGATCGGCGGCGCGTCGTCGCCGACGAGGGCCGTCACCCGCGCGTCGCCGTCCAGTCCCGGCGGGAGGCGGTCGTACACGACGGCAGTGGCGGGCGTGTCGGTGGCGAGGGTGAGCGTCACCGTCCCCGTCGTGTCCGGATCGCCGGGCGGCGGCGGCTCCCGCTCGGCGTGGGGAGGGTCGAACGCGGTGAGTTGGACGCCCGCGGCGACGAGGGCGACGACCGCCGGCAGAACGACCGCGTCGAGCGACCGGGGGCCGAAGGTGACGCTCATGGCGGCGCCAGCGACGGCGACGCTGGCGACCCCGATGCCGCGCCGGGTCGGACGAACGCCGAACATCTCACTCGACCGGGACGACCCCGAGGGCGTCGTCGACGACGGCGGTTCCCGGGCGGTCGGCGTCGATGCGGTGGCTCCAGACGCTCGGTGCCTCCGCCTGCACGTCGTCCGGGACGACGTAGTCGCGGCCGTCAAGGACGGCTCGGGCCTGTGCGGCGCGAACGAGGGCGATGGCGCCCCGAGGGCTGACGCCGAGCGTGGCGTGCTCGCGGGTGTGGGTCGCCAGCCGCGAGACGTACCGCCGAACCGGTTCGCTCAGCGTCACGTTCGCGACGGTTCGCCGGGCGTCCCGGAGGTCGTCGAGCGTCGCGACGGGGTCGAGCGTCTCGATTGGGTGGTCGCCCGCGACCCGTTCCAACAGCGCCGTCTCCTCGTCCTCGTCGGGGTAGCCGAGACGGAGTTTCTTCATGAAGCGGTCGATTTCCGCCACCGGCAGGTCGTACGTGCGCCCGGGTTCCACGTCGTTCTGCGTGGCGATGACGGTGAAGGGGTCGGGCAGGGCGCGAGTCTCCCCGTCGACGGTCACCTGTTCTTCGGCCATCGCCTCCAAGAGGGCGGCCTGGGTCTTCGGCGGCGCGCGGTTGATCTCGTCCCCGAGGACGACGTTTGCGAACACGGGGCCGGGGCGGAACTCGAACTCGCGGGTCTTCTGGTTGAACACGTTGACGCCGGTCACGTCCGAGGGGAGGAGATCCGGCGTGAACTGGACGCGCTTGAACGAGCAGTCGACGGAGGTGGCGACTGCTCGTCCGAGCACGGTCTTGCCGACGCCGGGCACGTCCTCCAACAGGAGGTGGCCGCGCGCGAGCATCGCGACGAGGATGTGTTCGATGGCGTCGTGTTGGCCGACGATCACCCGTTCGACGTTCTCGATGATGCGATCCGTGAGCGTCGCTGCCGCCGACACGGACAGGGGTCGGACGTCCGCAGCGGCGGATTCCGGGGAGCCTGCGTCCGTCATGGTGGGGAAATCGGGCCGACGGCACTCCCGGGCGTCCGGGCCACCGGCCGGCGACGAGTTGGTGAGTGTTACGCCCCGACACACCTATACTTTCGGCCGAGACGGCCGCACGAGCCGGGGAGCCGCCCGTCTTTTCCCGCCGGAAGATGTACGTCCACGCGTGTTCCGGGACGCTCGGACGGGAGGGATCGGTGCGTGAGCGGCGACGACGGATCGGGACGGGAGAGCGGCGACGACGAGGGATGCGACCGGCTCGAACCCTCGGGGCGGGAGACGCCGCTGGCGTCGAACCGGATCGCCGACCTGACCAACCGCTTCGTCCACGCGGTGGAACTCGCCGCCGCCGCGGTGTTCGCCCTGCTCTTTGCCATCGGCGTCGTCGACCTCATGATCCAGATCGTGGACGCCGCACAGCGCGGCCGGATCACCGACCCGCTCGTCGTCATCGGCTTCATCGACACCGGCCTCCTCCTCCTCATCATCGTCGAGGTGTACGAGACGGTCATCGCCTACACCGAGGAGAGCGAGACGCGACGGATCGTCCGGCTGGTCATCTACACCGGCGTCATCGCGATGGTGCGAAAGACGATCATCTTCCGCACCGGCGAGTACGGCACGACACA
Source organism: Haloplanus sp. (assembly GCA_042216725.1). Taxonomy (GTDB): domain Archaea; phylum Halobacteriota; class Halobacteria; order Halobacteriales; family Haloferacaceae; genus Haloplanus. The sequence goes on from JBDGTP010000031.1 coordinate 17,032, forward strand.
GGACGCGCTCCTGGCCGCGGCGGCGTACGCGCTCCTCATCTTCGGCCTGGTCGCGTTACTAGTGGTCGAGCGCCGCTACGGCGGCCGGATCATGGACTGACGGCCGCGCGCTTTTGTGGCTGTGGTCGTATCCACGGCTATGTCCGATCCCGCGCGCCCCCGTCCGTCCGAGGGGTCGTCGACGGCCGTCGAGACCAACGGCGTCCGTCTCCACGTCGTCCAGATCGGCCCCGACGACGGCCCGCCGGTCGTCCTCCTCCACGGCTTTCCCGAGTGCTGGTACGGGTGGCACGAGGTCGCCCCCCGTCTCGCCGACGCGGGCTACCGGGTGCTCGTCCCGGATCAGCGGGGCTACAACGACAGCGCGAAGCCGTCGGGCGTCGCCGCCTACCGCCTCCCGACGCTCGCCGCCGACGTGGCAGGCCTCGTCGACGCCGTCGACGCCGACACGGCCCACATCGTCGGCCACGACTGGGGGGCCGCAGTGGCCTGGTGGCTGGCGCTCGACCACCCACAGCAGGTCGCGTCGCTCGCGGCGCTGAACGTCCCGCACCCGACGGTAATGCAGCGAACGCTCCGGCGGTCGTGGGCACAGCGCCGGCGAAGCTGGTATATGGCGTTTTTCCAGTTGCCGCGTCTGCCCGAACTGGTCGCGCGGGCGAGCGACTGGCGGCTGTTCGAACGGACGATGCGGGAGTCGAGTCGCCCGGACGCCTTCGACGACGGCGACTTCGAGCGCTACCGGGCGGCGTGGCAGAAACCCGGCGCCGTCGAAGGGATGCTAAACTGGTATCGGGCCGCCGGACGCTCTCCCCCCGCGGAGCGCACCGACCCGGTCGAGCCGTCGACGCTCGTCCTCTGGGGGGCGCGGGATCGGTTTCTCCAGCGGTCGATGGCGCGAGAGAGCGTCGCGTACTGTCGCGACGGCCGCGCGACCGTCCTGGACGACGCGACCCACTGGCTCCACCACGAACACCCGGAACGGGTCACCGGCCACCTCCGCGAGTGGTTCGCGCGGAACGGGCCGGCGCCCTGATCGTGTCGGCCGCGGGGCTGGTGGCTGCACTACACAACAGGCATTTGTCAGTTCCACCCGTGTTGGCAACCGGAAATGTTGATCGAGGATCGAGACGCCTTCGTCGACGCTCTCCGAACCGACCTCCACGACGACCTGATCCTCGAAGGCATCGGCCGAGGCCATCTGGAAGATCTGTTCGATGCCGGGTCGCTCCACTGCTCGATGCACCGGTTCGACGACCTGACTGCCTTCCACTTCGTCGCCGGGGAGTTCTCCGGCCTGTTCGTCAGCGTCGACTCCGACGCCGACGTACACCTGGCGTCGTTCGCCGAACGGTGTCGGGCGCAACTGTCCTAACGCCTTTGTGCCGCGGGCGGCGAGCGACGGTATGCCGGATCTCGGAAAGATCGACCGCGAGTTCTTCGAGGCACACCTCCGGCCGCGTCTGGGTGCCGACCGCAACGACGTGCGTCTCGGGCCCACGCCGGGCGTCGATTTCGGCCTCGTCGACGTGGGCGACCGCGTCGTCGCCCTCGCGACCGATCCCGTCTCGATTCTCCCCGACCTGGGCCTCGCGCGGGCCGGCCGCTTCGCGCTCGATATCGTCCTCGCGGACGTGGCCGTCAGCGGCCTGCCGCCCTCACATCTCGCCATCACCTTCTCGCTCCCGCCCGAGATGAGCGACGACGCGTTCGCGGCGGTCTGGACGGCGATTCACGAGGAGGCGGAGGATCTGGGCGTGAGCATCGTCACCGGCCACACCGCCCGCTACGAGGGCTGTTCGTTCCCCTGGGTCGGCGGCGCGACGGCGCTGGCCGTCGGCGACGCTGCCGACGTGGTGCGTCCGGACGGCGCCCGCCCCGGCGACGACCTCGTGGTAACGACGGGGCCGGCCGTCGAGGCGACCGGGTTGCTGACGACGCTGTTCGGGGAGCGAATCGACCTGCCGCCCGACACGCTGGCGACGGCACAGGAACGCCTCGACGAGGCGAGTTGCGTCCGCGACGCCCTGACCGCGGCGGCCGCGGGGCCGGTGACCGCGATGCACGACGCCACGGAGGGCGGCCTGTTCGGCGCGTTCGTCGAGATGGCGACGAGCGCCGGCGTCCGGTTCGAGGTAGAGCGCGACCGGGTGCCGATCCGCCCCGGCGTGTTCGAAGCGTGTGCCGCCCTGGATATCGACCCCTGGACGGCCACGGCGTCGGGGTCGCTCGTGCTCGCCGTCGACCCCGCGGGCACCGATGCGGTGCTGTCGGCGCTGGAAGGTCGGGGGACGCCCGCCGCCCGGGTCGGCCGGGTCGTCGGGGGCGAGGGGGTGACCGTCGACGGCGAGCGAATCGAGGCGCCGTCCGTCGACGCGTCGTGGGCGGCTTACTCGCGGCTGTCGACCTGAACGGGAAGCTCGTCGAAGCCCTCGCCCGTGAATCGGTAGGCTCGGATCGAATCCGGCGGGGAGACGATGGCGTAGACGTAGCCCGACCAGGTGGCCTGCACGCGGTCGGTCGCACTCGGCACCGGATCGCTCTCGGGGTGGGAGTGGTAGAACCCTACCACGTCGTCGCCGCGCTCCTCGATCCGGTCGATGGCCGCCACCGTCGCCGCGGGGTCGAGTTCGTACGCCGTGCGGGGGTGGTCGGCGACGTTCTCGACCCGTTTCGTCCGGGTCACGCGGTCGGGGGGGCCGCGCTCGCCTGCGAGGACGCCACAGACCTCCGCGGGCGGCGTCCCGTCTGCCCCCTCGCGGGCGTGAGCGAGGAGGGCGTCGCGGGCGGTCGGGGCGAGGCCAACGGCGTCGGGAGCATCGGAAGTCACGAGCGAGTCTCGACAGACTGGCACGGCGAGACGCTATTAACAGTTCCGATGCGCCCGATCAGTCGAAGTCACGGCGCATCGCGATTTCGAACCACGGGCAGAGACGGAGCTGGCGGAACCACTCGGGGTGGTCGTGGAGGTGGTCGTAGTCCACCCAGAGGCGGCCGGCGACCTCCTCCTCGTTCGGGTCGATAGCCACCTCGTCGAGCGTGAGTTTCAGCACGGCACACACCTCCCACTCCAGCCCCGCATTCTCGTAGTAGCGTTTGTACTCGAACCGGTCGGTCACCCGGAGGTCGCTGTACTGATCGGACGTGATGCCGAGTTCCTCGACCAGGCGTTCGCGGGTGGCCTCCTTCTGTCCCTGTCCCGGTCGGGGATGGGAGGCGACGGTGCCGTCCCAGTGGGTGTCCCAGAGGCGCTTGTCCGGCGCGCGCTGGGCCAGCAGGATGCGCCCCTCGCCGTCGAAGACGAGAGCGGTGAAGGCCCGGTGGCGGACGCCGTCGCCCGTGTGGGCGTCGAGGCGGTTGACGGTTCCCTGTTCGTTGTCGTCGGCGTCGACGGCGATAACCTCCTGTTCGGCGTTCGGGTGGGCGCCAGCCGCGTCGTCCCCCTCGTTCGCACTCATGACCGAGATATCGGCGGGGAGGCTAATGGGGTCTTCGATGCGCCCGGCTCACGCGAGACCGGTCGCCGACGCGTACTGCGCGGCGAACAGCACGGTGTTGTAGAGGCCGTGGACGACCGCTGGCACGAGGAGGTTGCGGCTCCGCTCGTAGAGAGAGCCGAGGACGAGGCCGAGCGCCGCCGCGACGGTGACGTAGGGCACCCGCGCGCCGCCACCGCCCGTGAGTGCGACCCAGTGGACGAGACCGAACAGGACACTCGACAGGACGATGGCGACGGACGGCCCCCAGGTGCGCCGGAGGATGCCCTGGACGCCGCCCCGGAAGACGAGTTCCTCGAATGGGCCGACCAGCAGGATGGCGACCGGGATCATATAGAGGAAATATCGGGGGTCTTGTTGTCCGGTGACGACCACCTGATTCTGGGCGACCTGAACGCCGAGGATCGTCAGCAGGCGGGCGATGACCAGTTGGGCGATCAGCAACGCGATAACGCCGAGGCCGATCAGCGCGACTTCACGGAGCGTCGGGACGCGTATCCGGACGAGTCCCCAGTCGCGCGTGATGGCGAGGTAGCCGGCGACGGCGATGCCGAAGCCGACGAACTGGAGCACTGCGGCCACGACCCGGTAGCCGAGGCTGCCACGGGTGAGGATGTCGGCCGAAACCAGGGCCTGGATCCCGAGGCCGACGGCCGCAGTCGCACAGAGGAAGGCACCGACGATCAGGAGGAGGCTTCGAAGGAGATCCCACACCCGGTCGCCGAGAGGGGCGCGCATCCGGGTCGTGTCGGCCGGGAGGGAGCCGATCCGGTCGCGCCGGAGATAGTAGCCGACGGCGCCGACGATGCCGAGCAGAAGTGTAGCGAGGGCCAGCACCAGCGGCCGGTCGCTCCCACGGAGCGACGCGTCCTGGTGGACGAGCGCCGCGAGCACCAACCCGCCGAGCAGGTGGAGCATCGCTCCGACGACGACGAGGTCGTTGACCATACCGACGACAGTCGGCCCGGAAGTAAGTATCAGTCGATGGCGAGATGCCGTTTCTCGCCGACCGCCTCGGCCTCCGCGAAGTCGCCCCCGCCGAGCAAGCCACGGGCGGCCCGCTTGCCCCACTCGACTGCGGGCTGTGTGAACGTCTCGACGCCGGCGAGTTCGCCGTACATGATACAGGCCGCCTCCATGCCGTAGAGGAGTTCGCCCACGCCGCGTTCGTCGATGCGGTCGATTTCGACCCGGACGTTCGGGCAGTCGGCGGCGGCGAGGCTCGCTTCCGTCGCCTCGAACTCGGCGTCGAGCAGGCGGCCGAGGCTCCCGCCGCCGAGGTAGGCGAGGCCGTCGAGGTCTGCCTCCGGAATCGACACGTCGGGGCGTTCGCGCGGTCGGACGAGCGTCACCAGTTTGTCCCGCGGGCCGGCGCGGTAGAGCTGTAACTGGGAGTGCTGGTCGGTCGCACCGAGCGCGCGGGCGGGCGTCTGCCCGACGGCGTCCTTGCCCAGACTCTCGGCCCAGAGCTGGGCGAACCACTCCGCGAAGGACGACAGCGACTCGGCGTAGGGCATCATCGCGTTGACGCCTGCGCCCCGGCGTTCGAGCGCATAACAGGTCGCACCGTAGGCGTAGGCCGACGACTCGAACAGCGACCCCGCGAGTCGGTCGGCCTCGGCCTGCGCCCCGGCGAGCAGGGCGTCCAGGTCGTGGCCGGCGAGGGCGGCGACGGGGAGCGCGACGGTCGAGAGCACCGAGAACCGCCCGGGGACGCCGTCGGGCACGTCGAGTGCGGGCAGGTCGTGGCGCTCGGCCAGCGACCGGAGGTTGCCCTCGGCTCCCGTCGTGACGAGTGTGCGATCCGTCCAGTCGACGCCCGCCCGCTCCATCGCCTCACGGACGACGAGGAAGTTCGCCATCGTCTCCGCAGTCGTCCCGGATCGGGAGACGACGTGGACGACGGTGTCGTCGAGGGGGAGGGTGTCGAGGAGCGCCTCGACACGGACGGGGTCGACGTTGTCGAGGACGTACGCGTCGAGGTCGGTGTCCAGTGCGTCGGTGAGCGTCGCGGCGCCGAGGGCGCTCCCGCCGATGCCGACGGTGAGAACGGCTGCAGGGTCGTCGAACCGGTCGACCGCGGCGCGGATGGCGTCGGCGTCGACGGTGCCGGGGAGGTTCAGCGCCGCGTAGCCGTGTGCGGCGGCGTCGCGACCGCGTTCGATGCGTTCGTGGGCGTCGGCGACACGCTCGTCCAGTCGCTCCAGTGCCGCCTCCGTCAGGCGAGGGTGGGCATCGAGCGCGTTGCCGAGGTCAACGTACATGCCCGAAGGCGGGTCGCGGGTCGATAAAACCGTTTCCCGTTCAGACCCCGCCCCACCGGAGATACACCATCACGACGATGATCGCGAGCTGGAAGAGGCCCTGGAGGCCGCTCAGGCGGGCGTTGCGCATTCCGATCCGGCTGATCACGTCGGGGTCGGGATCGCCCGAGGCGAGTTGACGGTAGATGCGCACCTCGCCGGGGAGCAGGACGCCGAAGCCGAGCACCGCGAGGACGGTGACGATGGCGAGGGCGAGGAAGATGGTGGTGGAGGTCATGCCGAACGCGGAGGCGGTGGTGGCGAGGTACGCGCCGCCGCCGAGGAGGGCGAGAGCGAACGCGGCCAGCCACCGCGGGTCGTCGAGGGCGTCGAACTGCCAGCCGAGGAAAAGAAGCGCGGGAACGGTCGTCGCGAGCGTCAACAGGGCGATCCACGGCTGGGAGTGGGGGAAGACGCCCATGCGTTCCGCGAGCGTGACGCCGCCGCCGATGGTGGTGAGGGCGAGCGACGGCATCAGGAACGCCATCTTGGGTGTGAACCGCTGGAAGACGCTGGCTCGCTCCTCGACGGGGAGGCCACCGAGCACCGGCCCGAGAACGAGCGCCATGAAGAGATCGATCCCCGTCCACAGCACGCCGGCCATCACGTGGACGTAGATGTGATGGACGACGGGGGCGAACAGAAGCGCGTAGCAGAGCGCCGCCACCGGAACGGCGACGGCACCGACCGCGAACGCCGGATTGGCTCGCTGTGCCATCCCTCGGATCGTCCCGCGAACGGTCGATGTCATCGCGGGAGACGACGGCCCCGGTGAGGAAAAACGTTCGTTCGGGCACGGAGTTCGCCGCCCGCAGCGGTCGGCAGCGAGACGACCGATCAGAGCACGGCGCCGTTGCGAAGCAGGGTGATCAGGACGGTCAGGACGGGAACGCTCGCGAGCGTCGTGACGAAGATGGTCATGGTGAGATACTCGGAGGCCGACAGCCCCTCGCGCTCGGCCACGTCGCTGTACGAGAGGGTGAGCGCGAGGGGGATGAGCGCGACGGGGGTCGCACACAGCAGGACGAACACGCGGGCGACGCTCGGGTCGCCGAATTTGCCCAGACCGAGGGCGACGGCGAGGCCGGCCAGGGGTGCGACGACGAGTTTGATGATCGACGGACGGATCACCCGGCGGACGTTGCCGTACTCCAGGCCGGAGAGCTGAATGCCGACGATGACGAGCATGAGGGGGATGGAGGCGTCGCCGACGAGACGCGTGGTCGACATGAACGTGCCGTCGGTCGGCGGCGCGGCACCGAGATAGCGGACGATGCCCGCCGCGAAGATGGCGTAGACGAGCGGCAGGCGGAAGATTTCCTTGATCGCGCCGATGCCCGCCTCGCCGCCGCCACGGGAGGCGACGTAGACGCCGAGCGTGTACATGAGAAACGCCTGGGCGGTGATGTAGATGACCGCCGTCGTCCGTCCGATGGCGCCGAACGCGAACTCGGCGAGGGGGATGCCGTAGAAGCCGGCGTTGGGGAGGGCCCCGGCCAGGACATCGGCGCTCCGGTAGGGTTCGGGGACGCCAAGCAGTCGATCCGCGGCTTCGGAAAAGCCCATCATGGCGACGACGAAGAGGCCGACGCCGGCGAAGATACGGGCGACGGTCGCACCGCTCAGCGTCGTGGTGACGATGCTGTAGAAGATGAGCGCGGGCAGAAACAGGTAGAGCGCGACCGTATTCAAGGGGTCGACCTCGACATCGAGCGTCGACGCGAGGAGGTAGCCTAGTCCCATGACCGAAACGATGGGCAGGATGGCCGACGTGAACGCGGAGACGAGGGACATGGTTCCGGCCTCACCGGCCGATAGCCTGAGCCTCCGTATGGGAGCAGTATCTTCCGATACCCAAAGCGACGAAGGACAGGTTTCAAGCGCGCCCTTCGCCAACGACGCGACATGTACGACCGACTCAAGGGGTTCCGCGACTTCTACCCCGAGGAGATGGCCGCCC
>JBDGTP010000070.1:0-9186 GCA_042216725.1 Haloplanus sp.
GCGACGTGAGTTCCACGTCGGCGGCGTCGACGCCGAGTTCGTCGATGGCGGCCTGAGCGGCGCGCTTCCCCGAAACGAGCATCGCGCCGAAGGTCGGCCCCATGCGCGGCAGGCCGTAGGTGGTCGCGACGGCCATGCCCGTCGCGATCAGGCCGTCGTGGACGACACCCGTGTGTTCGACGACGGCGTCCTCGCTCTCTCCCACCCACATCGAGTCGTGGCCCGGGGAGTCGTGACCGGGGGCGCCATAGGAGTCGTCGCCCGTCTGATCCATCCCCGTGTTGTGTTCCTTGGCGTGCTGGATGCCCGGCGCGTCAAGGACGCCCCGTTCGTCGAGTTTCGAGATGGCGACGGCGTCGTGGCCCGTCGCGTCGATGACCAGATCGGCCTCGACGGCGATGGGGTCGACGCAGGTGATCTCGCGGGGGAGCGCGTGCACCGGCGTCCAGTTCATCACGATGCCGCCCACGCGGTGATCCTCGCGGATGACGATGTCCGTGAACTCCGTCATGTTCTGCATCTTCGCCCCGGCGTCACACGCCGCCTTGATCAGCCCGGAACACGCCTCCGGCCCGTTGGCGACGTACAGCCCCTCCGTGTCCTGAGCGGGCTTGTAGTCCACGTCGAGGTCTTCCAGCACGTCCTGTGCGGGGTCACGTACCGTCACCTTGTTCATGAGGAAGCCGCCGAGCCAGAAGCCCCCGCCGAGATAGTTGTTCTTCTCGACGACCATCGTCTTCACGCCCCGTTCCGAGAGCTCTTTTGCCGCCATCAGTCCCGAGGGGCCGCCGCCGACGATGAGCACGTCCGAATCCGAGAAGTCCATGAACTCCTCAGTCCACTCCTGACCGATTGCGCGTGTCACGTCCGCTTCGCCGACCTGACTGAATTCACTGAACGAAGACATACCACCCAGTAATATCATCGGGTGGTTAATATAGCTTGCGACGGGGCGCCGAAGGCTTTTCGCCGCCTCCGTCCGAGATTGGAACATGATCGAGGTGACTGCCCCGTGAGCCGACTCGTCGACGGCGAGTGGATTTCCGAGACCCATCTGGAGACCGACGAGAGCGGCGAGTTCCAGCGGGAGGTAACGACGTTCCGGAACCGACTCGGAACGGACGAGTTCCCCGTGGAGGCCGACCGCTACCACCTCTACATCTCGCGGGCGTGCCCGTGGGCGCACCGCACCGCCATGACCCGCGCGCTGAAGGGACTGGACGACGCCATCTCGCTCTCGCTGGTCGACCCCGTGCGTTACGACGAGGGATGGGAGTTCTCGGACGCCCACCCCGACCCGCTCTACGGCGCCGACTACCTCCGGGAACTCTACGTCCGCGCCGACCCCGAGTTCACGGGACGACCGACGGTACCCGTCCTCTGGGATCGCGAACGGGAAACCATCGTCAACAACGAGTCCGAGGAGATCATGCGCACTCTCGACGTGGCCTGTCACGACCTGGCGGCCCGCGATGTCGACCTCTACCCCGAGGACTACCGCGACGAGGTCGACCGCCTGATCGACGACATCTACGACCCGATCAACAACGGCGTCTACCGTGCCGGCTTCGCGGAGTCACAGGCGGCCTACGACCGCGCAGTCGAGGAACTGTTCGACGCACTCGACCGCTACGACGACCGCCTCGCCGACCGGCGATACCTCGCGGGCGACCGACTCACCGAGGCCGACCTCGCCATGTTCGCGACGCTCGTCCGCTTCGATCACGTCTACCACACCCACTTCAAGTGCAACCGGCGGGCGATCCACGAGTACGACCATCTCTGGGAGTACACGAAGGATCTCTACACCACGCCGGGTATCGCGCGCACTGTCAACATGGATCACATCGTCCGGCACTACTACGTGAGCCACGGCGACGTGAACCCGAAACGGCTGGTGCCGACGGGCCCCGACATCGACTTCACCGAGGGACACGGCCGGAATCGGCTTCCCGGCGGGCCGCCCGAGGCGTTGCAGTAGTTAGATGATAGCCACGACGCCCGCACTCAACCCCAGCGTGACGAGTAGTCGACCGATGCTCCCGGCGAACGTCGCAGCAGCAAAACGGACGTAGTCCTCCTCCAGCACCGCGAAGGCGTAGATGGAGAGCGTGTCGGGGAAGAAGGGAACGGAGAGCGCGAGGGCGAGACCGGCGTAGCCCCACCGGCGTGCGACCTCGACGGTGCGGCGCTCGGACCACTCGATCACGTCGAACCGGGAGCGCCGAAGCGCCTTGATCACCGGCCCCGCCTCCTTGGCCTCCTGGCCGATGTGGAACGCGAAGACGCTCCCGACGGCCTTGCCGGTCGCCGAGACCAGGATCACGAGCGCGAGGCGCAGTTCGGTCGACAGACCAAGGTTCAGCGGCGCCAACAGGACGACTTCGCTGACGCCGGGCAGGGCGAAGGCGATGAGAAACGAGTAGACGAAGATGATGACGAGCCCGCCCCATCCGGTCGCCGTACGAACGAGACGAGTCAGCCACTCGAACCCTAGGAGTTCGGACGTGAGGATGGGGACGAACGCGTCCACACCTCCCCCTCGGGGGGGCGGGACGTAAGTCTTTCAGGTTCCCGACGGCGGCGGGTGAATCACACTGCAGTCAGGCAGTGGCGTCCCCGTCGCGACAGTCGTCGAGATCGCGGAGGAACCGTTCGAGGATCTCCCGAGTGACGTGAGGCATACAGACGATCCGGAGTTGGCCACGGGCGGTGCGGGCGAGACGCCACCCGCAGTCGGTCAGCGCGTCGAACAGGGGGTCGGGAAGGTCGACGGCGACCAGCGGCAGGACGGGATCGACCACGTCGAAGCCGCGGTCGGCGAGGGCGGCCGCCAGCCAGTCGGCGTCGGCCTGGAGCCGCTCGTAGGCGTCGCGGTAGCCCGCCGGCCAGAGTTCGTCGAACGCCGCCGCCGCGCTGGCGACGCCCGCACCGCTTCGGGTTCCCGTGAGCGTCGCCTGCGACGTGGACTCCAGATACGGCGTCTCGACCGCCAGCGCGTCCATCGTGTCCGGGTCGCGGGCGAGAAATCCACCCGCCGGCACGGCCGCTTGCCCGAGCTTGTGCGGGTCGACGGTCATCGTGTCGACTCCCGCGTGTCCGAAATGCCAGTCGTGGTCGGTGAACGGAAGCGCGAACCCACCCCATGCGGCGTCGACGTGGCAGAACGCGCCCGCGTCGGCCGCCACCTCCGCGAGCGCCGGGATCGGATCGACCCGGCCGTACTCCGTTGTACCGGCGACGCCGACGACGAGGACGGTGTCCGAATCGACGCGCGCCCCCATCGCGTCGGGGTCGGCCCGGTAGTCGGCGTCGACGGGAACGGTGCGGAGGTCGACATCGAGGACGTCGGCCGCCTTCCGGAAACTGAAGTGGACGCTCGCGGGCGCGACGACGTTCGGATCGTCGGTGTCGCCCCGGTCGCGTGCCGCCCGCACCGCCTGGATGTTGGCTTCGGTACCCCCGCTCGCGACGTAGCCGTGAGGGTCGTCGAGCCCCGTCATCTCGCCCAGCCGGTCGACCACCTGGGTTTCCAGACCGGCGACCGTCCGGTACGTGTCGGGATCACCGGGATTGGTCGCGAGAAACTGCTCGGCCGCTTCCCGCGCGACCGGGTGCGGGCGCGTACACATACTGGAGAGAACGCGGTCGAACGCCTGTGGCTGCGGAACCGCCGGCATGGGTAGACGGTATCGGCGGCGGCGTTTAGCGGTTCCGCTCCCGGATCGGCTACCGCACCGAATCGAGGATCAGGCGTTCCTCGACGCGGTCGACCGCTTCGAAGACATCCCCGACGGCGTCGATGTTGGCGCTGATCGAGGTGATGCCCTTCCGGACGAGGAAATCGACCATCTTCGGATGCGATCCCGCCTGCCCGCAGATGCTCGTGTCGACGCCGGCCGCACGACACGCGTCGATGGTGTCGCCCATGATGTCGAGCACCGCGGGGTGGAGTTCGTCGAACCGATCCGAGACGTGTTCGTTGTTGCGGTCGACCGCCAGGACGTACTGCGTGAGGTCGTTCGTCCCGAAGGAGACGAAGTCGACGCCCTCGTCGAGAATGTCCTCGATGCCCATGGCGCTCGCGGGCGTCTCGATCATCACGCCCCAGTCTCGCTTCTCGGGGTCGATGCCGACCGCCTGCATGTGGTCACGGGCGCGGGCCACGTCGTCGCCGTCGGTGACCAGCGGGAACATGACCTCGAGGTTCTCGTAGCCCATCTCGTAGAGGCGCTTGAACGCCTCGAGTTCGTGTTCGAACACCTCGGGGCGGTCGAGACTCCGCCGGATGCCACGATACCCGAGCATCGGGTTGTGCTCGTCGGGTTCCGCGTCGCCGCCCTCCAACTGCCGGAACTCGTCGGTCGGTGCGTCGAGCGTTCGCACCCGCACCGGACGAGGGTAGAACTCCTCGGCAACCTTCCGGACGCCGTCCATGAGTTCTTCGACGTAGGCCTCGGAACCCTCGTCCTCGATGTAGCGTTCGGGCGTCTTGCCCAGCGAGAGAACGAGGTGTTCGATCCGCAGGAGGCCGACGCCGTCGGCGCCGGTCGCGGCCGCTCGCTCCGCGGCCTCGGGGATGGAGACGTTCACCTTCACCTCGGTGGCGGTCACCGGCTTGGGCTTCGTGGCCGGCGCACTCTCGACGGCGCCGGCGTCCGCCGTGGTCGGCTCCTCGGCGGGCACGACCCGGCCCTCGCGCACTGTCCCCATCTCGCCGTCGACGGTGACCTCCTGTCCGTTTTCGAGCGTGCGGGTGGCGGCACCCGTGCCGACGACCGCCGGTACACCGAGTTCGCGGGAGACGATGGCCGCGTGGGAGGTCATCCCACCCTCGTCGGTGACGATTGCGGCCGCGCGTTTCATCGCCGGCACCATGTCGGGCATCGTCATCTCGGTGACGATCACGTCACCCTCGCTCACCTGATCGAGGTGGTCGAGTTTCGTGACAATCCGGACGGCGCCAGCGGCGGTGCCCGGACTCGCGCCGAGGCCGGAGAGCAGGTGTTCGTCGCCGGATTTGCTCTCGCTCTCGTCCGTCTCGTCGGTCGTCGACTGGCCGTCGTCGATGGTCGTGATCGGCCGAGACTGGAGCATATACACCTCACCCCCGGCGACGGCCCACTCGACGTCCTGCGGTTCGCCGTAGTGATCCTCGACTTTTTCACCGAGTTCGACCAGGCGGTCGATTTCGGCCTGCGTGAGGACGCGCTCGTCGCGCTTGTCCTCGGGCACGTCGCACTCGATCGTTTTGCCCGTCTCCTCGTCTTTGACGTGCATCACCTTCTTCGTCGCGATGGTCGCCTGCTCGACCTCGGTGGTCGTGCGGTCGACGACGTAGTTGTCCGGCGACACGGCGCCGGAGACGACGGCTTCGCCCAGTCCCCACGCGGCCTCGATGATGATGCGCGGATCGCCCGTCGAGGGGTGGCTCGTGAACATCACGCCGCTTTTCTCGGCGTCGACCATCTGCTGGACGACCACCGCGATGTCGACCTCGTCGTGTGGGAAGCCCTTCTGGTTGCGGTAGTAGATCGCTCGCTGCGAGAACAGCGACGCCCAGCACTCCTTGACCCGTTCGACGAGGTCGTCCTCCGTGACGTTGAGGAAGGTCTCCTGCTGGCCGGCGAAAGAGGCGTCGGGGAGGTCTTCGGCAGTCGCGGACGACCGGACGGCGACGAACGCCTCGCCGTCGCCCATCGACCGGTACGCATCCAGGATCTCCTCGCGTACCGATGCGGGAACGTCCGTCTCGATGATGAGTTCGTGCGCGCGCTCGTGGGCTTCAGCGAGCGCGTCGGAATCCTCCGAATCTACGTCTACAGCCGCGAACAGTTCCTCATCGATCTCCGCCTCCTCGATGAAGGTGCGATAAGTTCCGGCCGTTACGACGAATCCCGGCGGAACTGGGAGTCCAGCCTCCGTGAGTTCGCCGAGCGAAGCTGCCTTGCCACCGACCGTCCCCAGATCGGTAGCCCGTACGTCCTCCAGCCAAGCTACAGCCATTTCGTACGCACGAATCCCACCAGCGGCATAAAGAAGGTTTCGAAGCGTGCAACTACGGCCACACTTGCGGCGTTCTGGGCAGTTTTCAGGCCTCGACGATATCGTCGTCCTCAGCCGGTGGAACGGCCAACGTCCCGTCGAGTGCGGTCACCGCACGCCCGCCGACACGCACCTCCTCGCCGACCCGCACCCGCACGATACCGGGTCGGTCGATGAAGTGGCCCTGTTCGAACCGCAGTTCGTCGGGCAAGTCGTCGAAGGCGTCGACCGCGCGGAGATACGCCCCACACGCACCGCTCGCGGTGCCCGTGACGGGGTCTTCCGGCACGCCCGCGCCCGGCGCGAACATCCGGGCGTGGAGCGTCGACGCCGCGTCGAGCGTATCGAACGTGAAGGCGTACACCCCGGTCGCGCCGTGATCGGCCGCGAGAGACGCGATGGCGTCCATATCCGAATCGAGAGGCCCGAGATGTTCGAGAAAGTTCACCGGGACGATCAGGAAGGGCAGTCCCGTCGTCGCGACGGCGGCAGGAAGATCCGCACCCACGTCCCGCAGGGCCGCAGGGTCGATGCCGAGTGCCTCGCCCGCCCGCTCGTAGTCGAGGTCGACCACCTCCACGGCCGGGTCGTCCTGTTCCATCCACGCGACGCCCTCCTCGGTCACCTCGACGTCGAGGACGCCCACGTTCGTCCGAAGGCGCCCTGCACCCGCGTCGAGGACGCCCTCGTCGTGGAGGTGGACGAGGCTGGCGACCGTGGCGTGGCCACAGAGATCCACCTCCTGTGACGGCGTGAAATACCGAATCCGACGGTCGACATCGTCGTCGGCGTCGTCGGTGAGGAAGGCCGTCTCGCTGGCCGATAGTTCGCGAGCGATGGCCGCCATCTGTGTGGCGTCGAGTCCCGCCGCGTCGGGGACGACTCCCGCCGCGTTGCCGGCGAGGGGTTCGTCCGCGAACGCGTCGATCAAGAGTGTCCGGCGCGTGTCCATGCCCCCGACCTGGGCGGCGGGCGACAAGACGTTAGGGGTCGAACGGCGCGACCGAACCCGTAAACCCTTACCCGTCGGGCGTTGGAGTCGCGGCCATGAGCGACCGCCCGGACGACTTCACCTGTACGGTCACCAACTGGGAGTACATCTACGGACTCTGCCGGGACGTGGCCGACGAGGTGCGAGCGGCGGAGTTCGATCCCGACGTGATCGTCGCCCTCGCTCGTGGCGGGTGGTTCGCGGGCCGGTGTTGCTGTGATTTCCTCGGCCTCGACGACCTCACCAGCCTCAAGATGGAACACTACGTGGGCACGGCCGCGAAGGGCGCCGATCCCGAGGTGCGGTATCCGATGCCCGAGGGCAGCGTCGAGGACAAGGACGTGCTGATCGTCGACGACATCGCCGACACCGGCGAATCGCTGAAACACGCTCACGACTACGTCACCGGCCGGAACCCCGGCACGGTGCGGACGGCGACACTGCAACTCCTCCACACCAGCGAGTTCGAACCCGACTTCGTCGGTGAACGGCTGGACGAGTGGGCGTGGATCGTCTATCCCTGGAACTTCATCGAGGACATGATCGATCTGATCGCAGGCGTCATGGATCGCGCCGACGACGAGGCGTTCACCCGCGAGGACATCCGTCGCTACCTCGCGACGTATCACGACGTGCAGCGCATCGAGATGGAGATCGCCCAGCCCGACCGCCTCGACGAAGTGCTGACCGAGATGGAGCGCCGCGAAGTCGTCGAACCGACCGGCGTCGACACCTGGCGACTCGCCTAACGTGCGCCGAATCACCGCAGCGACGACGCGCCGACGCCGAGCGCGCCGTCCGGCTGGGAGGGGGGACGCCGCGTGACCTCGTTGCTGTCCATCTTCGCGACGGCGATCCTGCCCATCATCACGCTCGCGGGCGTGGGATTCGTCCTCGGGCGCCGTCGGGAACTCGACATCAACCCGCTGAACACCGTCACGGTGTACGTCCTCGTCCCGTCGCTCATCTTCCACAGCATCGCCACCGCGACGCTCGCCGAATCGACGCTCGTCCGGATCGGCGCCGCCACCGCGACGTACATGGTCACGATGATCGTCGTCGCGGGAGTGGTCGGCCGACTCACCGGCGAGCGCGAACCCATCCTGAGCGCGCTCGTTCTCGTGAGCGCCTTCCCCAACTCCGGAAACTACGGCATCCCGCTCTCGGAGTTCGCCTTCGGCGCCGACGGCCGAAGCACCGCCGTCGTCTACCTGACCGTGCAGGCGATTCTCCTCTACACCATCGGCGTCTACATCGCGGGGCGCGGCGGCGGCACGCGGGGCCTCGGTGGGATGAAGCGCGTGCTCAAAATCCCGCTCGTGTACGCCGTCGCCGCTGCTTTCGTCGTCCGCTGGCTGGGTGTCGTCCCGCCCACCGAGGGCACCGCGATGCGCACCCTGGCACTCGTCGGCAACGCCTCGATTCCACTGATGCTTCTGATCCTCGGCATCCAACTCGCCGACACCGACTACGGCGCCGCGCTCTCCCGAGTCGGCACCGCGACGGTGCTGAAGATGGTCGTCGCCCCCGCCGTCGGCATCGGCATCGCCCTCCTCGTCGGCTTCCAGAACCCGACTGTCGCGCGCACGTTCGTCCTCGAATGTGCGACGCCGGCCGCCATCACCCCGCTCTTGCTCGTCGTCGAGTTCGGCGGCGAATCCCCGGACGACGGCCTCTCGGTCGCCGAATACGTCAGCACGACCGTCCTCGTCACCACTATCCTGAGCGTGCCGGCGCTGACGCTCCTGATCGCGGCGCTCGAAGCCGGACTGCTCGGTTGATAATCGGGCCGCGGCGTTTAAGCCACCGCGCGACGCAGAAGGGACGAATGCGCGAAAGAGACGGTCTGGACTATCTGCTCGTTCTCGTCGTCGCGGTGCTGACGGCGGTACACATCCCCCCCTACTCGGTCGCCAAGCGCGAAACCATCGAAATCGCGCACGAAACCGGTCTCGTCGCCGCCGCCAACCTCTTGCTCGACATCCGCGTCGCCGTGATTCTACTGGCGGTGCTGGGTCTCGTCCTCGTCCTCGTCGTCACCGACAACGTCCCCACGCGGGAGTAACGACGATAGTCGGTCTCAGCCCGCGACGGGTTCCTCGCCCAACGCCTCGAACCCGTCGGTCTCAGTCCGCGACGGCTTCTTCGCC
>JBDGTP010000070.1:9286-24650 GCA_042216725.1 Haloplanus sp.
TCGCCCAACGCCTCGAACCCGTCGGTCTCAGTCCGCGACGGCTTCTTCGCCGACCCTCGGTGCCGACGGATCACGAATCCACAGGTCACCGAAGAGGTCGTCCTGTCGGAGTCGGATCTCGCCGCGGTGGGCCAGAAAGAGCAGGGCGAGGAACGTGTCGACCGGGGCGCCGCCCGCCTCGCGCACCTCCGCGAACAGCACCTCCGCTCGACCGGCGTCGTAGTGGGGACACACCGCCTCGCGAACCGCCTCGATGGTCGTCTCGATGTCCTCGGTGTGGGTGGTGCCGGTCACGTCGTCCTCCGTTGGTTCGCCGCCCTCCCGAAGGTCGTCCGCCGCGTGGTAGTCGAGGGTCTGGGTGCCGCGGTCGTAGCCCCGCGGCGACTCCGAGGTGTCGTACGACCGTGACTCCTTCCACCACGAATCGCGCTCCGCATCGCGGAGTTCGCGCACGAGTTCGTCAAGTGTCTCCGGCGACCCACGGGCGTGCTTGCGCTCCAGGCGACGGTCGAGTTCCTCGTCCAGGGCGTCGATGGGATCGTGACCGTTCATCGCCGCCGGATCACCGCCCTCCATCGCCACCTCCCACGGTTCCGGCTCCGGTTCGTCCGGGTCGTCGTCGAGGAGCGCGTCGCTTTTCATCCGCAGGAGGACGCTCGCGTAGAACAGCGCCCGCCCAGACGTACGGAGATCCGTCTCGTCCAGGCGGTCGAGGAAGGCGTCGGTCACGTCGACGATGTCGATGTCCCAGGGGTCGATTTCGCCGTCTTCGGCCAACTGCACCAGGAGTTCGACGGGTTCGACCTCGTCGTCGTCCGTCCCCGGCAGGGCCACGTCGTCGGGGACGTACTCAGTCATCCGCCGCTACCTCCGTGCCCGCGTCGTCGAGGCGAATACCCGTCACGGCGCTCACGTTGTCGCCCTGCATGGTGACGCCGATGGCGCGTTCGGAGCGATCCAGCAGCGCCGAGCGGTGGGAGACGACGACGAACTGTGCCTCACCCGCCAGGTCGTCCACCATCTCGCCCACGCGCTCGGCGTTGGCGGCGTCGAGAAAGGCGTCCACCTCGTCGAGGGCGTAGAAGGGGGCGGGGTTGTGCCGCTGGATGGCGAAGATGAAGGCGAGCGCGGTCAGCGACTTCTCACCGCCGCTCATCGCGTCCAGCCGCTGAATCGGCTTATCGCCCGGCTGGGCCTTCATCGTCAGGCCGCCCTCGAACGGATCCGTTTCGTTCTCCAGATGGAGTTCGCCCGACCCCGACGAGAGCCGTTCGAAGATGTCCCGGAAGTGGGCGTCGATGGCGTCGAACGCCTCCATGAACGTCTCCTTTTTCCGCGCTTCGTACCCCTCGATGCGTTCCTGGATGGCGTCGCGTTCGGAGACGAGCGTGTCCCGGCGCTCCTGCAGATCCTCCAGGGCTGCCTCCACCTCGTCGTACTCGTCGATAGCGAGCATGTTCACCGGTTCGAGGGCTGCCATCTCCGCTTCGAGGCGCTCGATGTTCTCCTCCACTTCGTCGTGGTCGGGGATCTCCTC
The DNA here is from genome assembly GCA_042216725.1 of Haloplanus sp. Taxonomy (GTDB): domain Archaea; phylum Halobacteriota; class Halobacteria; order Halobacteriales; family Haloferacaceae; genus Haloplanus. The sequence continues at coordinate 10,824 of JBDGTP010000070.1, forward strand.
GGGGTCGTACGTCCCCACCTGGTCTTCGAGTTCGTCGATCTCCCACGACAGGCGCTCGGCCTCGTCTTCCAGATCAGCGAGCGCCGACTCCACCTCGGTCACCCGCTCGCGGGCGGCGTCGCGCTTCTCTTTCGCCTCCCGGAGGTCGGCCTGCAGGTCGCGGCGCTCGGCCTTGAGGTCGGCGAGTTCGTCCTCCAGATCCTCGATGGCTGCGCGCTTCTCGTCGAGGGTCTCCTCGTGAGCCTCGATTTCGGCTTCCACCTCTTCGATCCGCGCTTCGGCTTCGGCTTTGCGGTTCTGTGCCGCTTCGACCGTCGACTCCAGGTCGTCGATAGCCTCCTCCGTGTACTCCGCTTCCAACTGGGTCTCGTTGAGGCTGGCGTCGAGGTCGGCCATCCGGTCTTCCAACTCCGCGATGTCCGCCTCGATTTCCTCTTTGCGCTCGGTGAGTTCCGGCACCCGGGAGTCCGCGAGTTCCGCCTCTAACTCCTCGATGTCGGCCTCGATGGCCTCGATTTCGGCGTCGAGTTCCGTGATCCGGTCTTCGAGGTCGTTCATCTCGGCGTCGACCTCGTCGCGCTCCGCCCGGAGGTCGTCGAGTTCGGCCTCCAGATCGTCGATCTCCGCCTCCGTCTCGGCGAGGTCGTCCTCCACGTCTTCGATCTCGCGTTCGACCTCACGGACGCGATCCGCGGCGTCGGCCTTGCGGTCGCGGGCGTCGTCCAGTCGGGACTCCACGTCCCGGATCGCCTCGCGAACCGCGCGGCGGTCGTCCTCTAGCTCCTCGATGTCCTCGGCCAGGCGTTCGAGCTTTCCCTTCCCGCTCTTGGTGAACGAGTAGCGGGAGCCGCCACCCGACCCGCCGGTCATCGCGCCGCTTTTCTCGACCAGGTCGCCGTCGAGGGTCACGAGGCGGTAGCCGCCCATCAGGTCGCGAGCGGCGTCCATGTCCTCGACGACGAGCGTCGACCCGAGGACGTACGAGAAGACGCCGCTGTAGCGATCCTCGTAGTCGACGAGGTTGCGCGCGAAGTCGACGACGCCCGGATGTGTCGGCTTCGAGGGCAGGCCCCGACGATCCATCTCGGTGAGGGGGAGGAAGGTCGCCCGCCCCGCCGACCGCGATTTGAGGTAGTCGATACAGGTGGCGCCGACGCCGTCGTCGTCGACGACGACGTTCGCCAGGCGGCCGCCGGCCGCCGTCTCACAGGCGGTGGCGTACTCGGCGTCGACGCTCCCCAACTGCCCGACTGCACCGTGAACGCCGTCGATACCGCCGTTGAGGACGGTGGTGACCGACCGCGGCCAGGAGTCGTCACCGTCGCGACTCGCCCGTGCTTCGAGTTCGGCGTACTCGTTCTGTTTCGACCGGAGGTCGTCCTCGATGCCGTCGAGGTCGTCCTGCAGGTCGGCCTTCTCGGCGCGCAACTCCTCGATAGCCGACTCGATTTTCTCGCGATTTTTCTCCGCCCGGTCGAGTTCGCCGTGCAGATCCGACAGCTCGGCTTTGAGTTCCGGCACCCGTTCGTGGGCCGCCTCCAACTCCGCCTGTGCCTCGCTGATCCGGTTGGATCGCCGCCGGGCCTCGTCGAGCAGTCGATCCTTCTCCCGTTGGGCGTCGTTGCGCTCGGTCTTGCGCTCCTCTAGCTCCGCCTTGCGCTCCGCGAGTTCGTCTTTGAGTTCGTCGAAGGCCGTATCGACGCCGTCGATCTCCGCTTCGACGGCGTCGAGTTCCGCCGCTTTCGACTCGATGTCGCTTTTGACCGACGCCTTCTCGACTTTGATCGACCGGATCTCGTCTTCCAGGTCGTCGAGTTTCTCGGTCTTGCGGTCGAGGGTGACGAACGCCTCCCGGCGCTCCTGTTCGGCCGACTCGATGTGCTCCTCCTGGCTCTCGATGGTGGCTTCGAGGCGACCGATCTCCCCCTTGATCTCCTCGACTTCGCCCTTGATGCGGAGCTGTTCGTCCTCGCCCTTGCGCTCGATTTCGCGTGTGAGGTCGGCGAGTTCGTCCTCCAGTCGCTCGACGGTGGCCTCCCGGTCGTCGAGCGTCGACTGGCGGTCGGCGAGTTCCTGCTCTTTGGCCTCGATGCGCTTCTCCGTGCGTTCCAGGGCCGCCCGCTTGTCCTCCAGTTCGGCCGCTTTCAGGTAGCTCTCGTACTCCGATTTGTCCTCGCGGAGCGACTGGTACTCCAGCGCCGTCTCGCGTTCGTCTGCTAACTGGTCGAGGCGGGTCTCCTTCTCCTCGATCCGGAGGTCGGCCTCGTCGATACGCTCCTCGACGACGTCCAGTTCCTCGAAGGCGTCCTCCTTCTTGGCGTCGAACTCGGCGACGCCGGCGATTTCGTCGATGATGCCGCGGCGCTGGCCCGCCGACATGTTGATGATCTCGGTTACGTCGCCCTGCATGACGACGTTGTATCCTTCGGGTGTCACCCCCGCCTGCGCCAACAGGTCGCGGATGTCCGAGAGGTTGACCGAGCGCCCGTTGAGGTAGTAGTAGGAGTAGTAGTTGTCCTCGGTCTCCTTGACGCGGCGCTTGACAGCGATTTCGTCTACGTCGCCCACGTCCTCGGTGCCGGCGGCGTTGACCACCTGCGAGCGGTCGAGGGTGCCGTCGCTGTTGTCGAGGACGACCGTCACGCTGGCCTCACGCGGTCCCGACCGCTCCGGATCGTCCTCGTGGCCGGGGTTGTAGATGAGGTCGGTGAGTTTCTCGGCGCGGATCCCGCGGGTGCGAGCCAGGCCCAGGGCGAAGAGCACGCCGTCGATAATGTTGCTCTTGCCGGAGCCGTTCGGGCCGGTGATGACCGTGAAGTCCTCGTAGAACGGGATGCGCGTCTTCCGGCCGAAGCTCTTGAAGTCGTCGAGTACGAGCTCGGTGATGTGCATGGGGCTCGGCCCCGATCAGGCGACGATGATGTCGTTCCCGTCCGAATCGGAGCCGTCGTCGTCTTCCGCCTCGGCCTCAGAGTCGGCCTCCGTGTCGGCCTCCGTGTCGGCGTCGGGGGCGGCGTCGGGAGCGGCGTCCGACTCGGGATCGGGGTCGTCGGCGTATTCGACCTCGGTGTGGACGGACTCGGTCTCGCGACGCTCCGGCGTCCGCGTGTTGTCGACGTCTTCGAGCTGTCGGAGACGTTCCCGCGTCTCGACGAGTTCCTCGGTGAGGCCGTCGACGGCGGCCTGCAGTTCCGCGACCTGAGATTCGAGCTCCTCCACCCTGTTGCTCATGTCCGTATCAGGCGCCCCCGGACGTATAAAGGTACGTCAGACATTCACCAGGTAGCGGAGGGGTTTCCACGGCCCGAACCGCCGAGACTTAGTGGCTCGGCGCCGGAGTTGTCCATATGCGCCACGTCGGACTGAAAGCCAGGATGGCGGTCGTGGGATCGATCCTCTTCGGATTCTACGCGATCGCCGCCGTCGTCGTGATGGGGATGTTTGGCGAGGGCGTCCTGCCGCTGGTGCTCGTCGGGAGCGTCGCCTTCGTCGGCGTCCAGTACAAGGTCGGCAAGTGGATGGCACTCCGGAGCGTCGGCGCCGACGACCTGCCCGAGAATCAGTATCCCGAGATCCACCGGCGCGTCGAATCGCTCTCCCGCGATATGGGCATCGACAAACCGCGGCTCATGATCGCCAGCATGGGCGTCCCCAACGCCTTCGCCGTCGGTCGGAAAGGCGCGGGGACGGTCGTCGTGAGCCGGGAACTCCTGCGGGCACTCGAACCCGACGAACTCGAAGGGGTGTTGGCCCACGAACTCGCCCACATCCGCAACCGCGACGTGGTGATGATGGTGCTGGGACAGGGCGTCGCCTCCATCGTCGCCATCGTCGCCCAGTGGGCCGTCCTCCTGACCGGCGACAACGACATCGCGGATTTCTTCCTCGCCATCGTCGTCGGCCAGATCACGCAGATGCTGGTGATGCTCTTCGTCTTCGCCATCTCGCGGTACCGCGAATACGTCGCCGACAGTGACGCCGCCCGTGAAATCGGTAGCGGCGAACCGCTTGCGCGTGCCCTGGAGAAGATCAGCCGCGGCGCCGAGCGGAGTCGGGACACCGAGGTGGACGCCCAGGTGAACGCGCTCTGTATCTTCGGCGAGGAACGCGGCCTCGCCCGCCTGGTCGCTACCCACCCGCCGATAGAGAAGCGGATCGAACGCCTCCGGGGGTAGGATGGTCGACGCCCGGACGTTGCTGGCCGCAGTACTGGGACTACTGCTCGGAGCCATCTGCCTGTTCGCTCCCGACGCCGTCGTCCGGAGTCAGACGGCCGGCCGGCGTCCAACCGGCCGGAGCGGCGAGTACGGCACCGACGCGACACCCGACCGCTGGCGGCGACTGGTGCAGGGACTCGGCGTCGGCCTCGTCCTCGCCGGCCTGTATTTCGGCTACACGGCACTCGGCTGAGCGACCGCTCAGGGGTCGCTCCGCACCCGGTCGAAAACGGGACGCAGGGTGGCGACCGTCTCCTCCTCGTGGGCGTCGGCATGGAGGTGGAAGTGACTCGTGGCGCCGAATCCGTCGACGTGGCCGACGAGCGTGTGCAGAAACCGGTACACTTCGTCGAGCGACGAGTACTGGAGGAGCACCGTCACGGACTGGAAACAGAGGACTGTCGGGCGGTCGCGTTCCGCGTGATCCTCGAGCAGCGTGGTCAGCGTGACGCCGATATCGGTGAGGTTCCCCGGCGACGCGACGGCGTCGACCTGCACGTCGGTGTCGGTCGGTGACGCCGATTGGAGCCGTTCCTGCGGGTATCCAGCGATCCAGTCGACGGACTCGTCGACCACGAACGTCGCCCGGTGGGTGTCGACCGTCTCCGACCACCGGTCGAGCCAGCGAGTCGGTGATCCCGCAAGCGCGACGACGATCACGTCCACTCCGTCGATCAGTCCGTCGTCGCCGGCCGCGTCGGCGACGTGCGCACACGTCTGTGCGCACACCGACGTCTCGGCGGTAGTCAGATGGAGCGTACTCGCTGGGAGACCATCGGGCGGAATACCATCACCCCTCGACACTGTACTGCCCGACGGGCATTAACGGCTGTGGCAGACCGGACGACAGTCAGCGAACCCGCCCGACGACACCAAGTCCGAGTCCGAGGACGAGGAGGGCGACGACCGGGGCTATCGGCAGGTCGAACGGCCCGACGACGGGCACTGGCAGGGTGACCGACGCGCCGAGAACCGCGGGCACCGGAACGGTCACGCCCAGCAACGGGAGGGTGAATCCGGCGTCGGTGGGCGCGGGCGTCGGCGTGGCGGGCGTCGCCGTCGGGGTGACTGGCGTCGCCGTCGCCGTCGGGGTGACTGGCGTCGCCGTCGCCGTCGCCGTCGGCGTCTCGGCCGTCCACGTCCGGTCGAGCGTGGCGACGTGTTCGGTGCCCGACGAGTCGATGACGCGCAGACGAACCGTCACGTGCCGCCCCTCGGGGGCGTCGAGACGGCGCTCGAACGTGAGGTCGGTCACGATGCCGCCGTCGTGGAGCGACGCGATGTCGATCACCTCTCCCGTCGACGGATCGACCGTCTCGACACTTGCCGCGACGATTTCGCCGTCCGTGGCCCGGCCGCGGGCGACGACCGTGCTTCGGTTGGCGAACCGCGTCCCGCCGCGGGCGAGGACGAGTTCTGGAACGACGTTCCGCCGGACGGTTACGGTGCGCTCGATGGAGTTGCCGGCCGTGTCCGTCGCATTGAGAACGACGGCGGTGGCGCCGGGGTAGAGCGTGACGTTCGTCCCGAACGTCATCCGCTGGCGCGCGGGGTTCGGTTCGCCGAGGCCCGGATCGACCAGATACGCCGTGCCGGAGTCGGCTTTCGGACTGACCGAGATGCTCCGGATTTGACCGTTGTCGACCGCGTCCCCCCGAATCCGGAGCGTCGACGGCGACAGCCGAACCGCCGAGAGGTTCGACAGCGTCGGCGGCGCGGAGTCCTCGACGACGATCCGGAACTGGTGTTTCCGGGTGTGTCCGACCCGGTCGTAGTACCGCGCCGTGACGTTGTTCCGGCCGACACCCAGGAACAACGGCTGTCTGAACGTGCCGTTGAGGTCGTCCGCGGTGTACACCGCCCGATCCGTCCTCGCGACCGATCCGACCTCGTACTCGGTCTCACGGAGGATGCGGAGGTGCGTGACGCCGGTCACGTCGGTGAACTCGCCGCCGAGAACGACGCTGGTGGCGTTCACCGTTACCCGCTCGGGCGGCGGCGCGTAGCGGTCGGTCTCGAACGGCGACGTGTACCGGACGTACGGCCGTTCGGCGTCTTTCGTCACCGTCACGGAGTGGGTGGTGACGCTGCCGGCTTTCACCACGACGTCCAGGGTGTGGTCGCCGCTGTCGAGTTGGAGAGTGAACGACCGGTCAAGCGCCGTGGCGTTCGGCGTGTACCGGCGACGAGTCGTCCCGTCGACGCGGACGGAGACGACGCGGATCGGCTGGTCGGCGGTCACGTTGACGCCGACAGTCGGATCCGACTCGGTCTGTGTGGTGTTGCCGTCGGCCACAGCGGTACCGTCGACCGTGACCGTGATCGCGGGCGGCGACGCCCCGGCGACTTCTCCGCGAGGGCCGAGGCCGAGACCGGCGACACCGGCGACCACGACGAGCACGGCGAGTGCGAATCGGGCGGCTGGGGACATCGTGACAGTGCGCCTCAACGAGGGTGTCGTAACCGGAGGATTTGAAGATGTGGTTTGGGTTCTCAGCGATGAGAACGGACGGCTGTCGCTACCGAGTGTGAGTCAGCAAAAATGAACCGTCGTTGCCGAAGCGGCGAACCGCCTTACAGGCGAACGACGTTAGTCGCGCGGGGACCCTTGGGAGAGTCCTCGATTTCAAATTCTAGCTCCTGTCCCTCTTCGAGATCCGGGCCGCCCACGTCCTCCATGTGGAAGAACACGTCGTCGTCCGCATCCTCAGTCTCGATGAAACCGTAACCGCCAGTGTCGTTGAAGAAATCGACCGTACCAGTTGCCATTGCAATCGTACGGAGGCCCCCTCGACGGATAAGGCTTCCGTGACGGAACGACACATGCCACGACGACCGAAGCATCGGTTATCGCCCGGTCGCTACGCGTGGCGAGTCGGTCGCGATACCGCGTACGCGTCTCCCGTCGGCCGCACTCGTCCGTTCCGGCGCAATCGGCCGCGTCCGGCACCGTCCTCCGCGTGTGGACGCTCGGGCGGAGACACGGCTGACAGGTCGCCATCGACCCCGACGACGCGGCGGGCGGCCGACTCGTCGGCACGTGGGAGGCGACGCCAGAAGGGTCACGATTTTGACGGTGGGACGTGGAGAGGGAAGTATGACCGACGACTCCCTCGGCTCGACGACGCTCATTCAGCGACTCGTCCTGATCGGCCTGTCCCAGTTGGCGGCTGCGGATGAGACGCCCGTTCACGCTGGCGAAATCGCGCGCACCTGTTCCCAACAGACCGACGCCGTCGACGCAGACGTGGTCGGTTCCGTCTCCGAGGCGGAGGCCACGCGCGCGCTCAACGACCTCGAAGCCGACGGCCTCGTCGAGACGACCGACAGCACGAACCACTCCCCCGTCGGCAAGGGACGGCCCCGCTACGAACCCGCCATCGACGCGTCGGCGCTGATCGAGGCGTTCGGCGACGACGACGACCGACTCGATGCCGTGCTCGACGACCTCGACGGGTGAGCGGGCGAGGCCGGATCAGTCGTCGAGGACGAACCCGAACGCCGTGCGGGCGTTCCGACCGGCCTCGGTCACCGACACGCGCCGGGTCGTCCCCACCGACTCGACGGTAACGAACCCGTGTTCGTCGAGCGGTTCGACGACGTGTCGGCGGAGGCGCGCGTAGGACTGCTTGGTTGGCTTGCCCGATGCGTCGAACGGGCGGTCGCAGTCCCGGATGAACGGTAAGTCGTGGTCGGCGCCGAACCGGATCAGCGCGGCTTTCGAACACGATCCCGCGTCGGCCAGGTGGTCGAGCACCGCGATCTGCTGGCGGTCGGGACGCTCCATCGGATACGCCGGGAGGTCGATGGCGAGTTCCATCCCGTAGCCGACCGGCGCCGTCCCGGACGCGTATCGCTCGGCCCGGACGTAGTACGGGCGGGCGTCACCCGTGACCATACACGCGATCATGCCGCCGATGGCAGTGATCTTGCTCCCCGTCGCGAGGTTCACGTACACCTCGTTGGCGAGATCAGTCTCGTCGGTCGGCGTCGCCTCCGCCGTCGCGATTTCGGCGATGACGGCGATGGAGTCGTAGAGATCGAACAGGTCGCACTCGCGCACCTCGGTCGTGATGCCCGCCGCGTCGAGATCCGCCAACACGTCGTCGTGATAGGCCGGTCGCTCGATGTCGTCGGCGATCCAGTCCAGCAGGATCACCCGGTCGGCGCGGTACTCCTTCGCGGGTTCCACGATCCGGTCGTGTTCGAACCCGAGAGGCATCACGTGGACGCGTTCCGCGACATTCATGTCTCCGGCGTCGCCCGGATCGGGCATCTAAGTAACGGTCGTAACGTGAGTAACGGCGAAATATCCAATTACCCGCGGGGAGTGGTCGAGAGCGGGCGCCACAACGGTGCCCGGGGGGAGCGGCCCGACGCGCCGCCTCGACGGCCGGACGGTGCGTCACGAATCGGCGTTGGGGTGCCTCCGCCGTTCGCGCGGCGTCCACCGGGGCGCCGAGTCGTGACGCACGCGGAAGCCGTCGCGGGTGGGGATCAGGACAGCGGCGCGAGTGCGTCGGCACCCGCGAAGCCGCCGTCGTACGTGCGGTCGATCCCGAGCAGGCGATTGTACTTGGCGAGGCGTTCCGACCGGGCGAGCGAGCCGATTTTGATCTGTCCGGCGTCGAGGCCGACTGCGAGGTCGGCGATAGTGGTATCACAGGTTTCACCCGAGCGTGCGGAGACGACGGGCGCCCACCCTGCGTCCTGTGCCCGTTCGAGAACGCGCCGCGTCCGGGTGATCGTCCCCGCCTGATTGGGCTTGATGAGGGCGGCGTTGGCGGCGCCGATGTCGACGGCGCGTTCCAGGCGGTCGGCGTTCGTCGCCAGGAGGTCGTCGCCGAGCAACTGGACGCGGTCACCGATCCGGTCGGCCAGTCGCGTCCACCCGTCCCAGTCGTCCTCGGCGAGGGGGTCTTCCACGGAACGGACGGGGTAGGTGTCGACCCACGCCGCCACGCGGTCGACCATCGCCGCGCGATCCAGCGACTCGTCGCCGAGAGCGTACCGCTCGCGGTCGGGGTCGTAGAAGTGGGTCGCCGCCACGTCGACGGCGAATGCCACCTCGTCGCCCGGGGCGTAGCCGGCGTCGCGGACGGCGGCGGTCAGTATCTCGAAGGCGGCGTCCGCGTCGGCGACCGGCGGGACGAACCCGCCCTCGTCGGCGACCGGCGGCGGGTGTTCGCCCCCACCGGACTCCGTCCGGGTTTCCGGCGAACGCCGTTCCCCGCCGATCCGCTCGCCCGCCGCCGTCCGCACGTCCCACGCCATCTCTAGCGCCTCGGGGTACGTCTCCGCGCCCGTCGGCACCACGAGGACGTCCTGGATCGGCAGGTCGGCCGCCGCGTGGAGGCCGCCGCTCAGCACGTTGACCATGGGACTGGGGAGGTCACCAGGGCCGGCGTCGGGCGCGAGCGACGCGTAGAGAGGGCGGTCGGTCGCCGCGGCCGCGGCGTGTGCCACCGCACCCGAGACGCCGAGGACGGCGTTGGCGCCGAGACGCGACAGGGCGTCGGTGCCGTCACAGTCGACGAGCGCCTCGTCGACACCACGCTGGTCGGTCACGGGACGCCCCTCGATGACCGGCGCGAGTTCGTCGGTCACCGCGGCGACCGCCTCGCGCACGCCGCGCCCGCCGTAGCGGTCGCCGCCGTCACGGCGTTCGACCGCCTCGTGGGCGCCGGTGCTGGCCCCCGCCGGGACGGTGAACTGGCCGCTCCCGTCGGCGGTGTCGACCCGGACACGGACGGTGGGGTCGCCCCGGGAGTCCAGCACTTCCCAGGCGTCGACCGCCTCGATGTCGGTCATAGTGCCTCCGCCTCCTCGCGAGTCAGGGCGGCGAACTCGTCGAGGGTGTCGGCGTCACCCCGGAGCGTCCGTTTCGCCACGCGGCGGAGGGCATCCGCGACGGCCTCGCGGTCGACGTACTCGACGGGCGACTTGCCGTCGACGCGCGCGAGCATCAACACGGAGAGTTCGGCCACCGTCTCGCTCTCGATGTCCCAGTCGACCGTGCGGTCGTACGCGTCCCAGAACCGCTCGGCGGCGTCGGCGTAGGCCGCGTACTGGGCGTGGTTGTAGATGGACTTGATGTAGAGGTGGTTGAGCATGAACGCGGTGTCGAAGGCGGGGTCACCCCAGTGGGCCACCTCGAAGTCGAGAATCCAGGGGACGGTTCCCGTCGACCGGTCGACGAGGACGTTCTTCGGGCTGTAGTCGCCGTGGACGAGCGTTCGCGAGGTGTCCATGAGGCGGTCGATTTCGTCGTGGATGGCGTCGGCCACGTCGGGGTGACGCTCCGCAGTCGTACGGTGATAGGGGTCGACACGCAACTGGTCGAACGGACGCTTGCTGTCGAAGGCCGTCCGTACGTCGGGGTCGGTCGCCGTGGCGGCGTGGACGGCGCCGAGAACTTCGCCGACGGCGGCCGCGACGCCGGCGTCGACCTGCCCGTCCAGCAACTCCGTCTTCCACATCCCCGCCCCTTCGGGCGCACACTCGATGGCGACGACGTGGTCGGGGTCGGACATCTCGCTCCTGACGCGGGGGACGCGCACGTCGATATCCGCGTCCGCGAGCACCGACGCGTAGGTGCGGATGGCCTCCGCCTCGTTGTGCACGCGGTCGACACTCGCCGGCCAGTCGTCCTCGACGGCGAGGTTCGGGAGGGGTCGTTTGACGACGGCGCAGTCGTCGTCCCACGTGATCCGGTAGACGTGATTCGAGACGCCGCCGCCGAGCGACCGGGAGGTCGCCGCGGCGTCGGTGGGGACGACCCCTTGCCGACGGAGATGATCGACCGCCGCCTCCGGCGTGAACTCAGTGGCACTATCGGTCATTCGTCTCTCCCGAAACTGGCCGGTCACTTCACGTTTGCTCCCGCCTCTCGACGCCGCTATCGGCCCCCCACCGTCCGACGCCCGTCCGACGATTCGGGAAACGGTTATACTCGCCACGACGCGACCTGTGAGCATGTCCCCCATCAGGCGCTGTCACGTCTGCGGGGGCCACTTCCGCCCGTCGTCGGGGCGTCGCCACGGTCAGGTTCGGTGTCGCCACCGGGCTGACCCGGACGCGGCACTGCCCGATCCGGCGTTCGTCTGCGCCGACTGTCGTGACGAGGTGATCGCCCTCACCCGCCACTGGGAGCCCCGGGAGCCGATGGGAGGCACCTGTAGTTTCTGTGAACGGTCGGCCGCCAATACGGGGCTGGTCGTCCTCACGAGCGTCGTTGTCGACCGCGTCGTCTCGCGGGGGGCGTACCTGCTCTGTGGTGACTGCGAGGGCGTCTTCGCGACGTTTCTGGCCGACCTGCACGCGGGCGTCGACCTGCCGGCGGCGTGGACGCATACTCCGTCGGCGGCCGCCGTCTTCGACCGGTCGGACGACGATCTGCGCGTCGAGACGACGCCGCCGACCGATCCGGAGCCACGCCTCCGCCTGCTCCAGGGGTCGACACCGGTCGTCGAAGCCGTCCCCGACGCCGCCCCGCGGGAACTCGCCCGCGAGTTCGTCGCCGCGTTCGAGGCGTTCTACTCCGAGACGGGCGACGACCCACGCCAGCTCGGCATCGCTGTCGTCGACGGTAACCCTGGGCTTCGGGCCGCGCCGCAGTAGTCACCCCTCGACGAACGCGCGCAGATCCGCCTCGAATCGCTCGGGCGCCTCGAAAAACGGCGAGTGGCCCACTTCCGGATACGTCTGCAGCGTCGCGTTCGGAAACAGGTCGGCGTGTTTGCGGGCGGCCGCCGGGCGAACCACCGGGTCTTCCGCGCCGTGAATCAGACAGACGGGCGTCCGTATCTCGGCGAGCGTCGCCTCGTGAGCGACGGTTCGATCCTGGAGCGCCGCACGGACGTGTGCCGGTACGGCGACGTTGTAGCCGAGCATCCGGTAGCGGTCGGCGTCGGCCAGGTCACCGTGGACACAGAGGCTGACGAACGAGTCGAGGGCCGCGACGCTTCGCTCGGCGTCGGTCGACCGGAACCCCTCGTCGAGGGCGACGAATCGCTCGCCCGCGAACCGGTCGGCGTCGGCAGTACCCTTCTCGGTGATGGCACCAACGAGAACGACGCCGTCGATAGCGTCGTCGCCGTGGGTGGCGAGGTAGTCGGCGACGACGAGGCCACCGTACGACCAGCCGACGAGTGTGGGACGCCGCTCCAGATCCTCGATTACCGCCCGTACGTCGTCGGCCCAGAGCGCGGAATCGGCGTAGGCGTGGCGAGGGGTTCCGGACGCGCCGTAGCCGCGAAGATCCATCGCCACGAGGCGATAGTCCTCGGCCAGCGACGAGTCGAACTGGGGGAGCCAGGCCAGACGCGACTGCGAGAACCCGTGGATCAACAGGATCGGGTGACCGTCGGCCGGCCCCCGTTGTTCGACGTGGATGTCGACGCCGTCACCGCCGGTGACCGTCCGTGATCGCATACCGCCAGCAGGGGAGCGGGAAACAACAACGTCGGTGCCGGAGCGGTCGACGGAGACACCCGCGCCGTTATCCCTGCCAGGACGTGTAGAGATCGCGGCCGACGACGCCGAGACCGAAGAAGCCGAGCAGCGTCGTAACGAAGTGACCGAGGATCGGAACGGTGGCGATCCCCGAGAGCGCCAACGCACCGGCGGCGATGGGTTTCAGACCGGGGTCGTCGGCACCGGTCAGGAGCGTGCCGATCCAGCAGATGGTGACCGCATTGCCGACGATGCCGAGGACGACGAGGACGAGAAAGCCCGGAATAGCGACGAGCAGGCCGATGATCGTCAGTGCGATCAACACCAGGGCGATGGGGAGGCCGATACCGACGAGCAGTCCCCAGAGGACGGCGGTGCCGGCGTCGTGGCGGATGGCGATCACCATCCTCCGGGCGGAGTCCGGCGCGAGGACGGCGAGCGCCCCGCCGAGGACGAGGTCGACGACGAACGCGACGCCGAAACGAGGCGAGACGGAGACCAAGGTCGAGTTCCGCGCCTACGGGGGACTGTGCGGCGGCGACGCCCGCGAGCGAGAGCGCAGCGAGGGCGCTCACCCCGCGGAGACGCGAGCGGATGGAGGGCATCGACCGCCGACTCGCGGAGACGTCACTAACCGTTTACGTCTCGAAGCGTGGGACGACGTTGGGAATGCGGTTGCGACGGGCGCGGCACTCCGCCGTCGATACCGGACGGCGAGCGCGTCGGGGACAGCACAGCCGATTCGACCCCGGATCGGTGCCGCGTTCGTCCCCCCGTCGAATCGGCGTCGCCACACCCTAACGGCTCCCGAACGAGACAGCTCCGCACCCGGAAGTGAACGGCCAGCGAGCCGCGCACGGGGACGCTTCGACCGCCCGACCTACAGGCCTTTGTCCGTGAATCGACCTTCTTGCTCGTAGATGTTGACGAGTTCTTCGATGAATTCCTCCATCGTTTCGTCCTCTTTGAGGTGGTTCTCCATCCGCTCTGCCAGTTCGTCGTTCACTTCGATCTGTCGAGCCATTACGTCGCACACAGTGATCCCGTGAGTAAAAGATACCGCCAAGAATGGGGTCGAATCCGTCTTTGCGGGCTTTTCTCCGCGTGTTTGCGAGGAAGCGACCGAGGAAACAGTGGGATGGGACCGCCCGGATTC
>JBDGTP010000006.1:0-24636 GCA_042216725.1 Haloplanus sp.
AGGGCGACGAGATGCTCGTCGAGTTCGACGACTACTTCCTGCGGACGCTGGAGGCGAACGACCTCGACATCGACGCGGTCAAAGCGGAGGCCCAAGAGCAGATGGCCGAAAACGCGTTCGACGGCGTCGAGGGACTGGATACGGTTCCGGACGCCATCGGCGAACTGTTCGTCGTCACCGGTGATCTGGCCGGGAAGGAACACGCCGCGGTGCAGTGTGCCTGCCAGGAGGGCGTCGACTCCGCTATCTCGAAGACCTGCAACTTCCCCAACTCCGCCACCGTCGAAGACATGGACGAGGTGTACCGCTACATCTACGACCACGGCGGCAAGGGCGTCACCGTCTACCGCGACGGCACCCGCTCGAAGCAGGTGTTGACGACCCGCGCGAAGAACACGGAGTTCGCGGACGAGAGCGAGGCGGCCGAGGCGCTGGTCGAACAGATCGAAGAAGTGTTCGGCGGTATCGAGGGATTCCTCGACAACGAGGACGTGCAGGCCGCTATCGACACCCAACTGGAGGAACTGCTCGCGGCCGCCGACGGCGAACGGGAACTCGGCACCAAGCGCCCTCGGCCGGATGTCCTCCACGGCGTCACCCAGCGCATCGACACCGGCTACGGGAAGCTCTACGTCAACATCAACGAGGACGACCGGGGACGGCCGTTCGAACTCTTCGCCAACATCGGCAACTCGGGCGGCTTCACTGCCTCGTTCACCGAGGCGCTGGCGAAGACCATCTCGACGGCACTGCGGTCGGGCGTCGACCCCCGCGAAATCGCCTCCGAACTGCAGGGAATTCGGTCGCCGAAGGTCGCGTGGGACAAGGGCGAACAGATCAACTCCATCCCGGACGCCATCGGGACGGCCATGCGCCGCTACCTCGACGACGAAATCGACCGTCCCTACCCCAAACAGCAGAACCTCACCGAACTCGAGGAGGCCGAGGCGCGCGCGATGGACGACGGATCGGAGGCCAACGGGGCCGCTATCGCCGCCGACGCCGACGACACGGCGGATCTGCTCGCGGCCGGCGAGAGCCCCGAGTGTCCGGAGTGCGGGTCGATGAGTCTCTACTACTCCGAGGGCTGCAAGACCTGCGAGTCCTGTGGCTGGTCGGAGTGCTGACCCGTAGCTGATCTCCCGCCGTCCCGACTGAACACCGACCATCCGCGCCGTTCGTCCCCATCCCGTCCGGAATCGAGCGGCGTTCACTTGCGAAACGTACGATCCGTTCCTCGAAACGTTCCAATCCCGACACCCGGATCGCCGTCGGCGGAACAGTCATGTCGGTGTGGGCCTGTAGCGCGTACATGCCAGCGTCAGGCGGTCGACCGTGTCCCCGCTGTGAGACGGCGATGCACCGTCGTCACTGCAAGTACGTCTGTCCGAACCACGGGGTCGTCTACGACTGCAGCGACACGTTCTGGTGACATGACTGTTCGTGATCTATCCGCTAGCCCGGCTTACGGGGTGACCGCGAGCGCATCGCGCGTAGCGTCGAGACGGGGCCAACGACCGCAGATCGGAGCGAGCCGATGGTGAGCGACGACGGGGTCGCTCGGGGGAAGACGATCCAGCGACGGACGGGGAAAACCTTCCACCTCGCGACCCGGCTCCTCCCGGAACGCGTCCGTGAGGCGACGTACGTCCTCTATGCGTTCTTCCGGGTGGCCGACGAAGTGGTCGACGACGCCCAGGGCGTCCCGCCCGCGAAACAGCGCGCCGAACTGGAGCGGCTGCGGGCGGCGGCGCTCGGCGAGGAACCGACGGACGATCCGGTTCTCGCGGCCTTCGCCGACCTTCGCGAGCGCCACGACATCGGCGACGCCGACGTGAACACGTTCGTCGACGCGATGCTGACCGACGTGTCGACGGATCGCTACGAAACGTTCGCGGAGCTGCGGGCGTACATGGACGGCTCGGCGGCAGCCGTGGGTCGGATGATGACGGCGGTGATGTCGCCAGAGCGGCCGGAACGCGCGCTTCCACACGCGACGGCGCTCGGTGAGGCGTTTCAGCTCACGAACTTCCTGCGTGACGTGCGCGAGGACATCGTCGAACGCGACCGGATCTACCTGCCGATGGAGACGCTCGCCGCCCACGGGGTCACCGAGGCGGATCTCCAGCGCTTCGAGGTGACCGAGGGATTCCGTGGAGCGATGGCGCGTGAACTCCGGCGGACGGAGGCCCTCTACCGTGAGGGGGTCGCGGGCATCGAGTATCTCCCCCAGGACTGCCAGTTCCCGGTGCTGGTCGCGGCGGTACTCTACGCCGACCACCATCGTCTGATTCGGGAACGCGACTACGACGTGCTCTCGACGACGCCGCAACTCGGGACGCTCCGCAAACTCGCGCTCGTGGTACGGACGCGCTGGCACTGGATGTGGAACCGCGACCCCGAGACGGTGTTCCGGCGGGTGAGCGCCGTGCCGGAGGCCCCCGGCGAACCCGGCGCGGATCACGGCCACGGGCCGAACCGCGGCCTGGGTCGTCGGCTCCTGCGCGACGCGGTCGACAGCCTCCGCCGGCTCACGTGAGTCGCGTCGGCGTCGGGGTCACGAGAACGCTCCGCGGAGTCGCCGACCCGTCTCTCACCACGGAGCGAACGGCCTCGCGTCGAAGCGACCGCTTCGACACGAAACGAACGCTCCGCGGAGTCGCCGACCCGCCTCTCACCACGGAGCGAACGGCCTCGCGTCGAAGCGGTCGGTACGGAGCAGACCCAGACCGAACAGGCCGCCGACCGCGGCCGCGCCCCAGTTGCCGAAGTAGGCGTTGACTGCACTCCAGAGCAGGACGAAACTCACCAGGTCATCGAGAGCGAACTCGCAGGTGTCCAGGCGGGCGAGCAACGCCGTCCGGTCGAGAACCGCGTCGAGGACGAGGACGGTGACCGTCGCCGACAGCACCCACCCCGCGAAGTTCGAGAGCGGGACGCCGTACACCGGTCCGCCACCGGAATACGCCCAGAATCCGAGGGCAACCGCGCCCGGATCGAGGACGAAATCCATAGCGACGACTGTCGCCACGACGGCGGGGAGGCGCACCCGGGCCGACCGTGCCCGGTCGCCGAGGAGGAGC
Source organism: Haloplanus sp. (assembly GCA_042216725.1). Taxonomy (GTDB): domain Archaea; phylum Halobacteriota; class Halobacteria; order Halobacteriales; family Haloferacaceae; genus Haloplanus. The sequence continues at coordinate 3,084 of JBDGTP010000006.1, forward strand.
AGGCAGAGCAGGTAGCCGTTGCACACGAGCGGCAGGAAGAACACGGGGAGGCCGACCGGGACGCCCGCGACGGTCGGTCCGAGGTCGATGGCGTAGTAGAAGTCGCCGTACGGCAGGCCGGTTCGCAGGCCGACGAACTCGACGGCGTAGGCGTACAGCGCGAGGCCGGCCACGCCGACGGCCCCCCGGCGGTCGATCAGCGGCGCCACGCCAACCAGCAACGGCGACCGCATGACGAGTGTTCCGAGGAGCAGCAAGAGGGGGTCGAACGCGAGAGGCGGTGGCACGAGGCCCTCCGCGCTCGCGACGAGGAGGGCGGCTCCGACGACCGGGAACACGACGGCGATGGTGAACCGGTTGTCCCGGACGAGGCCGTCGAGGCGGGTCTGGAGCGCGTCCCGCGTCGGAAGTCGGACGGCAGCGGTGGCGTCAGCCATGCACCAGCCTCCAGAGGCCGCCCATCGTGACGAGCGCGCCAACGACGGTGTTGACCGCCGGATACCACCAGTACGCCCGGGCGGCGTCGACCGACGACCGGGCGATCAGGACGATTGCAACCGGGTAGACGCCCAGGAGCGCACCGAGACGCGGGTCGAGAAGACCGAAGGCGACGGCGGCGAGCGCCCAGCAGGCGGCACAGTAGGCGTACGTCCCCCTCTCGCCCAGGCGGGTCGCCGTCGTCTCGATGCCCGCCTGGCGGTCGGGTTCGATGTCGGGAATCGCGGAGAACGTGTGCATCGCCATCGTCCAGCACCACCCGCCGACGACGGCGAGGAGGGGCGGATGGACGCCCGCGACGGCCGCGTAGGCCGCGGCGCCGGGCAGGACGTAGAGGCCGTTCGAAATGGAGTCGAGCGGCGGGTTCGTCTTCAGGCGGAGCGGCGGTGCGCTGTACGCGACGCCGAGGGCGAGGAAGCCGGCGAGCCACGGCCACGCGATGCGGGGCGTCAGGGTGACGGGTACGAGGGCGAGCAGGCCGCTCACGACGACGGCGACGGGGAGCAGGGGGTCACCGCCGTAGCGCACCTCACGCTCTTCCTTTTTCGGGTTGCGCTCGTCCACGTCAGCGTCGAACACGTCGTTGACACCGTACAGCAGGACGTTCGCGGGGACGAGGAAGTACGCGAACAGGGCGAGCGTCGCCGGCGTGAACAGGTCGGCAGTCGTGGCCGCGCCGTAGACGACGCCCACGGCCACCGGCCCGGCGAGGTAGAGCCAGAAGCGGGGGCGCGAACCCTTCACCAGGTAGCGCACGCCGGTGGGGTCGGTCATCGTGACCGTTCGCGTGCCATCGTCTCCGCCGTCAGGCGGCCGCTGATGAGACACATCGGGACGCCGATGCCGGGCGTGGTGAACGAGCCGGTGAAATAGAGGCCGTCGACCGCCGCCGAGACGTGAGGTGGGCGGAGCAACGAGGTCTGTCGGAGGGTGTGTGCGAGACCGAGCGCGGTGCCCTGTGTGCTGTTGTACCGCTCCGCGAACTCCGAGACGGCGAAGCGTTCCTCGACGACGATCCGATCCCGGAGGTCGACGCCGGTGTGATCGGCGATGTCGTCGAGCAACAGGTCGCGAAACTGCTGGCGACGCTCCGGTGTATCGTCGAGGCCGGGCGCGATTGGCGCGAGGACGAACAGGTTGCTGTGGCCGTCGGGGGCGACGGTGTCGTCGGTCTTCGAGGGGACACAGAGGTAGTACGCGGGGTCGTCGGGCCACGCCGGATCGCCGAAGATGGTCTCGAAGTGGTCGTCCCAGTCGGTCGGGAGGACGAGCGTATGGTGGGCGAGGGGATCGACGTCCCCTTCGACGCCCAGATAGAGGAGGAAGGCGGAGGGAGCGTAGGTTCTGGAGTCCCAGTAGTCGGCGTCGTACTGCCGGTCTTCGGGGACGAGGAGTTCCTGTTCCGTGTGCGCGTAATCCGCGTCCGACACGACTTCGTCGGGGAAAAACTCGTGGCCGTTCTCGGTGCGGACGGCGAAGCCGCCCTCGCGGCCCCTGATTTCGGCGACAGGGTGGTCGACCCGGAAGTCGACGCCGAGTTCCTCGGCCATCGCTACGACGCCGTCGACGACGCCGCCCATCCCGTCCTCGGGATAGTAGACACCGAGGTTGAAATCCACGTGGCTCATCAGGTTGTAGAGCGCGGGCGTGTTGTTCGGGGCGCCGCCGAGGAAGACCAGCGAGTACTGAACGATCTGCTGGAGTTTGGGATGGTCGAAGTAGTCCTCGACGTGATCCTGCATCGTCCCGAGCAGTGACAGTCCCCGGGCGTAGCGCAGGACATCCAGGTCGACGTATTCGCGGAGTCGGGAGCGATCCTCGTAGACGAAATGCTCCATCCCCACGTCGTAGGTGTAGGCGGCCTTGTCGAGATAGCGATCCAGCGCCTCGCCAGCCCCGGGTTCGTACGATTCGAACAGGTCGCGGTTGGCGTCGATGTCGGGGACGAGGTCGACCTGATCACCGTCCTTGAAGAAGATCCGATAGTGGGGATCGAGGCGTTCGAGGCCGTAGTACTGCTCGGGGTCGCGCCCGAAGTCGCCGAAGAAATCCTCGAACACGTCGGGCATGAGATACCAGGACGGCCCCATGTCGAACCGGAAGCCGTCGACGTGGAGGCGACTCGCCCGGCCGCCGAGTTGGTCGTTCTTTTCGAGAACCGTCACGTCGGCGCCGGCGTCGGCGAGATAGCAGGCGGTCGAGAGGCCGCCGAATCCGCTGCCGACGACGACGACCGACCGACCGTCCGCGTCGCCGACCGGCGGGGGAGAACTCATGACCCCCCGTTGGGACGTGAGCCGTATATACTGCCCGCCGCCCCCGAATCGGGTGGTCACACGCCCGCGATTCGGAGTGCGATCCGATCAGCCGTCCAGTCGTCCCGCCAGAACTTTCGCGGCGACGAGCACCGGATCCCACACCGGGCTGAACGGGGGCGCGTACGCCAGGTCGAGGCGTTCGAGTTCCGCGACCGTCAGATCCGACTCGATGGCCGTCGCCAGCGTGTCGATACGGATCGCCGCCCGATCACGCCCGACGATGCTCCCGCCGAGCACCCGCCCGCTCGACCGGTCGGCGACGAGCGTCACGCCCGTCTCGTCGCCGCCGGGGTAGTACCCCGACCGCGACTCCGCGGTGATCGTCTCCCGGACGGGGTCGAAGCTCGCGTCGGCCGCCGCCTCGTCCACGAGTCCAACCCGCCCACACTCCAGATCGAACGCCTTCACGACTGCCGTCCCGGCCACGTCGCCGACCGGGGTGGGATCGCCGGCGACCGTCGCACCGATGGCCCGGCCCGTGCGGTTCGCCGTCAACCCCAGTGGTATCCACGTTTCCGCGCCCGTCACCGCGTGGCGTGCGGTCGCCACGTCGCCCCCGGCGTAGACTCCGGGCAGGGTCGTCCGTCCGTACGCGTCGGTACGAATCGCGCCCCTCGGCCCTTGGTCGGCGTCCGTATCCTCCAGCAGTCCCGCGTTCGGACGGATGCCGACGCCGAGTATCGCCATCTCGACCGGAAGGCGGTCGCCGTCGAACGCGAGGGCCTCGATCCGCCCGTCTCCGACGAGTTCGTCGACCGCCGTTCCGGTGTGGACGGTGACGCCGTGGTCGGCGAGGTGGGATTCGACACGGTCGGCGACGGGGGCGCCGAACGGGGGGAGAACGTGATTCGAGCGCTGGAACAGATGGACGTCGAGGCCCCGTGCCGTCAACGCCTCGGCCATCTCGACGCCGACGTAGCCGCCCCCGACGATTGCCGCCCGGTTGGGCGGGTCGAGTGCGGCGTTGTGGTCGATCAGCGCCGCGTCGACGGGGCCGTCGCCCAGGCGGTCGCGGTCGTACTCCCCGACCGGAGCGAGGTAGGCGTCGATGGCCGCGGCCGAATCGAGGCCGTGGACGGTGAAGACGCCGTCGAGCGTCGCGTCCAGCGACCCCGTCAGCGCGCGTGCTCCCGTCGCCACGAGCAACTCGCGGTAGGGCTGGTCGAACCGGTCGCCGTCGGCCCGGAGCGTCACGGTTCGCTCCTCGGGTGACACCGACACGACCTCGTGGCCGCGGCGCAGGTCGATTCCCCGGTCTTCGATGCCGGTCGGGGAGAGTGACAACAGGTCGGTCAGCCGCTCGACCGATCCCTCGATGAAGTAGGGGAGGCCGCAGTGGGCGTAAGAGACCCACTGGCCTTTCTCGAAGACGATGACCTCACGGTCGGTCTCGCGGCGGAACTTGCTCGCAGCGCTCAGGCCGGCGGCGTCGCCGCCGATCACGACGAACGGGTCGCGTGCCATGCGACCGCTTCAGCGGGGGAGGCAAAAAGACTGTACCGCGTTCGCGCCGGTCGCACCCGACCGGCAGGGGGAGTGGTGTAGCGCGGTTCTAGAACCGGCCGCGGCGACGGAACAGGCAGGTGAGGAACTTCTCGACGGGACCGGGCGTCACCGAGGGGGAGGGCGTCCCGGGGAGGTAGTAGTCGCGGCCGAACTGTTCGGTGTCGGATTTGGTTGCTTTGCTCATACTACTCGATCCGCTCCGGATCGGTTTAAAAATTCTGAATTTATATTAGCGAAAGCCCAATCAACAATACTGATTGGCAAACACTCACGTACCACGGTCGGCGTGTCGCTCCGGCCGCGGCTTCATACTCGTGCCGACCCAACGACGGGTATGGAGGGAACCAACGCCGTCGTCACGGGAGCGAGTCGGGGAATCGGTGCCAGCGTCGTCCGGCAGTTTGCCGCCGAAGGAGCCCGAGTCACCTGCTGTGCGCGAACGCGGGACGCACTCGAGTCGGTCGTCGCCGACGCGGGTGACGCGGCGACGGCGGTTCGGGCCGACGTGCGCGACGAGTTCGACGTGGAGCGACTGATGGAGACGGCCACCCGCGACGCCGGTCGCATCGACGTGGTGGTGTCGAACGCCGCGGTCAACCACGGCGACCCTGGTGAGAGTCCCCTGCACGAGGCGTCCTACTCACGGTTCGACGACACGATTCGCACGAACCTCCGGGGCGTCTTCGCGACGGTTCGGGAGGCGCTTCCCCACCTCGCGCCCGACGGCCGAGTGCTCGTCCCGTCGGGTGCCGTCGCTCGCGAGGAAACACCGGGTATGGGCGCCTACGCCGTCTCGAAAGCCGGTGCCGAGGCGCTGGTTCGTGGGTTCGCGGCCGACATCGATCAGGCCGTCGGCGTCGTCGACCCCGGTTACGTCGCGACGGATCTGAGCGGCGGGACGGGTCGCGACCCGGGGGATGTCGCCTCCATGTTCGTCTGGGCGGCTCGGGACGCCGACGCCGACACCGTCGACGGCGAAGTGGTGGATCTGCGGGCGTGGAAGCGGGCGACCCGCGACTGAGCAACCGAACCTGTTATTAATTGCGACAATCTGTTTGTTAACGTGATCCGTCGATCTCTCGTCGGCGCCGTCGCCGTGGGTGTTTTCGTGGCCCTCTCCTGGGTCGCGGCGACCGCCGGCGCCTGGAAACTGCTCGGCATCTCGTGGGTTGCCTTCGGTGCGATGGCGCTGGGGGTGCCGCTCGGCGGGCGGTCGCTCGACGGTCGCCCGTGGGCGCTCGTCTGGGGGTACGGTCTCGCGAGCGGAGCGATGATCACGAGCGCCGCCGTGTTTCTCGTCCCGCAGGCCATCGCTCACCACGCCACCTTCGGCGGGTTCGGCGTCGCTCTGGGGTTGCTCGTCGGGTTCGCGGGCCACACCATCGGGCACCGCTTCGTCCACTACGACCTGCCCGTCGACCGCACCGCCGCGGCGCTCACGGCCCACGCCCTCTCCGCCGGCCTCATCATCGGCATCGTCTACGGCAACATGCCCGACCTCGGCCCGATTCTCGGCCTCGCTATCGTCTCGCACAAAGGGCCGGCGGGCTACGCGGCGGCCCGGCGCCTCGTCTCGAACGGCAAGGATCCGACCGTGTTGTTCGTGCCCGCGGCGGGCGTCGGCATCGCTGCCATCGTCGCCAGCCTCGTGGCTCTGCCGGCGGCGGCGCCGGTTCGTGGCGTCGTCTTCGGCTTCGCCGCGGGCATCTTCCTCCACGTCGCCATGGACTTCCTCCCGCAGTGTGAACTCGGGAGCGAGGTACACGACCTGTTGACGGTCACCGGCGACGCCCACGCCCTGCTGGATCGCCTGCGGGTACACGCCGTCCTCAGTACGGGACTCGGCGGCGCCGCGGTGTTTCTCGCTTGGCTACTCGCCGCGTGAGCTACGAGCCGTACAGCCGCCGAAGCTGATAGGAGATGCCGACACCCGCGACCAGCAACACGACGAGGTTGAACGCCGCCTGGAACAGCGACCGATACTCGTCGGTGATCCACGTCGCGATGACGTTGGAGACGCTCAGATACAGGCGAACGATAGCGACGAACGCGAGCAGACCCAACACGATCAGGACGGCGTAGTTGGCGTAGCGTCGGACGCGGGCGCCGGTGCCCTCGTCGTCGCTCTCGGAAGCGTCACTCTCGGCGGCGTCGATACTCGTATCGGAGCCAGTGGTCGTGTCAGTGTTGGGATCGCTCATTGAGTCCACCTCCGGGCGAGCAGCGCGGCGGCGACGACGGCGACGGTGGCGATACCGATGCCGAAGCCGGGACCGCCGCCAGCCGTGGGCGCGCCCGTCGCCTCCGGCGCGGGTCGCCCGCCTTCCTCACCCTCCCCACGGGTGAAGTCGCCCACCTCCAGTTCCACCTCGCGCTGTGTCTGGTTGACGCTGATGGTCTCCGTGGGGTCGAGGTTCGCGGCGCCGCGGGCGCTGTCGATGACGACGCCGTCCTTCCAGAGCACGGCGTCGATGTAGTAGTTGTAGCCCGTCGGGACGGTGAGCCGTGCCTCGACCGTCGCCGTGCGTCCGGGGCGGATCGATCCCACTTGGACGGACGTGCGGTTGGCGACGATGTTCGAGTCGGCCTGTCGGAGCGTCACCGTGACGCGCAGATCCTCGGGCTGGTCGTCGCCGTGGTTGGTCAGCGCCGCCTGCAGAGCGAGCGTCGTCCGGTTACCGCTCGCGTCCGCCACGGCGAAGGAGACGGGCGGGAGGGCAGCCGCCTCGGCGAACGATACGTCGCTACGGGCGTAGGGCGGCTGGAGGGCTTCGAGGCCGCGCAGTTCGCGCGCTCCGCTGTCGATCCGCTGGCCGTCACGGTAGACGACCGCGCGGATGCGGTAGCCACCCTCGCGTTCGACGGTCAGATTCGCCGATACCGGCGTCTCGCGTTCCTCGGTCAGGTCGCCGACACTCATGGTACGCGTCGTCTCGACCAGTCCCGACTCGGTGTCGACCGCCTGCACCCGCAGGCTGACGTTTCGGGCCGGCGGCCCACGGTGTGACAGCCGCGTCACCACGTTCAGAGTGACCGTATCGCCGGTCACGTCGCCCGCGGCAATCTCCATGCCGGCGATGTCGACCGGTCCGGGACGTACCGGCCGTTCCTCGCTGGGCTCGGCGAGAGCACCGGGGACGAGGACGGCAGCGACGGCGGCGAGGAGGACGACGCCGGCCGCTCCCGCGGCCAGCGCAGTTTCGCGACGCATACCCCGGACGACTCGTGGCCCACGCAAAGACTTTGTGGAGGGTGAAACGGGAATTTATGTTTCGGGCCGCCGACGCTTTCGCCATGCGAACCTACGTCCTGGGAACCGACACGGTCGACACCAGCGCCGCGCTGTGTGACTACCTCGACGGCCGCGTCGTCCCCGAGGATACGATCCACGCCATCAACTCCCTCCGGGGCGGCGACCGGACGGACGCGACGGCGGTGCGGGACGGCGAGGACGCACTCAACGTCGTCGAGTCACGGATGGGGGCGACCGCGACGGTCGAGACCCACCAGTTCGTCCGTGGCAACGATCCCGAGGAGGATATCCTCGAACACGCCGCTGCTGTCGACGCCGACGAACTCGTGATCGGCGTGCGCAAGCGCAACCCGACCGCCAAAATCGTCTTCGGCAGTACCGCGCAGGCGGTACTCCTGCGCACCGAACGCCCCGTCGCAGTCGTCCCGCTGGCCGAGGGCGTCTAGGCCTCCACCTCCAGAATCTTCTCGACCAGCGTCGGCACGAAGGTGCCGATGTCGGTCACCATGCCGATGGCCTGCGAACTCCCGCGGTCGAGCAACTGCGTCACCGTCGCCGGGTTGATGTCGACACAGATCACCTTCGTCGTCGAGGGAAGGCAGTTCCCCACCGCCACCGAGTGGAGCATGGTCGCGAGCATCAACACCATGTCGGCCTCGTGGGCCTGCTCCCGGATGGCGTTCTGTGCCTCGACCGCGTCGGTGATGGTGTCAGGAAGCGGGCCGTCGTCCCGGATCGACCCCGCGAGGACGTAGGGCACGTCGTTCGTGACACACTCGTACATCACGCCTTCCTCGATCACTCCCGCGTCGACGGCGTCCTCGATACCACCAGCCCGGATCACCTCGCTGATCGCGTAGATGTGGTGTTTGTGCCCTTTGCGCGGATATTCCAGCGTCTCCATATCCATCCCGAGCGACGTGCCGTACACGTCGCGTTCGATGTCGTGGACGGCGAAGCCGTTCCCCGCACTGAGCGTGTCGACGTACCCCTCGCGGATGAGTCGCGCGAGTTCGTCGCCCGCACCGGAGTGAATGAGCGCCGGCCCGGGCACCCCCAGCACCGTCCCGCCGTCGCGTTTGGTCTCTACGAGCGCCTCCGCGACCTGTTCGATCAGCGATTCGGATGGCCGCTCGCTGGAGACGCCGCCCTGCATGAAGCCAAACGGGCCGTCCTTCCCCCGGGGTCGCGCCGGGGGTTCGACACGGATGCCCGCCTCGCCCGTCACCACCAGGTCTCCCGCACGGATGGCGTTCAGTACCTTCGTGTACGCCCGGGGTTCCTCGGGGTCGACCACGATAGCACAGTCCATCTCGACGTTCTCGACGGGGAGCCACTCCCCCTCGTAGCGCACCTGCGTGGGGTGGTTGGTCGTCGAGTAAAAGCCCACGGGCACCACCCGGTCGGCGGGCGCGGGGTCGAGCGTCGCGTCGACCGGATCGGGGAGATTCGCTCCGTTCTGGTGGAGTTCGTGGAGGATCGACCGGAGTTGTTCCTCGTCGTCGGCCGTCACCTCCATCCGACAGTACGACTCTTCGTCTTTGTGCCGGCCGATGTCGAACGTTTCGACCTCGAAGTCGCCGCCGAGATCCATGACGATGCCGAAACACCGGCCCATCGTCCCCGAGTCGATGATGTGGCCCTCCAGTTCCACGGTTCGTGTGACAGGCATTACCGAACCAACGGGTGACCGGCGTATCAGAATTGGGGGCCGACCACGTCGTCGAGGAAGGCGAGTTGGTGAGCCACCGCCGTCTCGAAGGCCGATCCGAGTGGATCGACGTGCCCGACAGGAAGCCGCAGGAACGTCGCTCCGTCGATGCGGTCGGCAGCCGTCGCCACCGTGTCCGGTGACGCGACGTCGTCGTCCGCGGCGGCCAGGAGCAGCGTCGGACACGCCACGTCGGCGGCGGTGTCGACGGGGCGGTAGCGGGCGAGCGAGAGCAGTCCCCGTGACGGCGTCTCGTTGGGCCAGTCGCTCTCCCGCGGGATCAAATCGAGATACGCCTCCCCGGTCGGATCGCGGGGGACGACGCCGAACTCGTCGCGCCCGCCGACGACGGGGACGGTGTGTGCCCGCCCGAACGGGGCGAGAAGGCGGTCACGCACCCCCGCCGCGACGGTTCGGGCGAGATAGCGGGGGGAGCGCCGGACGAACGCCCGTCCATCGAGTATCGGCGCGACGGCGACGACGGCGGCGACACGCCGATCCGCCGCGGCGACGCGAATCGCGTGCCCGCCGCCCAGGTCGAAGCCCCAGAGGATCACGGATCGTCGTTCGCCGTCGAGGTAGCGAATCCGGTCGGCCGCTGCCCGCCAGTCGGCGACCTGGCCGGACGGATCGACGAGGTTGCGCGGGCCGTCGCCGTCGCCCCCGAAACGACTCCGACCGGGCGCGGGATCGCTCTCTCCGAAGCCGCGATAGTCGAAGACGAACGCCCCGTAGCCCGCGCGGGCGAACCGTTCGGCGTACCGCTCGTAGCCGAACGTGCGCTCGGCCGCGAAGCCCGGCCCGATAACGATCACGGGCGGCGTCGCCGGCCGATCCGGGCGGTAGAGCCGACCGCGGCACGTTCGGCCCTCACTCTCGAAGGCGACGGTCGTCGTCGCGAAGTCGAACTGCGCCGGCCGGGTTCGTGTCGCGGTCGCTCGTGCCATCTCAGTGGTCGTCGTCCTCTTCGAGCGTTTCGAGGACGTGCGTCGAGAACTCCGTCTCCGAGAGGCGGTATTCGAGCAGCCCCTCGAACCAGTCTTTCTCGGCGTACCAGGTGTTCATCACGTCGTCCTCGAATCGGAGGACGGTCGCCTCGACGCGCGTGGGTTCCCACTCGTTCTCCTCCGCGAGGTCGATGAAGGCGTTCAGCGCCCGCCCCATCTCCGTGTGGTTGACGTCCATCCCGGGATGGGCGGTCACGTACGACAGTTCGACGGGATCGACGGACTCGACTTCGTGTATATCGATGCCGGCGCTCCGCAGTTCGTCTTCCAGATCGGATTCGTCCATCGTACTCGGTGTTGCATCCCGGCAATCAAAACCCTTGCCGGATCGTCGACGGACGCACCGCTCGTGGGTGGGTGAATAGCGGGAGGAGGAGGCCGGGTTCAGTCCGCGTTGGGCTTCGGACCGAGGCCGCCCTGGTCGAGCATGGGAATCTTCGTCGCCGGTTCGGGCTCTCGCTTGGAGTCGCGACGATCCCGCCGACCGTCAGTCGTCGGGCCAGTGCCCGATCGGGGCTGCAGCGGGATGATTGGGTCGACGGTGATCGTCGAACGGTTCTTTCGGGTCGTGCGTCGGGATGTGCTCATTGGGTGTGTCGTATGCTGAATCGGTTGCCGCACTGCACTGCGTCATCGAACCGCGATCAGCATACGAGTACGACGCGTTGCATCGTGAATCTACGCTAGCGCCCATTGGTAATAAACCTTCATGATCGTTACTGACATGCTGGTCGGTCACTCGCGTGGATCGGTCGCACACTCTCATACGGTTTATCGTACGTCATTACCGGTGGTTCGCCGGACTGTCTCGGCGAACCACCGGTAAACAGTTACAATAATCCGTATCAGTCGCCGATTCGACGCCCCACCGTTCCGGATTCGGTATCTTGAATGGCGTCGGTCGCTTCGACTCGTCGCAGATGTGACTCTCCCCGGACTTTTCGTCGCGTCGAGGTCGCTCCCGGCCGTAGACGCCGTCCCTGTCGCCGTAACGACCGATATGCTCGCCGTGTTCGGCATCGTCGCCCTCGCACTCGTGCTGTTCGTGACGGAACTCCTGCCCGTCGACGTGACGGCCATCTTCCTCATGGTGCTGTTGATGCTGCTCGGCCCCGACGGCGTGGTGAACCTCACCCACATCTCGGTCACCGAGGGGACTTCCGGCTTCTCGAACCCGGCGACGATCACCGTCCTGGCGATGCTCATCCTCAGTTCGGGGATCAGTCGGACGGGACTCGTGCAGATTCTGGGTCGAAAGATGGCCGCCTTCGCCGGCGAGAATCGCAATCGGCAGTTGTTCGCGACCATCGGCGTCGCCGGTCCCGTCTCCGGATTCGTCAACAACACGCCCGTGGTCGCCATCCTCGTCCCCGTCATCACTGACCTCGCCCACGCGGGCAAGACTTCACCGTCGAAACTCCTTCTTCCCCTCTCGTATGCCTCCATGCTCGGCGGGATGCTCACCCTCATCGGGACGTCGACGAACATCCTCGCGAGCGACGTGTCGGCGCGTCTGCTCGGCCACCCCTTCTCGATGTTCGAGTTCACCAAACTCGGCGCCGTCGTCCTCGTCGTCGGGAGCCTCTACCTGCTGACCGTCGGCCATCGCCTCCTCCCCGAACGCGTCCCCGTCGAGGAGGACTACATCCAGGAGTACGCCATCGAGGAGTATCTGACCGAAATCGTCGTCGAACCCGACTCCCCGCTGGTGGGCACCCCCGTCGAAACCGCCATCGAGGGCGTCGAGTTCGATGCCGACATCCTCCAGATCGTCCGCGGCGACGAGGAGTTCCTCGAACACGTCGGCGGCATGACGATCCGGGGAGGGGATCTGCTCCGCCTCCGTGCCGACCGCGACACCGTCCAGCAACTCGTCGAGCGCGAGACGGTTTCCCTCACCGGCCATCCGCCCCGAACGGAGGCGGATCTCGACCCCGACGAGGACGCCCAGACGCTCGTCGAAGTCGTCGTCCCCCGGGGCTCGTTTCTCGTGGGCCAGTCCCTCGAAAGCTCCTCCTTCCGGCAACGCTACGATGCGAACGTCCTCGCGTTCCGGAGCCGGGGCGAGACGGTGCGCGACCATATGGATCGTCGCCGCATCCGGGTCGGCGACACCCTCCTCGTCCAGGCCGCGCCGGACAGCATCGACCGTCTTGCGGGCAACGACGACTTCATCGTCGCCCACGAACCCGACAAACCCGACTACCGCACCGAGAAGATCCCTCACGCCGCCGCCATCATGGCCGGCGTCGTCGGCCTCGTGGCCGTCCCCTGGGGGACAATTGGATCGGTGCTCGGCGGCGTGACGGGCGTCGATGCATTCACGGCCCTCTCCGCGCTCTCCCTCCCCATCCTGCTGACGGCGCTCGCGGGCGTCGTCGCCATGGTCGCGTCGGGCGTCCTCCGGCCCACCGAAATCTACGATGCCGTCGAGTGGGACGTGATCTTCCTCTTGGCGGGGGTGATCCCGCTCGGTATCGCGCTCGAACAGACCGGCGGGGCCGACCTCCTCGGCAGCCTCGTCGCCATGACGGGCACTGTCCTCCCCACTGTCGGCGTCCTCTGGGTGTTCTACATCGCGACCGGCCTCATCACCGGCGTCATCTCGAACAACGCTAGTGTCGTGTTGATGCTCCCCGTGGCCGTCGAGGCCGCGAACGCCGTCGGCGCCAACCCCTTCGCGTTCGTCCTCGCCGTGACGTTCGCGGCCTCGACGGCCTTCCTCACGCCCGTCGGCTACCAGACGAACCTGTTCGTCTACGGCCCGGGGGGCTACCGGTTCTCCGACTTCGTCCGCGTCGGCGCACCGCTCCAGCTCCTCCTGTCGGTCGTGACCGTCGCCGGAATCGTCGGGTTCTGGAGACTCTAGCGCCCCGGCGTTTTTTCGCTCCACGCCGCGTACAGCCGCACATGGAGTTCAGCGTCGTCCAGGGTGACATCGCCGCACAGTCCGCCGACGCGCTGGTGAACGCCGCCGGTACCAGCCTGGAGATGGGAAGCGGCGTCGCGGGTGCACTCCGCCGCGGGGCGAACGGCCCGATCAACGAGGACGCCGTCGCGAAGGGGCCGGTCGATCTCGGTGCGGTCGCCGTCACCGACGCCTACGACCTCGACGGCGACTACGTGATCCACGCCGCTGCGATGCCTCATTACGGCGACGGCCGGGCGACAACGGAGAGCATCCGCGAGGCGACGCGAAACGCCCTCGAACGCGCAGACGACCTCGGCTGTACGTCGCTGGTCGTCCCCGTCCTCGGCACGGGCGCCGCCGGCTTCGACTTCGCCGAGGGCGCCCGCCTCGTCTGTGAGGAACTCGACGCCTACGAGCCGACGACGCTCGATGACGTGCGGGTGATCGCATACTCCGCCGCCGACTACGAGACGCTCGCGCAGGTCGCCGACGAGCTACACTAATCCGGCTGGCTCGGCGTCGAGAATCCCCCACTCGTGGCCCGGGAGGAGTCGATCCGCCCTGTCGAGGACGTCGAGCGCGCTCTCGCGCCACTCGAACTCGTTCATCGCCAGTCCTCGCCGCAGCGGGGCGTCCGGGTCGCCGGTGTCGTTGTCGAACGTGGGCACCGCATCGGCGGCGACGACAGTCGTCCCCCCTGCCGTCTCGACGGCGACCGACTGGTGGCCAACGGTGTGGCCCGGCGTCGGGAATGCGGTGACCCCCGCACACAGTTCCGTCTCACCCTCGATGGGAGTCAGGTCGACAGTCAGCCACGGCGGTTCCCGCCCCAGCGACTTCGCCTCGTAGCGCTCCGCGTGCATCGGATACGGCGCGACGGCGTACTCCAGTTCGCGCCGCTGGACGTACACGTCCGTGTCGGTGTCGAACCGGTCGAGATTGTAACAGTGATCCCAGTCGAGGTGGCTGAGGACGACGGCGTCTACGTCCGTAAACTCGTACCCCTCGTCGGCGAGGACGGCGTCGAGTTCCTGCTCGGCGGTGCGATGACACTCGTAGCCGTCGTGGAGCGCCGCCATCCGCTCGGGGTCGCCGAAACTCGTGTCGACGAGGAGCGTCTCCTCCGCCTCCACGAGATAGACGGTCGAGGGCGCCTCGATGGTGCCCGCCCGTCCCTCGACGAGAACGCTCGCGTCCATCGTAAGCGAGCCACAGCACCGGGGCGTGACCGTCGGAGTCATGACTGGAGGTGATGTGACCGAGGGATAAAACGTGCGTGGACGGCGGCGGTCGGGACGAGGAGCGACCCGACTACTCCGAGCCGAACATCTGGCGCATAATCCATGCTTTGGGGACACATAGGGAACCCAACAGCGGTGAATATCGACGTCCCGACTCAGAACAGCGGCTTCTGGAAAATCCTTACTTCACGGGTCATCGTAGATGTCGATAATGAGCCACAAGTGCGACGATTGCGGCCAAGAGTTTGACACACTCTCACGTCTCCGCCTGCACGATTGTCCCGGCAACCAGCCTGCCGAGACGATAGAGAACTCCACGACTGAGACGACGGACGAACCTACAGGAACCTCGCTTGAAGACTCCGGCCTTGACCGAGAGAAACTCGAACGCGAGTACCCCGACGTAGTTGGAGACCTGCCGGAACTCTTTGACGACGCGCGCGAAGGAAATCTGTCAGCCCTGTTTCGTGCGATTGCCGAATACGAACGAGTGCTGACGAAGGTGTCCCGCGGCGACGCACCGGGCGGCGACGACCTCCACAGCGACCTCTTGTTCGCCTACTACGAACCGCTCGCCGATGGACTCGATGCCGCCGCAGAGACGAACGGATGGGACGCACTCGTCGAGTTTGCTGACGCCTACGATCCGCGCGAACAGGACGCGTTCCCCGAAGTCGGGCACGTCATCGCCAATGCACTCGGACGCTCGGTGATTCGGACCCGCCAAGACGACGGCGTCGACGCTATCCCGGCTGCCGCGCTGGCGTTTCTCGGCGCGATTCCCGAGTACGTTGACGAGCACCACGTCACGTACGAGGAGTCGTACACCTACGGCTGGGGGATCGGTCATCCCGAGCATTCCGTCGCCGACCAGCTCCTCGCGCTCGCCGAAGACGAACCGAAATTCGTGAAAATCACGCTGAACACGGCGTTCTACGTGGATCAGCACGCCGCCATCGACGTGTTCGAGACACTCGTCACCGACGAGGAGATCTCCGGCACACGCAGTACAGTCGGGCTGGAAACCGACCTCACGGAGTTCTACTTCCAGGCCGTGGCCGACCTCGAAACGGAGGCCCTGCTCGGGCCGCACGCCCCGCCGTACTGGGACGAGGACGACGACCTCCCCCGCGTCATCGATGTCGATCCCGACGTGAAACAGCGGATCCGAGCCCTCGCCCACGAGACCGGTGTCGCTGACGGACTTCCCGCTGAATGGTCACTTCGAGACCTTGAGCCAGGGCCGATGTCGGAGATGCTGGACATGATGAGCGCGAGGGACGACACTGCCTGATCAGCCCAACCCCCACACGATTTTATTCGTTGCTCGCCTCACTCGACCTATGCCGTTCAGTGTCTCCTGGCACACGCTTCTGGACGAACTCGATGATCTCCCCGAGGATGCCACACTGCTCACGCCGCTGTCACACGACCGCTTTCGCGTGACCGACGTACAAGAGCAACGAGTGGTCATCGAGTTTCTCGACCGCGACATTGACGAGTCGCGGCCACTCCAACGGGACCAGTTCGAGACGCTGTACCGCCGACTCACTGACGAGTCCGACGGCTTCGATCTCGACAGGCTCCCGCCCGACGCCGACCCGTACCCTGCGGTGTTGAGCGTCCATCCGCGGTTCGAAATCGACGAAGACCAGGGTGTGCTCGTCGAGAAAGAGGCCCCGACGGCCAACCAACTCCTTGACACCGAGGACGACTCCGAAGCCGGTGAGGGAGACCGAACCGAGCCGGAGCTGGACGTGTATGCTGATGCGCTGTTACTCGTGGATGCGCTCGAACGTCACGAGGTCGAAGTCCTCGAAGACATGGAGACGGACGCGCTGGTCAACCTCTATACGCTGCTCTCGGACGTGCAACGCAACGCGAACGACCTCCGTCAGAACGTGGCCGACGTGCTGTTGAACCGCCTCCACCACGACCGGCCGGTGAGCGGCCCGTTCGGCTCCGTCCAGCGCACCACGCGGCGCAACCGCTCACTCAAAGACGATGAAGAAGTGCTGGAAACCCTCGAAGCGGCTGGCATCGACCGCGAGCGCGTACTCGGCGTAGATCGTGACAAGGTAGACGACGCCCTGGAAGTCACCGATCTGTCGGAGAGCGACGTGTACGAGATCGAGCAGTCCGAGTACGTCCGCAAAGCCGAGGTGGACGAAGAGCGCAAGGAAACCCGGCTTCAGGGACTCAAAGATCAACTTGCTGCCGCTGAGGGTGACGAGGCCAAGGAACTCCGCGAGGAGATCGAAGACCTCGAAGATCGTATCGAGGAGTTGACCGAGTTCAAATCGGGTGCATCGTTTCACACCCACGCCGGGGATGAGCCATGACCGAGCGAGACGAGGAACGCGAGGAGCGCATCGAGATGGAGATCATCGTGGACGCTTATACCCAGGACGAGCAGGCGATGGGCTGGCATATATATCTGGAGGAGACGATGGACTTTCCCTTTGAGGCACGCTGTATCGACGAGCAGGAGGTCTCACCGCTGGAGGAAGGCGAGACGGTTCGTGTGATCGGTAAGCCGTCATCGGAGCCGTCGCTCCGCCAGCAATTCGTCACCATCGAGTGGAACGACCGCGAGTTCGGCGTCCCACTGAGCCAACTGGAGCCCGTCGAAGCCAGCGCTGACACTGAGCAAGCTGTCGCCGACTGGCACTACTGGCTCGAACGATAGACCCCACAATCGTCCGTGCGGAAGTATTCTACGAGCATGACGACGTGCCGCTTTCGCGTCAAGTACGAACTCAGCTTTGCACGTTGAAGTAGGAGTGTGACGTAGGCGGTAGCAAGGACGGATGATGCCGATTACGGACTTCTCTGACTAACGTGCAACGCTGAGGTGCAAAGCTGAGGTTCGCATGTTGACTGATGCTGGGCAGGTGACGTCGCGGATATCGCAGAGGTATTCGAAGTGATTGAGGGGGCTGGGACCGATGGCGACGTAGATAACGGTACAGCCAGTGTAAGACCAGATTCACGACACCCAGCCCCGCGGCCAATACAGTACCTAAGAACGATTGGCATTTGCGGCGTTTGCCAGCAGACTGGATGCGACGAGCAATCGAGAGCAGCATAGTTTCACTTTCAGCGTGGTTGGCTGACCTATTTATCCTTGCCAGTATGACTCCTATCCAGAGGGTGAATACCCTCACAGTCACACGCTCTTCCCCTACCCCCTGCTGACCGAGGGTTACAACTATGGCTACAACGTCCCCATCCGCAACGGAACTCGGAAGCTGCCCCGACTGCGGCGACCCAATCAGACAGATTGACGTCCTCATCGAATACGAGACAACAGACGGACAGTCCGCTGTCTGGGCAGAATGCCCGAACTGTAACACCGTCGTCCACCCAGCCTAACGACTATCGCTCACGTATGCTTCAGCGACTCAAAGGCCTCCTTTCCTCGGGGACGCAGCCAACACGCGTTTTCGAGTGCCGTCGCTGTGGCGCGTCAGTCACCGCCGAGCAGACAGAGTGTCCCGTCTGTGGCGCCGCGGAAATCGCCTGCTACGAAATCGCCTAACCCGGGGACCAACGGAGCGAAGTCAGAACTCGTCACACAATTCGTCAAGCATCGGGGCTAGCTTGTACTTCTGACTGTGGCGGTCACGGAGGGTGTCGATGTGATCGTGCCAGTCATCGAGTTTTCCCGCGGTCTGTGCTGCCCGCCCGGCTGTTTCGAGCCAGTCTACGGCCTCTTGGTACCGGTCTGACTGCCCGTTCTCGATAATGGGCTCTGCCTGCTCTTTGCAGACGTCTATTGCCCAGTCGGGGCGGTCCTCCCAGACCTCGCTAACCACGCGTTCAAGCACCGAGTCGTGCCCGACCTGCTCGGCGACGGCAATCGCGTCATCAATTCGGTCCTCGTAGAGGAATATCTCCACGTGCGCGTGCGCCGTCGATCGTCCCGGTGACTGGGTCGCAAGATAGTCCAACAGGTCGTCACGCACCGACGGCCAGTCCGGCTCAGGCGTGACTTCTTCAGCGGCCTGGTACGCTGTCAGCGAGGGGTCGGATTTGAACGTAGTCACAGCGGCTTCCATCGCTGCCTCCTCGTCGTCGTGTTCGATAGCGACATCGCGTAGCCAGGCGGCCAGCTCTGCCTTTCTGGGCCCGTCTTGAGAGAGGCCTCGGTCGGCGACACGAATCGCAGCGTCTGGCCGACCGTTCTCTTGGAGCGCCTGTGCGATCGTAATCGCCTCCGCGGGCGTCGAAGCGTGAGTGAGTGCGTGCTCGATAGCGTCGTCAACGCGACCGATTTCGAGTAGCTTCGTCGCATACGCGTCGGTCTGGCCGTCCGCCTCAGCCAGTCGCAAATACTCTTCCGTGCGATCCTCTCGATCGAGGACGGTGAGCCGTGCGGTCGTTAGGTCATCAGCGTACCACGGTCGGTCACCCTCCCAGAGACGCGAGTCCTCGGTCGTCTCATCAAGGATCGCTTGGAGACCGTCGTGGGTCCATGCACGGGTGGCAGCGGCGGCGGCTCGGAATGGCGGCTGCGGCGTATACCCGGCCAGTTCGTCTGCCCAGTTATCGAGTCGGTCTGCCCAGTCGTCGCGGCGGTCTTCGGAGAGGTCAGCTATGAGCAGGGCTTCGGTGAAGGCAGTGCTCAATTCGTCGAGGATGTCGAAGATTCTGTTGGAGTCATCGTATGAGAGCTGCAACCATTCGTCACCCATCAGTTCCTCTGCGATCGCTTCAAGGACAGCCAAGGCCTCCTCCCCTTCTCCAGCCTCAATAAGAGCCCACGCATCATCGGTAAGGTTGGAGAGGTCGTCGACGCGGTCTTCCATGTCCGCGCGCGGATCAGATGCGCCACGAGCATTCGAGAAATCGAGGATTTCCCGAACCCGCTGACGGGCGTCATCTGGGTCTGGGGGGTGATGGTGGCCGGCTGCTGTATCAGTCGCGGTGTCGGAGGCAATTTGCTGGTCGGTCATGGTGAGAAGATATTGTTCGACGTCGGTAACGAGTTCGGGATGATCGTCAAGCAATTTGATGAGAACAGTGTGGAGCGTGTCCCGGTCACAGTCTGCGAGGAGCTCCTCGGCTGTTGGGCGGTGTGTGACGGCGTCCGGGTCACGGAGATACGTGAGAAGAACCGCGACCCGGTGTTTGCAGATCCCACCGTGGTCATAGGGACAAGAGCAGTAGGTGTCGTTGATATCGGTCTCGCCTAGCTCGATGGTGACTTGGTATGGGTCGGGCTGGCTACCTTCGACTTCGGCGCGAAGTGTGCTGCCGCGTTCTATGATGTCCGAGACGGTGTTCTCCTCGTAGTATTGTTCCCCACGCTCGAACGATTGCGAGCGGGCCAACCGACGAACTGTGGCTTCGGTAATTGCTCTCTCCCGATCCATCAGTACTAGCTGTATCTACGAAGTCACACGATAGAAAAGACTGCTTCTACGAGTATTAGCTGATTGGAAGGGTTCCGAGTCCGGGTAGCTATCGACAGACCGATGCACGGGGCGAGAAGAGACATCGGGGGACAACCGCTGGGAAGGCCCCTCGACGAGACGCCAGCGTGCGACGCTACGGAAATTCGTGGCCGCAGTTCGGACAGAAGTTCTCGTCACCATCGAGCAGCGAGAGACATTCGACACAGATCCGGTTGCTCGGGGCGGTGGCGATGTCTTCGAGGAAATCCATCGCGGTTTGCGACTCGGCACCCGGTCCATAGCCGTCCGCGTACCCCGGGAGCGTCGAGGCCCACTGGACGGTTCCGTCGTCATCGACGACCGCAATGTTCCCGGCGATGTCGAACTTCCCGTAGCGCTTGAACGCCTCCGACGGGGTCCGGTCGATGCGTTGGTTCAGATCGGAGTTTCGCTTGAGGTCGCGCTCGTAGACGTCCTCGGGTGTCAGCGACCGTACGTCGCCCGGGAAATCCGTGATTGGTCCATGCTGTTCGTCGATTCGATCAATCTCGACCGTGAGACCATGTTCGTCGTGCAGCTGTTTCAAGAGGCGGAGTACGTGGTCGTGCCACTCGCGGATATCCGCGTCGGCGTAGTAGCGCAGGATCATGCGTCCGAGTCAGTTTCTTCTTCGGCTGCGATACGATCCGAGAGGCTTTCCGCGAGCCACTCGTTGGCGAGGTCGCTCGCACGATCGACCATCTCCTCGTGGCTCAACTCCTCATTCTCGAAGGACTCGTAGACGCGCCATCGTTCCGCGCTCGGATCGAAGACGATCACGTGCGTCTTCGCTTCCATATTCAGGAGGAACGCTTCGATTGTCCCGGGTGTCGAACCCGGGAATCCCATCGCGCCACGAATTTTCGGATTCTCGCTTTCGCCAATTTGCTTCACGATGTCGTCCGTAATGGGTTGGCTCGGAAGCGACGAGAGAAACGAGGGTGAGGTTTCTGAATCGTCGGCCATGTAAGATGCTTCACCGATCAGCATCTTGAATCCGTGGACTCATCAGCCGACACGGTCAGTCAGCCGGTCGAGGACAGTCCAGAGAATTCGTGGTGGCGTCTCCGTTGCAAGCGACTGATTTAGATTGAACTTTCTTAGCTGGATGAAGTCTATCAAGCGGTGTAGGTAGTCACTGACGAGTCAGCCAGATCAAGGTCATCGTACACCTCTTCGACGAACGCGTGAGTCTCGTCGCTCGGCAGGCCAGTCAGGGAGCTAATCTGCCGGATTGTCATCTCTCCGCGCGAGTGGTCCACGACGAGTTGTACGGCGGCCGCAGCCAGGAATGGGCCGTGCCGGGCCGCGAGTCGCTCCACGACGCTCATGTGACCCTGTAGGCGGTGAAACCTAATAGTACGGTCGGGGGACAGAGACGGAAGTGATCCACCTTTGTCGAGTATTGCAGAGGTATCTTCTTCTCACGGTTGTCCCAGCTTGGGGGGTCCCGGCCTATGATCTCCGGTGCGAGGTAGGTGTGTGCTCTCGAGCATACGTCTCGGCGAGCTCGACGACATCGTAGACGTGAATCCCAGTTTTGAACCAGAGGACACGGTCAGCCGCCCCGCCGAAATCCTCGCTGGCGCAGTCCAATCGTTCCGAGACAGCCACAATCAGATTCTCGACGTCGGCATCACGAATCTTCGCTAGTTTGTCCTCGAGGTATT
>JBDGTP010000013.1:0-24504 GCA_042216725.1 Haloplanus sp.
GGAACTACATCGTGCCCGTGAACGAGCGAAGTGAGTGAACGGGCACGATGGGATTTGAACCCACGACCGTCGGATGACTTCCCCCGCGAGGCCCGGGGTTAGAAGTCCGACGCTCTGTCCGAACTGAGCTACGTGCCCTCGTGTGGGAGACGGGCGGGGGAGTCAAAAAACCGTTCGGGTCGGAGCGATGGTTACGCGTCGAACCGGTACAGCGACGTAACGGCGGGGAGCCGGTCGAACATCGGAATCGCGATGGGGAGTCCGACGATGGTGACGGCGAGAAAGCCGGCGACGTTCGCCCAGAGCCAGCCGAGCCACCAGCCCACGAAGACGAAGTAGATGGCTCGAACCGCGAGCGACCGTTGCCCGCGGGCGGCCGAGGGATTGCCGAGCGAGCGGGGTTCCTTCAGCGTCAGCACCGTCGGGACGAGGTTGATCAGTTTGACGCCGACGGGGGCGCCGACGACGGTGGCACAGAGGAACCACGCGGCGTTGACGACGGCGGGCGTGGCCCACCAGCCGACGACGACGAACCACAGGGCACGGGTGAGGAGGGAGCGCTGAGCCATGTGAACGGCAGGCGAAGGGTGGTGAAAAGCCTGACGCGTGGGCAGTGGGTATAAGAGTGCGAGGCGGGTAGGCGAGGCCGATGAAGGTACTCGGCACCGTGGGTCTCCCAGGGAGCGGCAAGGGGGAGGCCGCCGAAGTCGCCCGCGAGGCGGGGATTCCCGTCGTCACGATGGGCGACGTGATCCGCGAAGCGTGTCGTGAGCGAGGGCTCGACCCGGCCGATCACCACGGCTCCGTCGCGCGGGCGCTCCGCGAAGAGGAGGGCGAGGCGGCCATCGCCGAGCGGTCGCTCCCGCACATCGAGGCGGCACTCGAGGACGCCGAAACGGTGCTCGTCGACGGGCTCCGCTCGCCCGCCGAGGTGGAACGCTTCGAGGAAGCGTTCGGCGACGCGTTCGTCCTCGTGAGCGTCGAAGCGCCGTTCGAGACGCGGGCGAAGCGCCTGATCGACCGGGGGCGGGACGCGTCCGACCTCGACCGGGAGGCGCTCCGCGCCCGCGAGGATCGCGAACTCGGCTTCGGGATGGGCGAAGTGATGGAGAACGCGGACGTGACCGTCGAGAACACGGGGTCGCTCGGCCGCTTCCGCGAACGGATTCGTGAGTTGCTCGACGACCCCGTGGACGCGGAGGTCGAACGATGATCCACCGAATCGACGTGCGGGTGATCGCACCCGTCCGTGACACGGAGGTAACGGATCGGGTCGCCGACGCGGTGCGCAACCTGTTTCCGGACGCCGAAATCAGGCAGGAACCGGGGCGCATCGTCGGCGAGGCACACGCGATGGAGACGTTCTCGGAACGCCTCCACGAACAGGAAATCCTCGACACCGCCCGGAAGGAGTTCTTCCGCCGGGCCGACGACGAGGGCTTCGCGTTCGCGCTCAAGAAACAGGCCGCGTTCGAGGGCGTCATCAACTTCTCGGTGGGCAATCCCGACGAACTCGGCGATATCGAGGTGCAGGTGACGGTACACGAACCCGACGTGGAGTCGTTCATCGACTACATCGCCCCGCCGACCGAGGAGGGGCGACCGGTCGACCCCGATTAGAACAGGTCGCTGTGTCGCGCCGCGAGGTCGGTGTACCCACCGGTGCTGTAGTCCTCGAAGATGGCGTCGGCGTCGATGTGTGTCTCCGCGAGCGGAGTCGCCGTCGCGGGGACGCCACGGACGAACGACTCCGCCGGGATGTCGTACCCCTCCGGGACGACGGTTCCCGAGGCGACGATACAGCGACTGCCCACCGTCACGTCGGCGTTGACGGTGGTGTTGAACCCGACGAGCGACCCGTCACCGACCGTCGACTCGTTGAGGACGGCACCGTGCCCGATCATCACCCGGTCGCCGACGGTCACCGCGTGCATCACGGCGTTGTCGCCCACGTGTGACTCCCGACCTACTTCGACCGGCGCCACGTCCCCCCGAAGCACCACCCCGGGCCAGACGCTCGCGTCGGCGGCGACGCGCACGTCGCCGACGAGCGTCGCCTCCCGACTCACCCGCGCGTCCGGATGAATATCCGGCCGCACTCCCTCGAACTCGTACTCGCGGCTGTCGACCATGGCGGGGGTACGGAGTGTGGTACCGAATAGCTTGCCCCGTCTCCGCCGTCGCGAGTGTTTTTCACTCCGCCCGCCGAGGCTCCGATATGGAGTTTACCGTCTCGACCGACGCGCGTCTCGACGTGGTGGACGTGACCGAGGAGGTTGCTGCGGCGGTACCGACGGGACACACCGGCACCGTCACCGTCTTCGTCGAACACACGACCGCTGGCGTCGTCGTCAACGAAGCCGAATCGCGCCTGCTGGCGGATCTCCGAACGTTCCTCGACGATATCGTCCCCGACGAGGGGTGGGAACACGACCGACTCGACGGCAATGCGGATTCGCACCTGCGGGCCCTCCTCCTGGGGCCGTCGGTGACGATTCCCGTCGACGACGGCGACCTGGCGCTCGGCCGGTGGCAGTCCGTCCTGTTCGTCGAGTGTGACGGGCCACGGGAGCGAACCGTGCGCGTCGACTACACGAACAACCGGACGGCGAGATAGAGGAGCACTACCCCGAGTACGTCGCAGGTGTTGGTGACGACGGGGATCACCACGTCGTCCGGATCGAGTTCGAGACGGTAGGCCGCGTAGGTGGCGACGACGGTGACGACGATGGCGAGGACGGCCAGCGAGAGGCCGCTCGTGAGCGAGACGGCGAGTACCGTCCACGGCGAGAGGGCCGTCGACCCGGTGAGCGCGCTCAGTCCCCACGCACCCAGGCCGACGAGGGGGAAGATGGAGGCCGCGAGCGCGACGGTGGCGACGGCGTTGCCGGCGAGCGTGTCGTCATCGGGGGCAAAGGAGAGCGTCCCGAGGTGAAAGGCGGTGGACAGGCGGGCCGCGAGGACGCTCCCCAGGTTCCCCGCGGTACCGATGGTGACGGGGACGAGGACGAGCAGAGAGGGGTACTGGAGCAGGGTGTCTTCGAAACTCCCGAGGACGAGGCCGCTCCCGATTTCGACGAGGGTCAAAACGAGAAGGACGGGGAGCATCGCCCGCGTGATGGCGCGAACGCTCCACGCGGTCGTCACTCAGACGCCCCCCAGGACGAACGCGACGCTTCGCACCGCGATCAGGAGAAAGAGGACGCCGAACACGTCACCGGTCGTCGTGACGAGCGGCCCGACGAGCGTGTCGGGATTGTGGCCCCGGCGGTAGCCCGCGAAGACGACGGTAACGACGACGACGGTCAGCGTGATACCCGAGAGGAGACCCGCGACGAGAGCGATACCGAGCAGGCGTCCCAGACCAGCGACGGGCGTTCCGAGCGTCGAAAGGACGACGACGACGGCGGCGGCGGCAAAGAGCGAGGTGAGGACGCCGTTCGCGAGCGCAGCGGTCGCGGCCGCCCACAGGCGGCGATCACCGGCACCGACCCGTGGTTCGATCAGCCCCTGATGGAGACCGGTCGCCAGGCGGGCGCCAAGCGAGCCGTAGACGTTGCCGCGGGTCGCGAGGAGCGCGGGAACGAGCACGAGCAACCCCTCGACTGCGCGGAGGTCGGAACGCATCCCGCCGAGGACGACCCCGGCCAGCAACCCCCCGACGAGACTCGCACCGAGGGCGGGGAGCGCTTCGCGGTAGGCCTCGACGGCGACCTCGCGGACGGTCATCGTGAGAAGCAATGCGGGCCGGGATGAAAAGTCGGGGGGACTGACGGCCGAGCCTTAGCCGAACGGGCCCATGCCGCCCATACCGCCCATGCCGCCGCCACCCTCGCCTTGCTGGAGTTTCTTCATCATCCGCTGCATGTCGCCGTCGCCCATGCCCTGGAACTGCTTGATGGTTCGCTCCATCATCTTGTGCTGTTCGAGGAGTTCCCGGATCGACTCCTCGTCGACGCCGGCGCCGCGGGCGATGCGCTCGACGCGCTCCTGGCCGATGGTCCGCGGGTTCTCCAGTTCCTCGTCGGTCATCGAGTCCATCGCCACGTCGAACGTACGCATCCGATCCTGGGTCACGTCCATGGCGTCGTCGGGCAACTGATCCATCAGCCCGCCGCCCATACCCGGGATCATATCCATCACCTGATCCAGCGGCCCCATGTTGTTCATCGCCTCCATCTGCTTTTGCATATCCTTGAGGGTGAACGAGCCCTCCATGATGTCCTGGGGATCCCAGTCGTCTTCCTCCTCGCCGGTCTCGGCCATGGCGCGTTCGACCCGCTCGGAGAGCTGTTTGAGGTCGCCCATCCCCAGCAGTCGGGAGATGAAGCCGTTGGGTTCGAACCGCTCGATGTCCTGCACCGTCTCGCCGGTGCCGAGGAAGGCGATGGACGAATCGGTTTCGTTGACCGCGGTCAGCGCGCCCCCACCTTTCGCCGTGCCGTCGAGTTTCGTGATGACGACGCCATCGATACCGATGGATTCGTCGAACTGTCGGGCCTGTTCCTTGGCGCCCTGTCCGATGGCGGCGTCGAGGACGAGGAGGGAGCGGTCGGGATCGACCGTCGACTCGATCTCCTCGATTTCGTCGATCAGGTCGTCTTCGAGGGCGTGTCGGCCCGCCGTGTCGACGATGTGTACGTCGGCGTCGGCGGTCGCCTCCAGCCCCTCACGGGCGATTTCGACCGGGTCGTCCGAGTCGGGGTCGCCGTAGAACTCCACCTCGGCGCGGTCGGCCATCTGTTCGGCCTGATCGTAGGCGCCGGGCCGGAACGTGTCGGTCTGAATGACCGCCGGACGGAGCCCCTTCTTCGAGAACCACCACGCCATCTTCGCCGCGGAAGTGGTCTTGCCCGATCCCTGGAGACCGGCCAGCAGAATCGTTTGGGGTTCCAGCGGAATCTCCGTCGACTCGCCGATCAGATCGACCAGTTCCTCGTAGACGATCTTGAGGACGTGATCCCGGGCGCTCGTCCCACCCGGGGGCTCCTCCTCCAGCGCGCGCGTCTCGATGGACTCGGAGAGATCCATCACGAGACTGACATCGACGTCGGCCTGGAGCAAGGAGCGCTGGATCTCCTTGACGACCTCCGAGACGTCGTCCTCGTCGAGACGGGACTTCCCCTGGAGTTTCGAGAGAGTACCGCGCAGGGAACTCCCGAGATTGTCGAGTACCATTACCTCTCGCTACGCGCCGACGCCGGTAAAGGCTTTTTCACGCCGAACTCGCCGCCGGGGCGTGACGCCGCTGGCGGGGACGAGTATAAGTCGCCCTAGTCCCAACGCGGGGCGATGCACCGCCGGGCCTACCTCCGCGGGACGCTCCTGACCGCCCTCGCGGGCGGCCTCGCCGGCTGTTCGGAGGCCGGATCGTCGACGGCATCCGAGCCCGAGACGGTGGCGCGGGGGACGGCGACGCCCCCCGTGACCGCCACGGCCACGGCGACGGCCACGCCGACACCCGACGACCGGTCGCTGGCACCCTACCGCTCGTGGCTGGTCGCCCCCACGCCAGTGACGCCCCACACCTACGAGTTCACGCACCTCTCGCTGTCGGCGGTACGTGCCGACGCCAGCGAGTCGTTCGCCGACAACCTCGACACCTACTGGCGCCAGCGATCCGAATCGTACTTCGGGTTTCGCGTCCCTGTCGCGGCTATCGACGCCGTCCTCACCGTCAACCACTCCCGGATCGCGGGCGAGTCGTACCGCGTGGTCGGCGGATCATTCGACGTGGCCACCCTCCGAACCGCGCTCGACGCGGCCGGCTTCGCGGCCGACGGCCGCGTCGACGACTTCCAGCGGTTCGTTCGCACCGCAGAGGGACGGACGCGTGTCGTCGGTCTCCACCCCGACGTACTCGTCAGTATCGGTACCGACGCGTCGGCGACGGCCCCGCTACGACGGGCCGTCGAACAACACGCCGCGGGCGAGACCCGCCCCGCCGACGACGAGGGGCTGACCCGCCTGATCGACTACTTCGGGACGGCCGACTACGTCACGGGGCGCGAACTCGAACCCGCCGCCGAGGACTACCCGCTGAGTCAGGCGGTCGCCACCGGCCGCCGTCTCGACGTGCGGGAGACGACCTCCTGGGCCGAACGGACGTACGTCCTCGCCCCCGGAGCGACGGTCGAGCGAGCGGCCGTCGAGGAGGAAATTCGGACACGACACGTCGGCCAGCCAATCGAGGAGTACCGCCACGAGGGGCGACTCGTCACCGTCGCCGGCGAGGTGGAGAACTCGCTGATCCGCCTGCTGTAGCGTGCCAGAAGACCCTTGACACCGCGATTCGAAGGCCGTCCAAGGCCATCCAGACGCGTAGTGGTCGGTGGCGTCGGCGTCGCCCTGGTGACCGGCCTGAGCGGGTGTGGCGCGCTCTCGTCGCCGGAACCGACCGTCGTCGACACCGAACTCGACGGCGGTATCGACGCGCTGATCGGCGAGACAGACGTGCACGTCGTCGTCCAGAACGACGGCGCCGCCGGCGACGTCGAAGTGACCCTCGAACTGCTGGACGGCGAGGGTACCGTCCTCCTCGACGAGAGTCGGACGGTGGCGTTCGAAGCCGACGAACGCAAGCGCGTCACCTTCACCGTCGACGTACCCGAGGACACCGAAGCGGTCGAAGCGAGCGCGAATCCAGCGTAGCCACGTCGCCAGCGTCGCCTACACCTCGAACTGGAGGTCGGCCAGCGGTTTGCGTATCTCCGCGTACAGCTTCGTCGACGCGTCGCGGTAGACTTCGTCGTACGCCTCGTCGTCGAACTCGCCGTCCCCACGACCCACGCTCGCCACGAGTCGGCGGTACTGATCGACTAGCGCTCCCAGCGACTGCTGAGTCGTCTCCGTCACGAACGGAAACGCCCGCTGGTACGTGGCCGACGCGTCGGCGGTGATCCGCCGGAACTCCGCCGTGTCGAACGTCACCGGATCGTCGTCCGCGTGCATCAACACGTAGTTGTGGGCGGTCTGCATCCGCTCCAAACAGTCGAACAGAACCTCGGACTCCTTCTGCAGGAGGTGTTCGACGCGCTTTCGGTCGTGTTGGGCACGGATGCTGTCCCGCGTGTTCTGCCGGTTGAACCACGCCTGGACGTACGATCCCGCCACCGCGGCCCCGCCGCCCACGAGGGCGCCGAGGATCGCATCTGAGACCATAGGTGTCGTTAGGGAGTTGACATCTATCAAGGTGGAGGACGAGCTCGGTGGTTCGAGTCGCCCCACGTCGCGGATTTGTGACTCACCGTTCGGTTCGGCACAAAATCCGAGTGGGCTCGGGCGGATTCGAACCACCGACTTCGGCCTTGTAAAGGCCGCGTCATAACCAGCTAGACCACGAGCCCTCGTCAGGTACACCGTCCCCCGGCGGAATAACGGTTTCTGTCTCCGCCCGCGAAACGCTTACCCACGCGGGGCCGGTTCGTCCACTATGTCCCGTCGTGCGATCCATCTCGTCGTCGCCCTCCTGATCGGCCTCGCTGGCTGTGCGGGGGCGGCGCCGGGTGCGGGAACGCCGACCGCAGCATCCGCCCCCGCCGATCCGTCGGCCACGGCGACCGCCGAACCGACCGCGGCGGTGTCGACGCCAGGGAGCGACTACGACACGGCGACCGTCGTCATCCGCGACCAGAACGGGACGCAACTGGCGACGGTCGACGTCTGGGTGGCCGACACGTGGACGAAACGCTACGTCGGGCTGAGTCGAACCGACGCACTCGAACCCGGGCAGGGAATGCTGTTCGTCCACGACGAGGAGGGGAATCACGCCTACGTGATGCGGGATATGGACTTCCCGCTCGATATGCTCTTTATCGCCGAGAACGGTACGATCACCACCATCCACCACGCGCCGCTCCCCTCGGCCAGGACGGGCGGCGACCTCGAGCACTACTCGGGACGGGCGAAATACGTCCTCGAAGTGCCGATGGGCTACACCAACGAGACGGGCGTCGAGGTGGGCGACCGCGTGCGCATCCGCGACAGATGAATCCTGTCGAGGCGCTCACCGACCGCGAAGGCTGGCAGGCCGAGGACTTCGCGGCGCGCGTTCACTACCGGGGCGAGACCGACCGGTACGCGGTCGAGTATTACGCGCCGAGCGACTGCGTCCTCTACTGGAAAGTGAAAGGCGACGGCGAGACGGCCGTACCGGTCGGGCGAGGAACGGTGCCACCGCCGCTACGCGAACGCATCCGGGCGGATCTCGCGGCGGCGGGAATCGATCCGGAGGTCGAAGGGCGGTCGCTATAGCTCAGAGACCGAATCGCCGACGGCGCGGTCTGCTCGATCCGCTCGGTCTGTTCGGCCCCCTCGTCGACGAGACGACGGATCTCATCGACACTGCGTTCGGCGCCGTCGGTGACGTGCTCGGTCATGCTGGCGATTTCCCCGTGGCCGGCGGCCTGTTGGTCGCTTCGGTTCCCCGTCGACCCCGTCGGTCATCTCCGGCACCGGCGAGACGACAGCGGCGGCGAGCGTCCCACCGACCGCGGCATCCAGTCCCTGAGAACCGTCCGACACCGGGAGAGCCTGTTCGGCGAGTATCACAAAGCTGCGCCGTCGGTTCGCAGCCGTAAAACGGGGGTGGAGCGACGAGTCAGCCTTTTGCCCACGCATCCCTCAGAGGGGACGATGGACGTCCCCGCGGACGACGACCCCTTCGAGGAACAACGGGCGCACACGGCCAACCCGATGCGGCGCCTGTTCGCCGAATACGGCCGCGAGCGTGCCGGCGTGTTCGCGGTCGGAGCCGGCGCCAGCCTGTTCGCCCGCCTGCTCGACCTCCTGCCCCCGCTCCTCCTCGGCATCGCCGTCGACGCCATCTTCCTCGATACCGGGCCGTTTTCCCTACCGCTGGTGCCGGACGCGTGGTTACCGGCCGATCCCGAGACGCAGTTCTGGCTGACCGTCGGTATCGTCCTGTTCTCGTTTCTCGGCGGCGCCGTCCTCCACTGGGTGCGAAACTGGGGGTGGAACCGGTTCGCCCAGCACGTCCAACACGCCATCCGGACGGACACGTACGACGCGATGCAGCGTCTCAACATGACCTTCTTCGCCGAGAAGCAGACCGGCGAGATGATGTCGGTGTTGTCGAACGACGTGAACCAACTGGAGCGGTTTCTCAGCGACGGCTTGAACTCCGCGTTCCGTCTGGGCGTGATGGTCGTCGGTATCGCCGCCCTCCTGGTGTGGATGAATCCCCAACTCGCCGTCGTGGCGCTCCTGCCCGTTCCGCTGATCGCCGTCTTCACCTACCGCTTCGTCGACACCATCCAGCCGAAATACGCCGACGTGCGCTCGACGGTCGGGCAGGTCAACTCCCGGCTGGAGAACAATCTGGGCGGGATTCAGGTCATCAAGACGAGCAACACCGAGGCCTACGAGGCCGACCGCGTCGAGGAGGCGAGCGGGGAGTACTTCGACGCCAACTGGGACGCCATCGAGACGCGGATCAAGTTCTTCCCGGGCCTCCGGGTGCTCGCGGGCGTCGGCTTCGCGCTCACGTTCACCATCGGCGGTCTCTGGGTGTTTCGGGGAGCGGGGCCGTGGCTCTTCACCGGCACGCTCCGCCCCGGGGAGTTCGTCTCTTTCATTCTCTACACCCAGCGGTTCATCTGGCCTGTGGCCCAGTTCGGTCAGATCATCAACATGTACCAGCGGGCGTACGCCTCCGCCGCTCGCATCTTCGGACTGATGGACGAAGACGCCGGCATCGAGGAACGCCCGGACGCCGAGGAACTGGTCGTCACCGACGGCCGCGTGGAGTACGACGACGTGACCTTCGGCTACGAGGACGAGACCATCCTCGGCGACATCTCCTTCGTCGCCGAGGGCGGCGATACGCTGGCGCTGGTGGGCCCGACCGGTGCCGGGAAGTCCACCGCGCTGAAACTCCTCCTCCGCATCTACGACGTGGATGCGGGCGCCATCCGAGTGGACGGCCAGGACGTGCGCGACGTGACCCTCGCCAGTCTGCGCGACGCCATCGGCTACGTGAGCCAGGAGGCGTTCCTCTTCTACGGCACCGTCCGGGAGAACATCGTCTACGGCGCCTTCGACGCCGACGAGGGGGACGTGGTCGCCGCCGCGAGGGCCGCGGAGGCCCACGAGTTCGTCACGAATCTGCCGGACGGCTACGACACCATGGTCGGCGAACGGGGCGTCAAGCTATCGGGCGGTCAGCGCCAGCGACTCGCCATCGCGCGGGCGATGCTCAAAGACCCCGAGATTCTGATCCTCGACGAGGCGACATCCGACGTGGACACCGAGACGGAGATGCTGATCCAGCGGTCGCTGGATCGACTGACCGCCGACCGCACCACGTTCGTCATCGCCCATCGCCTCTCGACGGTGAAAGACGCCGACCGGATCGTCGTCCTCGACGACGGCCGGGTGGTCGAACGCGGCACGCACGAGGAACTGCTGGCGACCGACGGACTCTATGCCAACCTCTGGGGGGTTCAGGCCGGCGAAATCGAGGATCTGCCCGAGGAGTTCGTCAAGCGAGCGACCCGCCGGGGAGCGCGTATGGAGGTCGACGGCGTGGAGCGACGATCCACGAGCGACCGAACGGGATCCAGCGACGCCGACGCCGATGACTAGGCGTTGAAGGCATTTCGTCACCGAACACGGAGCATGCATCTCACCGACGTGACCTGGACGGACGTGCGTGACGCCGACACCGACCTCGCCCTGTTGCCGGTCGGAAGCACCGAACAACACGGCCCTCATGCGCCGCTCGGCACCGACGCGTTCAACGCCGAGGCGGTCGCCGAGGCGGGCGCGAACCGCTACGACGGAACGGCGGCCGTCGCGCCGACGGTACCCGTGGGCATCGCGGAGGAACACCGTGACTTTGCAGGGACGCTCTGGGTGTCGCCGGACACCTTCCGAAGCTACGTGCGCGACGTGGTCGGCAGCCTCGCTCACCACGGCTTCGACCGCGTGGTCGTCGTCAACGGCCACGGGGGGAACGCCCCCGCGCTCGGCGAGGTGACGGCGACGATCAGCCGTCACGACGACGCCTACGCCGTCCCGTTCACGTGGTTCGACGCAGTCGGCGACCACGGGTCGGACATGGGACACGGCGGGCCACTCGAGACGGCACTGTTGCGCGCGATCCGCCCCGAACTCGTGCGGGAAGACCGGATCGACGAGGCCCGCGAGGGGGCGAGCGAGGGCTGGGGCGACTGGGTGTCGGGGACGAACCTCGCTCACGACTCCGCCGAGTTCACCGAGAACGGCGTCGTGGGCGACCCGGGCGCGGGCGATGCGGAACGCGGCGAGGAACTGCTGGATCTGGCGGCCGAGGCGCTGGCACGGCTACTGGAGGCAGTCGCCGAGCGCGACCTGCAGTAACTACTCCTCGCCGTCGAGTTCCTGGAGCGATCCGCGGAGTTCCGGCACCACGTTCGTGAGGTCGCTCACGTCGTCGTGAGCCTCGCGAATGGTCGCGATCAGGGACTCCAACTCCTCGATGGCGGCCACGAGGTCGTCGGCGTCCTCGAAGGCGTCAGCGCGTTCGCCCATGGTGTACCACTTTTTCGCCTGGCGGAGATGCTCCTCGGCCTCGCCGACATCGAGTGCCGACCGGAGGCCGTTCAACACGCCGAGGACGTTGTCGGCCTCGGTCTCCCAGACCTCGTCCGCGTCCGGGAGTTCTTCGCGTGCCTTGCCGAGATGTTCCTCCACGTCGTCGCGCATCTCGGCCGCCGCCTCGCCGAAGAGCTCGTCGTCGCCGAGCGTCGTCTGACTCATACTCGTTGATTCAGCGCCGTGCGAGTTAAACGCACGCCCGAAAGTGAAAGTGAAACGCCGGCTGTCGAGGGGTCGAACGGCCGCTATTCGACGGCGACCAGTTGCATCAGCGGATAGCCGTCCGCCATCGCCATCTCGGTGTGGACGACGACACCCTCGTAGTCGATCCGCATCTCCACCTCCATGAACCGTCCCGTGAGTTCGACGTAGCCGTGGTCGGCGGCGTCGGCCAGGGCCGCCTCGTCGATGTCGACCGAGACGGACTCACAGAACGGCTGGTTCTCGATGGCTTCGGCCATCGCGCGTTCGAGACTCGGAGCGCTACCGGGCGAGACGGGCGTCCCCGCGAACTGGTGGTAGAGCGAGCCAAACTTGATGCCCGCCTCGAAGCACGCCTGCTGGGCGTCGGTGACCATAGCGGCCCGTCGGCCCGGCAGGAGTAAGGCCTGTCGCCCACCGCCGAATCGGTTGTTACTTGGGCTCGGTCGTCCCATTGACACCCGAATGGACGACCCGGTGTTACTGACTGGCGCGGGCGGGCGCGTCGGGCAGGCCATCCTGCACGGGATCGCCGACGCCCACGACTGGCGACTGCTCGACCGGGAGCCCCTGTCGAGCGACCGCCTCCCGCCGGGAGTCGACGAGGACGACGTGGTCGTCGGGGACGTGACCGACGACGACACGGTGGCCGACGCGATGGCCGGCGTCGGCGCCGTGATCCACCTCGCGGGCGACCCCCGGCCGGAGGCGCCGTGGAACTCGGTGTTGGAGAACAACATCGACGGCACGCAGACGGTGTTCGAGGCGGCCGTCGAGGCGGGCGTCGAGAAAGTCGCCTTCGCCTCCTCGAACCACACCGTCTCCGCCTACGAAACCGACGAGCGCACCCCCGAGATGTACCGCGTCGACGACGACTACTGCCTCGACGGGACGGAGCTCCCGCGCCCCGGAAACCTGTACGGCGTGAGCAAGGCCGCAGGCGAGACGCTCGGCCGCTACTACCACGACGCCGACGGCCTCTCCGTGGTGTGTGTCCGTATCGGCAACCTCACTCGAGGCCATCCGCCGCGCAACTACGAGCGCGGCCAGGCGATGTGGCTCTCGTACCGTGACTGCGCCCACCTCTTCGACCGCTGTCTCCGCGCCGACTACGACTACGAAATCGTCTACGGGATCTCCGACAACGAGCGCAAGTACTACTCCATCGAGCGCGCGAGGGAGGCGCTGGGCTACGACCCCCAGGACGACTCGGCGGAGTACACGCTCGCGGGCGACCCCAAAGACGAGACGTAGCGAACGGCCGGCGCCATCCGCCGCATTCGCGTTACCAGAATCGAGAACTGGGGGCATGACACTAAGTCCCACGGCCGAGAACGGGGGAGGAGTACAGACATGCGACGGAAATGTCCGTTCTGTGGGGAACGCGTGGAAGTACTGCCGCAGCATCTCGAAGACTGCCAGGACGCCCCTCGGGACGATCCACGCTCCTCCTAAACTCACTCCACGTCGAACAGGCCGTCCACGTCGGCGTACTCCCGCTCCCGTCGGTCGACGTGTTCCGCGAGGCGCTGGAAGACCAGATTCCGGTGGGCATCGGCGGTCACGAACTCGAGCACTGCGGTCGTGAACAGCGTTCGCTCGCCACCCGCGAGTTCCTCGCGGGCAAACGTCACCGCGCGGTCGATCACGTCGCCGTCGTAGTCGTACTCCTCGGCCAGCGCCGCCGCGGCCACGGCGCCCGCCTCGAACCGCAGATCCGCAGGAGCGAGCGCCCGTCTCTCGTGGCGAAGCGGCGGGGGGTGGCGCCGCTCGACTACGGCCGGATCGTCGGCGAGCGACGCGAGCCAGCGTCGCACGGGGTCGAGGTCGACGCCGCGGTACGGCGACGACAGCGACGCGAGGTAGTCGCCAGCGCTCGTCGCGAGACCCGTCGCCCCGCTCCAGTTGCGAGTGTGGGCGTGGTGGATCGCGGCGGTGAACTGAATGAGGCCGTGCAGGAAGCGCTCGTCGTCGGTGCCGTCGTCACAGTCGAGCCACGGCTCCTCCCAGGCGTCGTGGGCGGCGTAATACTCACCGGCGTTGTAGAGCGCGATGCCCGCCCGGAGCGGCGCGTCCATACGGCGCGTTGGGTGCGGAGCCTCAAAAGTCGCGCCGTCACAACACACATGGGTCGGAGTGCGTTACTTGCTACCATGTCCAGCACGGACGACCTGACCGAAATCGAACGCGAGGCGTTGCACGAGGTCGAACTGGGCGTCGAGAACCTCCACCGCGCCCACGGCCACCTCGTCACCTTCCATCACAACACGGGCCGGGCGATGGATCACCTGGCGGTCGCCGAGGAGTTGCTCCGGGACGCCGGCCACGAGACGCTGGCGAACCGCTTGCGCGACGAGTTCCTCCCACGGGGTGTCGTCCCCCCCTGCGACGGCGACGATCCGACGGCGGGTCGGTGGTCGTACGACCTCCTCGAGAAGTTTCAGGAAACCTTCCTCGACGACGTGGTCGGATTCGGTGATCGGGTACACGACCAGGTCGCGGACGGACGGCGGCACGTCACGGAGCGGCGACAGGAAGCGGCGTGGAAGCGGCGCGCGCGGATCGAGTGAGCGCGGCCGCCTCGCTGTCGGTCGGAGACGGGAAAACCGCAAGACAGCAGAAGGAATGAACGTCCTGACGGAGATTTGAACTCCGGTCCCTGGCTCCGCAAGCCAAGAGGATAGTCCACTACCCTATCAGGACTCACCCGTTCCTACTCCGGAGTGACTTAAGACGGTTACGATCCCGACGCCGCCGGCCGACGACAGTCAAAGAGTCCCTTGAGACTCCCGAAGGAGTATGTCGCTGCCGGCCGACGTGGGGGACATGGATCGACGAAGCCTGTGTCTGACGGTGCCGCTCGTCGCGCTCGGGGGGTGTGTCGGCCCCCCGCGGGACGGCGACGGCGGCGAACCACCTCACGTGACCGACGCGACGCTCCGTGACACGGGACGGTGTTCCGATCCCGAGACGGCGACGGTCGACGTTTCGGAGTCGGAGATTCGGGTGACGGGGTGTGTCACCGGCCCGAACGGCTGTGCGGTCGCGGCGCTCGGCACGGCGACGGTCGAGGAGGATCGGCTGGACGTGGTCGTAACGACCGAACGCGACGCGCCGCCGGACGTCGGCTGTACCCAGGCGCTCGTCTACCGGGGATACGTGGGGACGGTGACAGTCGACGGCGGCCGCCCCGCGACGGTACGGGTGGTACACGACGCGCCGGGAGCGCGCCGGACGGTCACCGAACGCCCCGTAGATTCATAAGCGAAGCCGGGACAAGCGCGGGCCGTGGCGAGGAGAAAATCGAGAGACTGCGGGGCCGCGTTCGGCCAAGGACAACGCTTAACCGGAGGGTTCGCCTGTTGCACGGTACGATGGGTGTAATCGAGGACGTCTACGAAGACCTCGACACCGATGTCGATTTCGACGAGTTCGAGGCTGCCGTCCACGACAAGGTCGAGCAGATGGGGGGGCTCGCCGACGAGGAGACGGCGGCGATGCTCATCGCCCACGAACTCGAAGACGAGGAGGTGAGCGGTGTCGCCGACATCGAACCGGGGATGGACGAGGTGAAGTTCCTCGCGAAAGTGGTGGGGATCGGCGACCTGCGGACGTTCGACCGCGACGGCGAGGACGGCGACGAGGGACGCGTCATCAACGTCGACGTGGCCGACGAGACCGGACAGGTGCGCATCTCCTTCTGGGATCGGATGGCGCAGTCGGTCGCGGACGGCGAACTCGACGTGGGGGACGTACTCCGGATCAAGGGCCGCCCACAGGAAGGGTACAGCGGCGTGGAAGTGAGCGTCGATCAGGCCGAGACCGACGAGGACGCCGAGGTGGACGTACAGGTACAGGACACCTACCGCGTCGAGGATCTGTCGCTCGGCCTCTCGGACGTGAATCTCCAGGGTCGAGTGCTGTCGACGGATACGGTTCGGACGTTCGACCGCGACGACGGCTCCGAGGGACGCGTCTCGAACCTGACGCTCGGCGACGAGACGGGGCGCGTCCGGGTGACGCTCTGGGACGAGAAAGCCGACCGCGCCGAGGAACTCGACCCCGAAACGTCGGTCGAAGTGGTCGACGGGTACGTCCGGGAACGTGACGGTGACCTCGAACTCCACGTCGGCTCCCGGGGTGCGGTCGAGGAAATCGACGCCGAGATCCGATACGATCCCGAGACGGCCGCCATCGCCGACCTCGAACTCGGCGAGACGGTCGACCTCGCGGGCGGCGTCATCGAGACCGATCCCAAACGAACCTTCGACCGCGACGACGGCTCGGAGGGGCAGGTGCGGAACGTGCGGATCAAAGACGAGACGGGAGACATCCGGGTCGCGCTCTGGGGCGAGAAGGCCGACCTCGACATCGACCTCGCGGACTACGTCGTCGTCACCGACGCCGAGATTCAGGAAGGGTGGCAGGACGACCTG
The DNA here is from genome assembly GCA_042216725.1 of Haloplanus sp. GTDB lineage: Archaea > Halobacteriota > Halobacteria > Halobacteriales > Haloferacaceae > Haloplanus. The sequence goes on from JBDGTP010000013.1 coordinate 16,236, forward strand.
GAGGCCTCGGCAGGATGGCGGTCGACGGTGACGGTCACCGACCCGCCGGACGACGCGCCCGGTGCCGACGCGGGGACGGACACGGGGGCGAGCGGCGGGAGCCAGGGCCTCGGTGCCTTCGCCGACGAGGGCGGCGATGGTGACGCCACCGGGGCATCGGACGGCGGCAGTGCGGCGGTCACGGCCGACACCGCGGCCGACGGTGACGCACCCGCCGAGGGCGACCCCGTCCAGTTCACGGGGACGGTCGTCCAGGCGGGCGACCCGGTCGTCCTCGACGACGGGACGGAGACGCGGAGCGTCGACACGGACGCCGCCCTCCGTCTGGGCGAGGAGGTGACGGTTCGCGGGCCGATCCGCGACGGGCGGATCGACGCCGACGAGGTGTACTGAGTGCCTGCGAACGGGCCGTCACGGCGACGGAAAGGATTATACGCGACACGGACACGTATCAGGGTATGAGCGTCGAGTTACCGTTCGCCCCGGTAGATACGATCATCCGTCGGAACGCGGGCGATCTCCGGGTGAGTGCCGGCGCGGCAGAAGAACTCGCCCGGCGCATCCAGCACCACGGGGCGAACCTCGCGGTCGACGCGGCCGAACGGGCAACAGCGGACGGGCGAAAAACGCTGATGGCCGCGGACTTCGGCGTCGAACAGGTCGTCGACCGGGAGACGCTCGAACTACCGGTCGCCCCAGTCGACCGCATTGCTCGCCTCGAAATCGACGGGCAGTACCGCGTCTCGATGGACGCGCGGATCGCGCTCGCCGATATCCTGGAAGACTACGCCGACAACGTCGCTGCGGCGGCGGCGACGCTCGCCAACCACGCTGACAGACGAACCATCCAGGCGGAGGATATCGAGACGTACTTCGCCCTCTTCGAATAGATGCGCTTTGGCTACAGCGAGGCCTGTCTCGACCACGACACCGGCGAACGGCATCCCGAGACGGCCGACCGACTGCGGGCGATCCGCCAGCAGCTCGCCCGACGGCACGGCGTCGAGTACACCGCGGCCGATCCGGCATCAGTCGAGGCGCTCACGGCCGTCCACGACGCCGACTACGTCGAGGCGGTGCGCGAGTTCTGCGAGGACGGCGGCGGGAACTGGGATCCGGACACCGTCGCGTCGGCGGGCACCTGGGAGGCCGCACGCACGAGTGCGGGACTCGCCCAGTGGGCCGCCGAGCGCGCCCTCGCCGGCGACGACGGCCGCGAGACGCCCTTCTCCATCGGCCGACCGCCCGGCCACCACGCCGTCGAGGACGACGCCATGGGCTTTTGCTTTTTCAACAACGCCGCCGTGGCGGCCCAGAGCGCACTCGACGACGCGGGCGCCGACCGGGTCGCCATCTTCGACTGGGACGTCCACCACGGCAACGGCACGCAAGACATCTTCTACGACCGGGGCGACGTGTTCTACGCGTCGATCCACGAGGAGAGGCTGTTCCCGGGAACGGGCGAGGTGACGGAGACGGGAACCGGCCCGGGCGAGGGGACGACGCTCAACGTCCCCCTCTCGGCGGGCGCGGGCGACGCCGACTACCTGCTGGCGTTCGAGACGGTGGCGGCCGCACTCGACCGCTTCGATCCCGACCTGTTGGTGGTGAGCGCGGGATTCGACGCCCACCGTCACGACCCCATCTCCCGGATGCGCGTCTCGACGGAGGGCTACGCCCACCTCACCGAACGGGTGCGCGAGGCGGCCGACGCCAACGACGCCGGTCTCAGCTTCGTGTTGGAAGGCGGCTACGGGCTCGACACCTTATCGGAGAGCATCGCCATCGTCCACGAGACGTTCGACGGCCGGCAACCCGTCGACGAGGGCGGCGATCCGACGGACGCCACCCGCGACGTACTCGCGTCAGTGCGGTCGGCCCACGACCTGGACTAGGGGGTCGGGGCGAAGTAGCGAGCGAGCGGAACGCCGAACGCGTCGGCGAGGTCAGCCACGTCGTCTCCGATCAGCAGGTCGTAGCCGTCTTCGAGTGCCTCCTCGACGTGGGCGCCGAGCGCCACGTCGAAGAGGGCGGCGCTGCCGAGCAGCTGTCGGGGTGTCGTGAACTCACGGTCGCGTTCGACGACGTAGCGGTCGCCGTCGAGGAAGGGCCCGTACACGTCGTCGGCGTCGGCGTAGGCCTCGTAGAAGCCGGTCGCGTGTTCGCGAACGTGAGCGGGCGGGCCGCGGTGGCGACGGATCGAGGGAAGGTCGCCGACCGCGAGTTCGACGAACAGGACGGCCCGGTCGTCGGCGAAGGTGGCCGAGCGAAGCGGGGCGAACCCCCGCCGGTCGAGTTCGCCCGCGACGCCGTTCAGCGACTTGCGAAGCTGGGGGTAGAGCTGATCGTCGACGAGGTCGGGCGTCTCGAAGACGACGGCGACGGGGGTGGTGCCCCGTCGGTCGATGTGGGTACGGACGGCGTCGGTGTCGATGGGATCGGGGTCGGTGGCGACGAACAGCGACTCGCGGGGATCGGTGAGTAGTTCGCGGGCGTAGTGCTGGAAGCGGGCGACGTTCTCGGCGGAACAGACCGCGGCGACATTGCGCTCGGGATCGGTCGGATCGATCACGACCAGCGGATCGTCGAACGTCGCGGTGCCGTGATCCTCGGGGTCGAGTCGAACGGGAGGACGCCAGTCGGCGGCCGCCCGGACGAGTTCCTCGAACCCGCCGTATTCGAGGACGAGGAGTTCCGAGAGATAGCCGGAGAAGCCGCGGGTGCGGAGGTCGCTCCCGTAGGCGCCGATACCGGAGAGGAAGGCCTTGAACAGGCGCACGTCGCGGGCGAGATCGGAGTCGAGGCGCTCCTGCAGGTAGGCGTTGTGAAAGGGGGTGCGATCCACCGACGACTTGATCGCCGTCGCGTCGGCCACGTCGTAACAGGGGACGAGGTCGACGTCGAAGCCGCGGAACTCGCCGGTGACGTAGGGATGCTCGGCGTACTCCTCGCGGCCGTCGGGGAGGGCGGCCCGGCCGACCTCGAGACCGTACCGCTCCAGGTCGGTGCGGTCGAGGTCGGGCGGGAAGCAGACGAAGAGGTCGATGTCACGGTCGTCGGCGAGCCACGTCCCGCGGGCCGTCGAACCGACCTGGACGATCCGAGCGTCGACGGGGAGGTCGTCGACCGCATCACGCACCCGATCGGTCAGGGCGTCGGCGGCCGCCTGAAGACGCTCCCGCTCCGCCTCGTCCGGCGTCACCCGGTCGGCCACCGCCGCGACGACGGACTCGAAGTCGCTCATGCGAACCCCATCCGTCCGCCCGGGCGAAAGCGTGTCGGTCGATCACGACCGACAGACGGGAGCGGGTGAAAACGAAAGCCCTTTCAGCCGACTTCGATTATCAGCATTCGAGCCGTCGTAGCTCAGATGGTAGAGCACCTCGCTGTTAACGAGGTGGTCCCAGGTTCGAGCCCTGGCGACGGCGTCCCTCCTCCGACCAGTATCCCGGTGAGCCGCCGCGCTCGCTACCGCCGTCTCGTCGCCGTCCGTTCGATTCGACCGCCAACGGAGAGCCCATCGCTCGCGGTAGCGGTATATGATAAATATAACGATGAAATGTTTAAATAGGATGCGTCCTATCGGCCTGCAAAGGTATGCATTGGGCAACCACCACACGGCGCGGAGCGCTGCGGACGGCGGGTGCGGCGCTCGGGGTCGGTCTCGCAGGCTGTGTCGGCGGAACGGGCGGAACGGGGAGCAGCGACGCCACGGACACGTCCGCGGAACCGACTGACGTTTCGGTGATTCTGAACTGGAAGCCGAACGCGACGCAGGCGGGCTACTTCGTCGCGGATCAGAACGGGTTCTACGAGGAAGAGGGGCTCTCGGTCGATCTGGTCTCCGGCCAGGGCGGGAGCTTCGCCGCCAAACAGGTCGGCCTGGGCAACCAGCACATCGGTCTGGGAACCGGCGTCGCCCTGTTGCAGGCGCGAAATCGTGACCTCGATATTCGTTCGTTCGCGGCGGCACAGGACTCCAACGCCGCCATCTACACCGTCGAGGAGCAGTTCGGCGGTCAACTGACCGACCCCGCCCAGCTAGCGGGCAAGCGGGTGGCCGTCGTCGCCGAGTCGGCCAAGACGATGACGTATCTGAAGATGCTCCTCGAGCAAAAGGGGATTCGTGAGGATGTCGAACTCGTCAACGTCGGTGTCGAACAGCAGACGTCCCACCTCCTCTCCGGCAACGTCGACGCGGCGGTCGGCATCTTCTCGGATGCGCTCGGCCTCGATGCCGAGGGGTACAGCGCGTCGATGCTCTGGCTCGCGAACTACACCCCGGCAATCGGTCGAACCGTCTTCGCCCGACCCGGATACGCCACGGAGAATCCCGACGTGATTCGGGGATTCCTCCGCGCGACCGCCCGGGGGTGGGCGTGGGCGTCGAACAACCCCGAGGGCGCGATGGATCGGATGGTCGAAGCCCGCAAAAGCCTCTCGAAATCGCGGGATATCGGCCTGCTCAAGCTGAAATACACCGCCAAGAACCTCGTGTTGAGCGAGACGGTCAGGCAACACGGCTGGGGCCACCAGCGCGCGGACGCCTGGGATCGAGTCGTCACGAGCCTCGTCGAGAGCGGCGTGATCGACGACCTGTCCGCGGCGGACGCCTGGTCGAACGAGTATCTCGACACGGAGGCGAACTACGTCGGCGACTACGCGTCACGCGTCTCCACCGACTACGACCTCCCCGTCTGAATGCGCGCGGTTCGCGCCCGCGCTCGCCGGCTGGTCGACGGGGCGACGCGGCCGGCCGTCGCCGCCCTCAGCCTCGCGCTCGCGGTCGGTCTGTGGCAGGTCGTGACGGTCGTCACCGGTGTGCCGACGCTCCTGCTCCCCTCGCCGGTCGAGATGATCGCCGCACTCCGGGGACACCGTGTGGCGGTCGTGCGACACGTCGCCTACACGGGCTTCGAAATCGGACTCGGGTGGCTCGCGGGCGTCGGCGTCGGCGTGCTAGCCGCGGGCGCGATGGCCGCGTCCAGACGGCTCCGTCTCGCGGTCTACCCGCTCTTGCTGTCGATCCGGATCGTCCCGCTGATCGCAATCGCACCCCTGCTGATCGTCGTCTTCGGGGCGACGCTCCGCACGCGCGTCCTGATGGCGGCGATCCTCACCTTCTTCCCCGTGACCGTCGCGACGCTGGAGGGATTGTTGTCGGTTCCGACCAGCCAGCTCGACCTCATGCGCTCCGTCGAGGCGTCCACCTGGAAGCGCATCCGGTACGTCCGGCTACCGAACGCCTTGCCGAGCGTGTTCGCCGGCGTGAAAATCGCCACCCCGCTCGCCGTCGAAGGGGTGTTGATCGCGGAGTTTCTCGCCTCGTCGCGCGGCCTGGGGCACGCCGTGTTACAGGCGGCCGCGAGCCTGGAGACGGCGTTGCTGTTCGGCGAAGTGGCACTGATGGTCGGCCTCGGTCTGGCGCTGTTCGGTCTGGTCGCGGTGTACGAACGGGCGGTGCGGTGGGGTGACGACTCGTCGGCAGTCGGCGGCTTCGAGGCCGGCGGCGTGTCGGCACCGCGCTCGGAACGCCTCGTCCTCGGCAGTGTCGCGCTGGTCATCGTCGGGGGTGTCTGGGGAGTCGGCACCGTCACAGTGCCGAACGCCGCGGTGTTCCTCCCATCGCCGGCCGCCGTCGCCGGATCGCTCCGGGAGACTCCCGGCCTGTTCATCGGGGCGTCGGTCGCGTCGCTCCACAAACTCGCCGTCGGGTGGGCGCTGGGAGCGGGTATCGGCGCCGCTATCGGCGCGCTCGTGGCCTTCGTCCCCCGGGCGCGACCCGTCGTCGCTCCGTTTCTCGTCGGGGCTCGCGTGACGCCGACCATCGTCGCCGCACCGCTCCTGCTGGTGTGGCTCGGTATCTCGTTTTCCGCCGCCGTCGTACTCGTCGGGCTCGCGACGTTTTTCCCCGTCGCCGTCGCGACGGCGAGCGGCCTCGGAACGCTCCCGGAAACCCACCGCTCGCTGCTCGACTCCGTCGGGGCGCCCCCCTGGGCGCGGCTGTTCGTCCGCTTTCGCTACGGGCTTCCGACCATCGTCGCGGGGGTGAAGCTCTCGTTCGTGAGCGGCCTCTCGGGTGTCGTCATCGCCGAATGGTTCGTGGCCAACGGCGGCCTGGGAGTGCTCGTCAATCAAGGAATGCGAAACCTCCAGCCGGCGCTGACGTACGCGGCCGTCTGCTGTCTGTTCGCGCTCGGCATCGCGCTGTTCGGCGGGACGACGCTCGTACAACGACGGCTCGACTGGTGATCAGCCCTTCCACGTCCACCGCGATTCGAGAATATAGCGGTAGACGCCGCTGATGACGATACCGACGCCGTTGGCGACGAGGTAGGGGATGGCCGCCGCCGAGACGAGCGCGTACAACACGCCGACCTGAATCGGGATGGCGCTGCCACGGACGAGGTTCGTCTGGACGAGACCCTGGACGTACTCCCGGAGTTCGGTGTGTCGGGAGGCGTGGAACGTCCAGCGGTTGTTCACGCCATACTGGAAGAGGATCGTCGTCTCGATAGAGCCGACGGCGGCCAGCAGATACTGTACGTCGCCCCACTCGACGAGCAGCGCGAGCAGACCCGTCTGGAAGGCGGCCGCCACGACGCCGACGGCGAAAAACCGGCGGATCTGCGGCGCCTCCGGCCCGACGAGAATCGCCCGCAGGAAGCGCCGGAGCATCGTTCGGATTAGCGATAACCCAAGGCCTCGAGTCGTGTCTCGATATCGTCGTCGATGCCCGTCGCCTCGTCGCTGTCGACCGCCTCCAACCGGTCGACGTGAGCGTCGACCGCGGCCCGGAGATGTTCGCGCGCGGCCGTCGCCTCGCGATCCGTGTCGGCCGACCGATCCGTCTCCTGGTTCGGATCGGCACGACGGTCGTACAGTTCGGCCTCCCCCGTCGCCGTGTTCTGGATGTAGATCCAGTCGGTGTCGCGGGCGCTCACCAGCAGGTCGCCATCGGCCAGAGCGCGGGGGATCGGTTGCTCGGTCACGTCGTCGCCGCGGACGGTGACGCTCACCACTGGCTCGGCGGGTGGGGCGACGCCGTCACTGATCGTCGGCAGGAGGCTCTCACCGACCCAGTCCGGCGCCGGGTCGACGCCGAGTAGCGCACAGATGGTCGGCGGGACGGCGTCGAGGCCGACATGCTCGGGCACCCGGCGAGGGGCGAGGCCGGGCACGTCGACCAGCAAGGGAACGTGGATGAGTTCGTCGTAGAGTTTGGGGTAGTGGGCGAGGTGGCCGTGTTCCATGAACTCCTCGCCGTGGTCGCCGGCGACGATGACGGCGGTGTCGTCGGCGACATCCGCCTCCGAAAGCGACGCCAAGAGGCGCTCCAGACTGGCGTCTACCTGCCGTACCGCACCCTGATACAGGGTTCGCAGGTCGGCGAGCGTTCGGTCGCCGACCGACCAGCCCAGCCCCGTCCGGACGTGTGCGACCAGCATCCGGGTCTTGCCGACGCGTCGATCCGATAGGTCGCGGAGGTATCGCGGCGCGGGGACGTACGGCGTGTGGGCGTCCATGTAGTGAACCCACAGAAAGAAGGGTGCAGCCGTCTCCGTGAGAAACGACGCCGCCTCGCGTTCTACGTCGAGCATCCGCGAGGCGTCGGTGAAGGGCCGTTGATCCCCGCCACCACGGAGGAAGTTGCCGACCCGACGGAACGGCGAGGTAGCGAGTTGGAGCCACGCGCCCAGTGTCGGGTGAGCAGCGACGAACTCGCTTCCCGGGCCGTCGTTGGCCCCGCCGACGAACGCGTCGAAGACGTCGAAACCGTGGTCGTAGCCCCAGTGTTCAGTGAGAAAGCCGTTCGCGGCGTTGAAGCCGCCGGTGGCGACGCCCGCGTCCTGCAGTCGCTCGGCGAGGGTGGTCGCGCCGCCGACACCGATGCGTCCAGTGTCGGCGAAGACGGGACGCGAGGCGAGAATCGACGGAAACGACATCGGCGTCCAGTTACCGTGTGCGAAGGCGTTCTCGAAGATGGTTCCTTGCTCTGCGAGCGTGGAGAGCGTCGGCGTGTCGTACTCGCCGCCGTACGGTTGGATCGCATCGGCCCGGAGCGAATCGACGGTGACGAGGAGGACGTTGGAGACGGGAGCGTCTGTCATGGCAGTGAGCGAGTCGAATGGGCCCCGATGGTCGCATCCCCGCGCCGTCGACACCCATGAGTATCCATTCTATGGAGAATGATCGTACTCAAGTTTTTGGTCGCGCTCTTGGGTAGAGGATTGTTGGTCAGATCTCAGCAGTAGCTTGAAGTCACAGC
>JBDGTP010000060.1:0-23115 GCA_042216725.1 Haloplanus sp.
GCGCCCGTCTCCGGACACTGGAAGTCGAACTCCATCGCCTCGCTGAACTCGAAGCGAATGCCCGCCGGTTCCGAGAGGTAGAACTCGTGGGTACGCTCGTACTCCAGGCGTTCCTCCAGCGCATCGAGCAGTCGGTACATCTCCTCTTCCAGATTCTCCGGGATGTTCTCGTATTCGAACGTCCAGAGGTAGGTGAGCCACCCCGAGTCCTCGTCGCGAACGCGGCGGTAGCTGGCGAGGTCGTTCTCGTAGAGGATGAACAGCGCGCGGCGCACGTCGTTCAACTCGAGACCGAGTTCCTCGGCGAGTTCCTCGTCCGTCACCTCCCCGTCCGGCGGCGCGGCGGCGACCGGCATCCCCGTCGGTCCGACGAGTTCGTGGAGGTACTTCTGGATCACCGGATCGCTCAGCAGCTCCTCAAAAGCCATTGTGTTCCGTTCGGAGCGGTGACGATTTAAACGCCACGATCAGGCCCGCTCGGGTTCGCCCTCCTCGTCCTCGTCCTCGGCCTCGCGTTCCGCTCGCCCTCGGGCGAGTTCCGCGTCGATGTCGTCCTCGATGTCGTCGAGCGATTCGACCGTGAGCACGTTGCCGCCGCCGGGGTCGATCACCAGCACCTCCGCGCCGACCGGAATCTCGCCGTCGATGGAGCGGGCGGCGTAGTTCGGATTGAACCCCCCGCGGTCGAGTTTCACCTCGCCGGACTGGGGCGTGACGCGTTCGGTCACGCGACCCGTTCGGCCGCGGAGCGAGTCCGAGTCGCTGGTCTGTCCCGCGCCCGCCTCGCCGTAGATCTGGAACCGCCGGTAGCCGGCGAGGGCGAGGCCCCCGAAGACGAGGACGAGAGCCGCGAGGACGAGCGGGCCGGCCACCGGGCCGAGCACCAGTCCGACGATGCCGGCCGCGAGTAACGCCACGCCGAGCACTGCGAAATGCGCGCCCGGCGCCATCGCCTCCGCGATGGACAGGCCGAGTCCCGCGATCACCAGCAACAGCGGGAGCGTCTCCGGGCCGAGTTCGATCCCCGCCTGGAGAACGCCCATCGAGACGACCATACCCGAGCCTTTGGGCTGGGGGCGCTTATACTACCGGCCCGGGCGGGGACGGCGCCCTCACAGGCTGCCGAGGGCGGTGTAAAAGAGGAGGACGGCGAGCAGCACACCGACTGCGACGAAGACGACGTTCTCCAGTTCGGGCGTCCCCGGTTCGATGGGGTCGGGTTCCGGGGCGTCCTCGCCTACCTCGTCGACGGAGAAGCGCCACGGCGACTCGTCGTCGTCGCGCTCCTCCTCGGACACTGCGCTCATACCCCCCGGTAACGGACGGTCACGGAAAGGGGTACCGGCCCGAGTCGACGCGGCTGGCGGCTCCCCCCGTGCCCGGCGGGCTACTCCCCGTCGACTTCTTCGACCCGCTTGCCCGTCGCCTCGGGGATCACCCGACGGTCGGCGTCGACCCACTCGCGGTCGAGTTCCCGCCCCTCGAACAGGCGGTCGAGAAACACCGCCAGCGCCGCTACCTCCGAGTGGGGCTGGTTCGTCACGCCCACGTTCCAGTCGGCGCGCTCGTACACCTCGAAATCAACTTTACCGGCGCCGACGACGACCAACAGGGGGTCGGTGCGGTGACGCTCCCGGATCGGTTCCGTGACCTCCTCGACCGGTTCGCCGTACATCGTCAGGTGGACGACCGGCCCCTCCCAGTCGCGCAGGATGGGCCGGTAGGAGTCGGTCACGGTCACGTCGAACGGGCCGCCGAAGCGGTCGGTGATGTCGGCGACCGTCTCGCGGGCCTGCGTGGCCTCGCCGACGAGGACGGCCCGGTCGGCACCGAGCGCCCGCGCCGTCAGGGCGACGTGTGTCGTCATACGGTCGTCGCGGCCCGGGCGGTGGCCCAGTCGCAACACGACGACTTCGGAGGAGTCCTGCATGGCCGGAGAGAGCGTGTGGAGGGGGTAACGGCTTTCGGAACCCGCCGACGACCGGAAGGCACTTGCGCACACCACCAGCATGGAACGTCATGCGTCTCACCGATCGGCGGGTGGTGATCACCGGCGGCGCGGGACTCATCGGTTCGCATCTCGCGGCGCGTCTCGCCGCCGACAACGAAGTGGTCGTCGCCGACGACTGCTCGAAGGGGGTGGCCGACCGTGTGCCGGAGGATGCGACCCTCGTCGTCGCGGACGTGACCGATCCCAACGACGTGGCCGACGTGGTCACGGCCGACGTGGACGTGATCTTCCACCTCGCCGCCCACACCGACACGAACCACGCCGAACCCCGGCGCATGTTCGAGGAGAACACCGCGATGACGTACACGCTCCTCGAACGCGCGGCGGCGGTCGGCGTCGACAACTTCGTCTTCACCTCGTCCTCGACCGTCTACGGCGAGGCCCCGCGGCCGACGCCCGAGGACTACGCCCCCCTCGAACCGATCAGCGAGTACGGCGCGAGCAAACTCGCCGACGAGGGGCTGGTATCGACGTATGCTCACTCCTACGGCGTCCAGAGCTGGGTCTTTCGTTTCGCCAACATCGTCGGCCCCGGCCAGCGCGGAAACGTCATTCCGGACTTCATCGAGAAACTCCGTGACGACCCCGACCGGCTCACGATCCTCGGGGACGGCCGCCAGGAGAAGTCGTATCTCCACGTCGAGGCGTGTGTCGACGCCATCTGCCATGTCGTCGAGACGGCCGATGCGACGCTCAACACGTACAACCTCGGCACCCGGACGACTACCTCGGTCACCCGCATCGCCGACATCGTGAGCGAGGAGATGGGGATCGATCCGGACTACGTGTACACCGGCGGCGACCGCGGGTGGACGGGCGACGTGCCGAAGATGCGGCTCTCCATCGAGAAACTCGCCGCGCTGGGCTGGGAGCCCCCGGGATCGAGCGACGACGCCGTTCGACGGGCGGCCAGGCAGTTGATCGACGAGATCGCATAGACATTCCTTTACTCGCTGCCCCCGAAGGGGTGAGCGTGCAGATCGTCGGCTACGACGCGCGCGACGGCGGCCTCCTGCTGAGCGACATCTCCGCCACCGGTGCGGCCGCGGCCGACGACCCCGAGACCGAGCCCACTACAGACGGTGGGCCGAGCGCCGCCCCTGCCCGCACCGTCCATCCCGTCGAGTACGTCTCCCTCGATTCGGGTACCGACCTGGCGTATCGCCTCGGTGACCGCCACTGTGCGGGCGTCGTGACCGACGACGGCCACCGCGCCTGCGACGCCACCGACGCCCCACACTGCCCGGCACACACGTCGACGTGGGTCTGTGCCCGGTGTACGGGCACCTGTCTCAAAGACGAGATGGACTGTCTCGACGACCACGCGGTCTATCTTGCGGCCTTCGCGCCCGACACGTTCAAAGTCGGCGTCACGAAGGCCTGGCGACTGGAAACGCGTCTGCGCGAACAGGGGGCTGATCGCGGCGCGCGCATCCACACCGTCGACAACGGGCGGATCGCCCGGGAACTCGAAGCGGAGTTGGCTGCGGAGATTCCGGATCGGGTGCGCGTGCCGACGAAGCGCGCGGGCCTCGGCCGCGCCGTCGACGAAGCGGCGTGGGACGCCCTGCTCGCCGACTTCGCGCCGACCGAGCGGTTCGATCTCGACTACGGCCTCGATCTGACCGAGCGCCCGGTCGCGGAGACGGTGGCGACGGGGCGGGTGCGCGGCACGAAGGGCAGGCTACTCGTCCTCGATCACGCCGGCAGCACCTACGTGGTCGATCTGCGCGAGTTAGTCGGCTACGAGGTGACCGAGGGCGGAACCGACCGCCGTCTGCAGTCGAGCCTCGGCGCATTCGAGTAGACGGCAACCCTTTTCGGCGTGGGTTCCGAATCCGGGGACATGGCAGACGACGACACCGCTGACGAGTCCGAGGCAGAGGGTGGCGACACTGAGGGCGAGGGTGGCGAGGAGGAGAAATCCTTCCGCGAGCGCGTCGAGGAGATCCGCGAGCGCCGCGCCGAGGAGCGCGAGGAGGGAGAGCGTCCCGAACCCGAAGAGATGATGGGCGGAGACGGCGGCCCCGGCGGCAACCCCTTCGCACAGATGATGAGTGGCATGATGGGTGGCGGCGGCCCCGGTGGCATGGGTGGCGGCCCGGGCGGCCCGCCGGGCATGGGCGGCGGCCGCGGCCGCGAGGAGGAGTCCACCGGCAACGAGGAGCTCGTCCGCGAGGTGCGACAGCTCCGCGACGAGGTGCGCGACGCCACCCGCCAGCTCCAGCGGATCGCCCAGGCGCTCGAAGACGACTGAGCGTCGACAGCAACTCCGTTCAGCCCGTCCGTCGGAGACCCGCCGACCCGTGACCGACCGCGTCGTGACGGTCGGTTGCGACGATCAACTCACTCGGTCGTACACGTCTACCAGCCGGTCGACCGCGTGGTCGACGCCGTGTCGTTCCCGCCGGTCGAGACAGGTCTCTCCGAGTGTGTCGCGTTCGTCCAGCGTCCGCCGGATCGCCCGCCGGAGCGACTCCACGTCGCCGGTTTCGAAATGATAGCCCGTCACGCCGTCTTCGACGGTGTCGGCGAGGGCGCCCTCGTCAGCCCCGACGACGGGCGTCCCGCAGGCGTTCGCCTCCAGCGCGACGAGGCCCTGTGTCTCGACCGGGCTCGGGAAGACGAACGCGTCGAGGGTGCTGTAGAACGCGGGGAGTTCGTCCCGATCCAGAAAGCCGAGAAAGCGGGCGTCGACGCCACGTTTGGCGGCTCGTTCCTCGAGTTCCTCGCGGGCTGGACCGTCGCCGCCGAAGACGACCGTCGCGTCGAGCGCCGCCGCGGCGTCGACCAGGTCGCCCAGCCGTTTCTCGTAGCCGTGGCGGCCGGTGTAGCCGAGCAGTGGTTCCGCATCGAGGCCGTGACGTTCCCGGAAGTCGGCGGCATCGACGGGGCGGAACCGGTCGATGTCGATGCCGTTCGGGACGACGGTCACGGGCGTCGAGACGCCGACTTCGTCGGTGAGGTGGGCGGCGGTCGCCTCGCTCGGTGCGAGAACGGCGTCGGCGTGGTCGAGAAACCACCGCTCGTAGCGTTTGCTCACGCGCTCGACGAGGGATTCGACGCCTGCGACGGGGGCGACGTAGTCGGCGTACTCCGCCGTCGGTGTGTGGTACGAGGCGACGAACGGGCGGTTGCTCTCCCGTGCCAGACGGAGGCCCGCGAGGCCGACGGCGAACGGCGTGTGGGCGTGGACGACATCGACATCGCGCACCCGCCGCGGAATCCAGGGCGTGCCGAGCCGGAAGCCGGAGTAGAAGGGAAAGGGGAGGCTCCGCACGGGATACTCGCCCGCTCGGGGGGCGTAGCCGTCGGTTCGCGGGTAGACCACGTCCATCCGGCCGCCGCGATCAGTCCAGCAGTCGCGCCAGGTCTTGACGGTGTAGGTGACGCCGTTGACCGTGGGCAGGTAGGTGTCGGTGAAGACGGCGACCGATCGCATTGGCGGCGATTCGGCGAGGAGGGGTTAATCGCTTGTGACTTGCGTGTACGCGTCGACCAGTTTCTCCCCGACCCGCTCCAGCGAGTGTTCGGCGGCCGTCTCCCGCGCGTTCGCGCCCAGACGCTCCCGCAGGCCGGGATTGGCCGCCAGACGCTCCAGCGCCTCGCGGAACTCCCCGCGGGTCGAACACTTCAGGCAGTCGTGGCCGTCGGTGTAGAACTCCTCGAAGACGGGGATATCCCGGAGGACGACCGGCTTCCCGCAGGCCATCGCCTCCAGCACTGCGATGCCCTGGTTCTCGGCTTTGGTCGGGAACAGATACACGTCGCCAGCGGCGAAGGCGCCGCGCTTGTCGTCGACCCACCCGGTGAAGGTGACGTTCTCCGGCGGGTTCCGCGTCCACCGGCGCACCGTCTCGGAGGCTTGCGGCCCGGAGTCGTACGGGCCGAACCACGCGAACTCGTAGTCGGTCTCCTGGGCGAGACGGCAGAACGTGGTGAGGCCCTTGCGCTCGAAGACGTTGCCGACGGCGAAGACCACCAGGCCGTCGAGGTCGAACCGCTCGCGGTACTCCCCCCGCAGGTTCTCGAAACCGGCCAGCGACGCCGTGTCGACGCCGTTGGTGATCGGATGGATCGGCGCCTCGACGGGGTAGGATTCGAGCACCTGCTTCGTGTGCTCGCTCGGACAGAGGACGAGGTCGGCCTGGGAGTAGAACCACCGGAGGTAGCGGCCGAGCGGGTTCGCGAGGTGAGTCGACCCCCGGAAGCTTTCGGCGAAGTCCTCGCGCGTGACGTGGGCGTGAAGCACCAGCGGCACCCCCGTCCGGTTGGCGTGCTTGGCGACTGCGAGCGTCCCCGGGCCGATCATGTTGCAGTGGGCCACGTCGTACTCGCGGAAGGCTCCCGATCCGGTGGCCGCGGCGGCGACGGCCCGTGACGGCGACCCGCCCTGCCAGGGCGAGGTGAGTACCGACACGTCGGTCGTCGCCAGCGCGGCCCGTTGCTGGTCGGCGGCGGTGCCGATCCCGCTCCGGTCGAGGCGACCTTCCAGTTCGAGGTAGTTCAACACCCGCACGGGCGGCGATTGATGGGTGACGGTCTTGACGCTACCGACTCGCCGTCGGAAGGCCTTTGCCCGCCCGGGGTCGGGGTCACACATGGGTATCGCCGAGGAGCGCATCGCCCGCCTGCAGGCGCTCGCCCGCGACGCGGCCGCGGAAGGGGACGACGACCGGGCCCGGGAGTACGTCAGGCTGGCCCGCCGCATCGCCGAACGCAACCGCCTCACGCTCCCGCGGTCGTTCCGACGGTTCACCTGCGACGCCTGCGACGCCTATCTCCGTCCCGGGCGGAACGCCCGCGTTCGCCTGCAGGACGGGCACGTCGTCGTCCGGTGTGCGTGTGGGGCGACGGCCCGCTATCCTTACGACTGACGGTGGGCGTGGCTCGCCGGCCATAGTATAAAGTTTCAAACCGATTCGCACCCAGTAGTGGGTATGGATACGCAAGCGTTGCGCAAGCGGGCCCACGACCTCGACGTGACGGTGTGGGTCGGCAAGAGCGGCGTCGACGCCGTCGTCGACGAACTCGGCGACCAGTTGGACGACCGCGACCTCGTGAAAGTGAAGTTCCTGCGGTCGGCCCGGGGCGGCACCGACGTGGAGTCGCTCGCGGCTACGCTCGCCGACCGAACAGACGCGGATGTCGTCGAGACACGGGGGAACACCGCTGTTCTCTACCGATGAGGCCGGTGGCGCTCCAGACTGATGGCGGCGGTGCAATCGCGGAGTTCCTCGCGACCAACGGCGTTCCGTACGCCGACGCACTCGGTTCCGCAATCGCCTTCGTCGTCGTGCTTCTCGCCATCTACTTACTCGGGCGGGCGGTCATCATCCCTCTCGCAGACCGGGTGATGGAGACTCGCGGGCTGGAGGAACACGCCAAACAACCCCTCCGAAAGCTCGCGCTGATGATCGTCGTGTTCGCCGGCGTTGCCATCGCGTTCGGCTTTGCGGGCTACGGAAGCTTCCTGCAGTCGCTGGCGACTGTCGCCGCCGCCGCGACGCTCGCCATCGGCTTCGCCATGCAGAACGTCATCGCCAACTTCGTCGCCGGCATCTTCATTTTCACCGACAAGCCGTTTCGGATCGGCGACTGGATCGAGTGGGACGGTAACTCCGGCATCGTCGAGGACATCAGCTTTCGCGTGACGCGGGTGCGCACCTTCGACAACGAACTCCTGACCGTTCCGAACTCGGCACTCACCGACGGCGTCATCAAGAATCCCGTCGCCAAGAAACAACTCCGCCTGCAGGTTCCCTTCGGCATCGGCTACGACGACGACATCGAGCGGGCAAACGAGATCATCCTCGAGGAGGCACACGCCCACCCGGATATCCTCGACGACCCTGCGCCGTCCGTTCGTCTGACCGAACTCGGCGACTCCTCGGTCGTGCTCAAATCACGCGTCTGGATCGACGACCCGAGTCGCTCCGACTTCGTCAAGACCCGCGGGGAGTACGTCACCGCGGTCAAGCGCCGGTTCGACGACGAGGACATCAACATCCCGTATCCGAACCGGACGCTCGGCGGATCGCTGGATGTCGAGGGCGTCACGGCCGATACCGTCACCGACTAAAGTTCGATCCGTTCGACCAGGCCGTCCTCCTCTTTGGTATTGATGGCGACGATACGAACCTGGTCTTCGAGCAGCGAGTCCCGCAGTTTCGCCTTCAGCAGGTTGTCGACCTGGTAGACGCCGGCCGCGTTCACCATCTCGATTTCGACGAGCACCGGCGCGTCATCGCCTTCCTGGAGCGTAACGTTTCGAATCGCCTGGCTCGACAAGGTGTTGATCCCGCGTCCGCCCTTCTCGTAGGGGATGCGGGAGCGCCCGCGTTCCATATCGAGGGCGTCGGCGACGCGAATGACGCCCGCTTCCCGGGTCAGCGGGTCTTCCTCGGTGTGGTGACAGAGGATAGCATGCAGCGTCTCGGCTTTCACCCGCACCGCGTCGCTCCGGTCGTAGAACTCGGGAAGCAGGCGGTCGAGAAGGTCGGATGCGAGGGGGATGGAGTAGTAGGCGTGGTGGTCGCGGTGGACGATGTGACCGATGTCGTGGAGGGTGGCTGCGAGGGCGACGATGACGGCTTCGTCCGCCTCCGCCAGCCCCTGTTGGGACGCGCCGTTGAACGACACGCCGGCGCGTTTCAACAGGTCGTACAGCCGAAGCGCGTGATTCCGCACGATGCCGATGTGCTTCGGCCCGTGGTCGTTGTACCCCTTGCGCGTGACGGCGTTGACGTTCTGGGCGTCGAGATAGGTTCGCACTTCGGGGTCGTCGACGAGGGCCGGCAGCACCCGGTTCAGTTTCTCGTCGGGGAAGGTGTGGGCGGCGTCGGGGTCGTACTCGCGGCTAGCCGTGTCGTCGGGACTCATACCTCGACCGTCGCCGTCCGACGGAAAAAAGGGCGCGGCTCCGCGGATCAGGCCGTCGCCTCGGCCGCCGCCTCGCGGATCGCATCGTAGTCCGGTTCCTGCTTCGGGTTGTCGCCGACCCAGCGGTAGGTAATCGTCCCCGACTCGTCGACGACGAACACCGCGCGTCGGGCGACGCGCACGTCGAGGGGGGAGAACGTCGCCGCCACGTCGTAGGCGTCGATCAGTTCGCGTCGCTCGTCGCTGAGGAGGCCGAAGTTCAGGTCGTTCTGCCGGCGGAACTCGTTGAGCGTGTAGGGCAAGTCGACGCTGATGCCGTACACCGTCGCGCCGATGTCCTCGAACTTCGCTAGGCGGTCACGGAAGGTACACATCTCGCTCGTGCACGTCGAGGTGAACGCCGCGGGGAAGAACGCGAGGACGAGTGGCGCCTCGTCGAGATGTTCGGACAGCGTGAACGTCTCCACGTCGCCGTTCGCGAGCGGGACGGTGAAATCCGGAGCCTCGTCGCCGATGTCGACCATACGTGTCGTTCGGTCGACGCGGGCATTACGCTTGTGGGTTCGCCGGTCGTCGCGGCGGGCTTGCTCGACCCAGCCGAGCAAAAAGCCTATAATTGCGAGATGGCTACCCTGAGGTAGTGATGCACGACCCAATCGTTCCACTGTTCCCCGGGTTGCCCGGCGGGCCGGAGTTGCTCATCGTCCTCTTCGTCCTCGTCTTGCTGTTCGGGGCGAACAAAATCCCCAAACTGGCCCGCTCGACCGGGCAGGCCATGGGCGAGTTCAAGCGCGGGCGCGAGGAAATCGAGGAGGAACTGCAGGAGGGTTCCGACTCCGGATCGGACGCGGGGACGGCCGGTAGCGAGACGACCACGGAGTCCACGTCCGACACCACGACCGCCGAAACCGAGAAAACCAACTGAGACGACGACCCCCTCGGGTGGGTCGCCGATCACCGGCACTTCCGTCGTGGGTGCGGGTGCCACTGCTTTTCGCCAGCCGCGGTTCGACGCCGAGCGGTGCCGGTCGATCCAGTCCGTCGACACTACCGGGCGGTTTTGGCGCCACCGCCGTCTGCAGTCACTTTCGCTGCCGATTCGGACGGAGACGCTGGCCGGCGAGTGACGCCGTCGCTTCGGGTCGCCCGTGTTCGCAAAAACGATGGCTGCCGTTCTCGCGTCGGGTCGCGTTACTGCGGTTCGCAGGGCAGCATGTCCTGACTATAGTCCTGATCCCCGACGACGACGGCGGCACAGCCGCCGATGTGGCCGAAGTCGTACGAGCATTTGTACTCGTAGACGCCCGGTTCGGGGAAGTAGTGGCTGACGGGTTCGCTGCTGAGATCCTTATCGAAGCTCCACTCCTCGGCAATGTCCGGGTTGAACTGCGTGGACGTGACGCTGTGTGAACCGATCCCGTCGTAGGTCCATTCGACGACGGTGCCCGGTTCGACCTTCGCGATCATGGGGACGAACGTCTTGTTCTCGACAGTGACGCTCGTTACCGGTGCATCTTCGGGCGGCCCCGAGGGCGTCGGCGTGGCCGTCGCCGTCGGCTCCGGTGTCGCCGTCGCGGTTGCCGTCGCCGTCGCCGTCTCTTCGTTTCCGCCGTTTCCGCCTCCGGAACCACCTGAACACCCTGCGAGGGAGCCAAGGAGTCCGGCGGCGGCTGCAACGATCTTCCTGCGACTGACTGTCATGGTTCGGTCGTGCTCTCCGGTATGCAAGACCCCTTGAAAAAGGATTCGAGGTTCCTCCGTGCCCAACCGCGGTTCCGATTATCACCCGTCTAGATCGGCCACCAGAGTTTATATTGGTGAATACCCTGATGCGTCTAATGGCTATCGACGACGCCGAGAGCTCCGAATCCGGGAGGCTCGACGGCGCGACGGCCGCCGAGGGCGACGAGGGGGTCGACCCGACGGAGCTTTCCGCGTTGCTTGCGGCGGGCGAGATGGCGGCGATGCGGCTTCGCGACACCGTCAGACGGGAGCGTACCGATGGGACGCCGGTCGTCAAGGATCTCTGGACTTGGGAGGACTACAAGCAGGAGTTCTACTACGATGCGGATGGCACGCCGCCGACCGACGGCAGCGGGGATGTCGTCCCGTTCGATCCGACCGACGCTCTCGGCTTCGACCCCGACCGGACGGAGAACGTGCTGTCGCACGCGGCCGACCTCGCGTCGGAACTCGACGACGTCGTCGACGAGCGAACGGTCGCAGTCGACGAGAACCTCGACGAGGACGCCTTCTTCCGAACCGAGTTCGGCACGACGACGGTCACCAATCGATACGATCTGGAGAAGACGGTGCCCCTGGAGAAGAAATCCCACTTCCAGGAGGTCGACCGCTACTGGGTGAACAAGCCCTACGCCTACGTCGTCATCTTCCACTCGCGAAAGGAGAACGAGCAGAAATACTACGTGGTTCAGCCCCACACCACGTCCATCGAGGACGACCTGCTGGAGTTCCTGACGGCCAAACTCCAGAACGCGATCAAATACGCCGACGTGGGTGTCGCCGGCGGCCTCGACGAGCGCGAAGCGGTGATCAAAGACGAGACGTACGCGCTGCTCGAACGATACGACCTCTACTCGCGCACCTCCGGTGCGGGATTGCTGGATGCCATCGCCTCGCAGTTGGGCGTCGACGACGACGACGGCACTGCCGGCCGTCTCCTCTCGCGACTCGGCTGGCAGCCGCCGACCGACGCCGAGACGAGGCTGTCGGGCATCTCCGCGCGTCCCGAACCGGCCGTCCTCGAGGACGACCCCGAAACCCTCTCGGAGTACCAGGTGGAGAAGTTGCTCTACTACCTGAAGCGGGACTTCATCGGCTACGAGCGCATCGATCCCATCAAACACGACATCAACGTCGAGGACATCTCGTGTGACGGCTACCACTCGCCCGTCTTCGTTTACCACAGCGACTACGAGCAGATCATCACCAACATCTACCACGGCGACGACGAACTCGACGACTTCGTGGTCAAACTCGCCCAGCGGTCGGGCAAGGGGATCTCGAAGCGCCGACCCCAGGTCGACGCCACCCTCCCCGACGGCTCCCGCGCCCAACTCACGCTGGGGACGGAGGTGTCCGACCACGGCACCAACTACACCATCCGTCAGTTCAAGGACGTGCCGTTCACCCCAGTCGACCTCATCAACTGGAAGACGTTTTCGCTGGAGGAGATGGCGTATCTGTGGCTCGCCATCGAGAACAACAAGTCGCTGATCTTCGCCGGCGGGACGGCATCGGGGAAGACGACCAGCCTGAACGCCGTCTCCCTCTTTATCCCCTCGAACTCGAAAATCGTCTCCATCGAGGACACCCGCGAGGTCGAACTCCCCCAGCGCAACTGGGTGGCGTCGGTCACGCGGCCGTCGTTCTCCGACGACGAACAGGGCGAAGTCGACGAGTTCGACCTGCTGGAGGCGGCGCTCCGACAGCGTCCGGAGTACATCGTCATGGGCGAGATCCGTGGCGAGGAGGGTCGCACCCTCTTCCAGGTCATGTCCACCGGGCACACCACGCTGACGACGTTCCACGCCGACTCCGTGGGCGAGGTGCTCAAGCGGTTCACCACCGAACCGATCAACGTCTCGAAGACCATGTTCACGGCGCTCGATCTGGTGTCGATACAGACACAGACCCGCGTCGAGGGCACGAAGGTGCGTCGGAACAAGAACCTCACCGAGATCAACTTCTACGACGCCGAGAACGACGAGATCAACGTGCAGGACGTCTACCAGTGGCAGGCCGAAACCGACGAGTTCCTCCGCATGAGCGACTCGAACACCTTGGAGGAGATCCGATTCGACCGCGGGTGGACGCGGGGGACGCTCGAAGATGAACTGTTCAAACGACAGGTCGTCCTAGCCTACCTCATCAAAAACGGTCTCAACACCTACACGCAGGTGGCCGCGACCATCCAGGCGTTCATCAACGACGAGGAGACGATTCTCGCCCTGATGGCCAACGACGGGCTCGAACGGAGCCTGGAGGATCTCCGCGAGATGGAGTCCGTGCTGATCGACATCGACCCCGAGAAGGAGGCGATGGTGCCTCGCCCCGATCCGGACGACGCGGAACTGGAGCGATGCGGGGACATCCTCGACCGGGCCGAGACGGAACTGTTCGAGTCGTACCGCGGCCGGGAGACCGAGGGCATCGACTCGGCGCTGACGGGCATCGACACTGCCGCGGACGTGACCGCCGATCCCACGTCATCGCCCGACGACCGGGATGCCGACACAGGGGGGGCGGCCGCGGACGAGACGGCCGGCGACGAGACGGCCGGCGACGACTCGTCGTTCGACGACGCCCTGTTCGGCAGCGCGAATCCTGGGGGATCGGGCGGCATGAGTGCTGACGAGTCCGGAATCGAGAGCGGGGGCGACGGCTTCGGAATCTCTTTCGACACCGACGACGAGGGGATGTCGGATGCCGGCGCGTCGGCCGATGTGGATGCCGGCGCGTCGTCTGGCGGCTCCGTCGACGAGTCGCCCGACGCGGATGCGAGCGAGTCGCCCGACGACACCACTGACGAACCATCCGAGTCGGACACGGCCGAATCGGTCGAAGACTCCGCCGACGAGCCGGGTGAAACGGACGACGGCACCGAGGCCGCCATCGACGAGTGGGGGTTCGGCGACGTCCCCGACGACACCACCGAGGAGGACTGACATGAGCCTCGATACCGGCGGTGGTCTGGATCGGAGCGTCGACAGCCTCGGCGACCTGTTCTACCCCCTCTACCGGCGGCTGTTCGACGAGGACGGCGATTTCGTCGACGATGTGGAGACGAAACTGGTGCAGGCCCGGATGGCGACGACGGTCGAACTCTACCTCTCCCGGGCGCTGGCCGTCGGCGTGCTCCTCGGACTCGTCCTGTGGGCGCTGGGGACGGTCATCGGCTACAGCCTCTTTACCCTCGGCATTCTCTCGCCCGAACTGTTCGAGACGGGGGCGCGGATTCCCAACCAGACGGTCGTCAGGATCATCGAGCAGGTGGAAATCCCCGCCGCCATCGCCATCCTCGGCCTCGTCACCGGTTCGATTGGCTTCGCCACCGGCTTTGGCGCCCTCGTCGCCATCCCCTACTCGCGGGCGTCGTCGCGGGAACGCGAGATCAACATGCTCCTCTCCGACTCCATCTCGTTCATGTACGCCCTGTCGGTCGGGGGGCTCAACCAACTGGAGATTCTGGAGGCGATGGCGCGGGCCGACGACACGTACGGCGAGGTGGCCCGGGAGTTCCAGAGCATCGTCCAGGAGACGGAGTATTTCGGCACCGACTACCGCAACGCCATCCAGCAACAGGCGGCCGAGACGCCGAGCGACGACCTCTCGCAGTTCCTGACCGACATGCTCTCTATCGTCAACTCGGGGGGGAACATGCAGGCGTTCCTCTCGGACAAGAAGGACAAACACATGCGCACCGCCAAGCAGCAACAGGAGGTCACGCTCGACACCCTGGAACTGTTCGGCGAGATGTACATGACGCTCTCGCTGTTCCCGCTGCTTCTCATCATCATTCTCGTCATCATGAGCATGCTCGGCGAGGCTCAGACGTTCATGCTGTACGCGACGGTGTATGCCCTCATCCCGCTGACCGGCGTGATGTTCATGGTGCTGGTGTCGACGGTGAAACAGGACGAACCCGGCGACGGCTACCTCGACCCGGCCGATGGGGGCACCCGTTCGCAGGGAACCCAGCGTGAGGGGCTGTTCAGCCTCGGCCTGATCGAGAACTACGTCGGCGAGTTCGGGGTCTTCGACCGGATCAAGTCCCGCGAGGGCACGTTCCGAACCAAACAGCTCCTCCGGAACCCGCATCACTTCTTCCGGGATCACCCCACCTTCACGCTGGCGTTGACCGTGCCTGCGGCGCTCGTCTCGGTTGCCGTCGCGGCGGTCAGCGGTGCGGCACCGACGACGTGGGACGGCATGATCCAGGCGCCCGTCTGGGGGACGTTCATCTGGCTGTACGTCCCCCTTTACGTGATCCTCCTTCCACTCGGCGTCTTTCACGAGTGGAACGTCCGTTCCCGAGCGGCGATCACCGGCAAACTCTCGGATAACCTCCGAAAGCTGTCGAGCGCGAACGACACTGGCCAGACGCTCCTGGAGTCGGTGCGCACCGTCGCCGACACGTCCTCCGGGAAACTCGCCGACGAGTTCGACGTGATCTACGCCAAGGTGAACTACGGAATGAGTCTGCGGAACGCGCTCGTGGAGTTCAACAACAAATACCACATTCCGCGGTTGGCACGGACGGTCAAACTCATCAGCAAAGCCCAGGAGGCGTCGAGTCAGATCACGCAGGTGTTGACGACGGCGGCACAGGCCAGCGAGAACCAGGACGACATCGAGCGCGAGCGGCGCTCGCGAACCCGGATGCAGGTGGCGATCATCCTGATGACGTATCTCACCCTCCTCGGCGTGATGGCCATCCTGAAAACGCAGTTCCTCGACGTGATGGCCGGGCTAACCCAACAGGCGTCGGGCAGTGGCGGTGGTGGCGGTGGCGGCCCCGCACAGTTCGGCGGCGGGATCGACATCCAACTGCTGTCGCTGCTGTTCTTCCACGCCGTGACCCTGCAGGCGATACTCTCGGGCGTCATCAGCGGCTACATCCGGACGGCCAAACTGATGGCTGGCGTCAAGTTCGTCGTGATCCTCCAGACGATTGCGCTCGCCGTGTGGCTGGTGGTTGGATGATCGAGGAACGTGGGCAGACGACCATCGATTTCGCCATCGGGACGAGCGTCTTCCTCGTCACCGTCGCTTTCGTCGTCGCCTTCGTCCCCGGCATCTTCCAGCCGTTCACCGACGGCCCACAGGAGGAACTTGCCACCATCGACCGGGCCGCCGACACCATCGTCTACGACCTCCTCGACGGCGGCGACGACACTTCGGCGCTCGACCGGACGTGTACCATCGCCCTGCTCAACGACACGGCGACCGACACGGGGTGTCCGTTCGACGACGCCGAACCGCTCGCCGACCAGATCGGTCTCTCCACCGGCCACCACGTGAACGTCACTCTCGTCGGCGGTGACCCCAGTGACGGGGAACCGAACCCCGTGTGTACCGACGGCGTGCGGATCGACGTGAGCGACACGGACGACTGCACGAGCGGTATCGCTCTCGACGCCGGTGAACCCCTCCCGCCCGACGGCGCGTCGGTGATCGGGCGACGGGTCGTCCACGTCGACGGAACGACCGCGACACTGATCGTCAGGATGTGGTAACGATGCGCGGACAGGCTCACACACTGGAGGCCATCGCCGCGGGGATGATCCTGTTGGCGAGTGTCGTCTTCGCCCTGCAGGTGACCGCGGTTACGCCGTTGTCGGCGAGTACCGCCAGCCAGCACATCGAGAACCAACAGCAGGCATCGGCCTCGGGCGTCCTCGACGCGGCCCGGGAGAACGGCGCCCTCGACGCCGCTATCCGCTACTGGGACGAGCCCAACGGGACGCTCCACGGCACCTCCGGCGGAGCGTACACGACCGACGTGGAGGTCAACCGGACGCGCTTCGGTCGACTGCTCCTCGATACGTTCGAGTCCCGCGGCATCGCGTTCAATGTCTACGTCGCCTACACGTCGAGTGCGGGCACGATCACCCGACAGCGCTTCATCTACCGCGGTGAACCGAGCGACAACGCCGCGACGGCCACGACGACGGTGATGATCTACGACGACGACCCGCTGTACGGTGTCGACGGGACGCCGACGAACACCACCGTCAACGAGTCGAGTACCTACAGCGCGTTCATCCCGCCGGAGTCGGAGACCGGCCTGTACAACGTCGTCCGGGTGGAGGTGGTCGTATGGCGGATGTGAGCCTCCCGGTGCCGACCCCGGGCGACCGCGAGGGTCGTGACCGCGCGCAGTTGCTCCTCGTCGGCGCGCTCACCCTCGCAGTCGTGTTTCTCTCCCTGAGCGTACTCCTCAATTCGGTGATCTACACCGAAAACCTGGCGACCCGGCAGACGAGTACGGAAGTCGAGGAAGCCACGACGTATCGGTTCGCCGTCGTCGACGGCTTCGGCGGGGCTATCGACCACGCCAACCGCGGCGACGCCGCTTCCTTCGCCGACCGGCGCGAGGACTACCGCAACGTGACCGACGCCGTAGCGCCCATCCTCGCGAACTACTCGGCGACCGACGGCCTGATGACCGATGTCGACCGCCGCTCCGCCCACGCGGGTACTCGCATCGTCGACGCGAACGAGTCGACGGGGTGGGTTCGACAGGACGGCGCGAGCGACTGGACGGTCGCGACCGACTCGCGAATCCGGCGGTTCACCCTCGAAGTCAACGTCTCGACGGTCGACACCAGTAACGACGCTCGGATCGTCCTCGACGACGGCACGCCGCGCACGCTGACCATCGAGGACGACGGGAGCGGCCCACAACTTCACGTCGAGAACGGGGGAGCGGATCCGACGTGTGCCCTGGACGACGGTCACATCGACATCGGTGCGGCACAGGTCGACGGCCGCCACTGTCCCGCCCTGTCGGACGTCACCCCCACGGATCCGGTGACCGTCTCGATCGAGTCGGGGGACGGAATCGAGGGCACCTACTCGCTGGTCGTCGACCGCCACGAAGCGGGCTTCCGAACGGCCGTCGACGGGGAGAACTTCCCCGACCAGTGTTCGCCGCCGCCGACGCCGACGTACAACACGAGCGACGCCGGTGAGCCGTACACGACACCCGCCATCTACGCCGTGACGGCCGACATCGCGGTGCGAACCCAGGATATCCACTACGAACGGACGGTGCGTGCGGCGCCGGGCGAGGCCGGCGACCCGCCGGTCGAACCGACGTTCACGCAGTTCGACGCGTACAACACGTCGAGCACGTCGCTGACGGTCGACTGGAACGCGACGGATCCGACCGGCGACCTCGACCGCGTCGAGATCAGCCTCTACAACGTCACCGCCGGAGCGACCGAAGTCGCCCCGTCGAACGAATCCGCCTTCGGGTCGAAGACCTACACCGGTCTGACCAATTCCTCGACGTACGCCATCAACGCGACGGCGGTCGACCTGGCGTCGAACCGCCGCAACGTGTCGTCGGTTCAGAGCCCCGACGGGGGTGGAGGGTGCCCGCCATGACGCCGCGCCTCCGTTCCGACCGTCGGGGCACGTCGACGGCCCTCGGCTACGTCCTGTCGCTCGGTATCGCCGCGATCCTCATCTCGGGGTTGATCGTCGCCGGCGGCGGGCTGATGGAGGGACAGCGCAACCAGGCGGTGCGGG
The DNA here is from genome assembly GCA_042216725.1 of Haloplanus sp. GTDB lineage: Archaea > Halobacteriota > Halobacteria > Halobacteriales > Haloferacaceae > Haloplanus. The sequence goes on from JBDGTP010000060.1 coordinate 18,173, forward strand.
TCGAACTACAGGTGATCGGACAGACGCTCGCGGAGGAAGTGACGAGCGCGGGACGGCTCGCCGACTGTCCGTCCTGTGAACTCTCGATCCAGGTCGACCTCCCACCACGGGTCGCGGGTCAGGCCTACCGGATCGAGGTGATCGACACGGGAGAGCCGGAGATCTACCGACTCTCCCTCTCGACCGGCCCGTCGGACGTGACCGTAGACGTTCGCCTCCGGTCGCGCCGACCGCTCGAAGAAACGAGCGTCACTGGCGGCCGACTCGTCATCGACTACGATCCGGCGACCGGGACGATGGAGGTGCGCGACGCCGAATGACCGACCGCGCCGTCAGCGACGTGTTGAGTTTCGTCCTCGTGTTCTCGCTCATAACTGCCTCGGTCGGCCTGGTGAGCGTGGTCGGTCTCGGGAGCCTGCAGGACGCCCGCAACGCCGAACGGATCGACAACGGTGAGCGCGCCTTCCAGGTGCTCGCGGACAACCTGCGCGACATCGTCCACGGCGGCGCGCCGTCGCGCGCGACGGAGATCAAACTCGCCGAGACGACGCTGACGCTCGCCACCCCATCGGACACCGCGGTCACGCTGGAGACTGGAACGAACGCGGGTAGTACGGAATCCAGGCCGATCACGTTCGGCGCCGGCGGGGACAACCTCACCCGCGGCGTGGTGTACGAGATGGGGGCGATCATACGCGTGGATCGTGGCGGGGCGGCGATGCGTCGCCAGCCACCGTTCCAGTTCGACGAGAACCGAACCGTGATCCACTACGTCGCTCTCGCGTCCCAGACGGGCGACATCCAGCGGCGGTCGGGGTCGACGACGGTGCTGGTTCGGGGTGTTCGTGGCACCACTGGCGTCATCTCCCACAAACGGCCGTCGGGTAACGTCACGTTCACTATCGACACCGAACCGCGACGGGCCGAGGCCTGGAAGCGATATCTGGATTCGGAACTCGCCGACATGACGCCCGCCGCCGGATCGGCCTGTGATCCCCTCACCGGCAACGGCACTGTCACCTGCACCTTCCGCACCAACGACCTTCGAGTGACGCGGACGACGATCCGCGTGGCGATCAGTTGACGCTGGCGGTCACGTTGTGTTTCGTGATGTGGAGGTACGTGACGACCTTCCCGTTCCCGCCATACTGGATGTACCCCGAGGAGCCGGATTCGCCGATGCCCGCGTTGTTCCCGTCGGCGACGACGAGGTCGAACCCGGGCCCCATCTTCGCGAAGTAGTGGCGCGTGAGTAGCGCGAGGTCTTCGGTGTCGCCGCTGGTGTAGGTGACGTTCGGATCGGGCGCGTGGTCGTCGAACCGCGCGTCGCCAGCGAGCGTCTTCGATCCCGAGTTGAACTGCACCATGTCGTTTTTCACCTTCTGGTAGGTCGGACTCGCCGTGCCGTTGGCCGGCGTGAGGTCGACGTCGACCCAGATTTCGTCGCCGTCGGCCGCCTTACCGTTCACCTCGCCACACTCCGTCTCGAGGTAGTCGTCGGTGTACCAGCCGTGGTGGGTGTCGCCGCCGTCGTCACTGTAGTAGAGCGCTAGCGCGACGTCCTCGTTACAGCCGTTCACGCCGTTGCCGCCGACGTGAATCTCGAACTCCCGTTGACCCTGCTTGGCGTACAGCGACCAGTCGAGGTTCGCGAAGGAGGACTCCTCGGTGTCCTGGGGACGGATGGTAAAGGAGAAGTCGTTGAGCGCGTGGCCGCTGTCCATCCCCCGGATGGTGATCCCCTGGGTCTCCGGCGGCATCTGGAAGTCGCCGAGCGTGCCGATGCTGATGAGTTCGACCGTCACCTGGTTCGATCCCGAATACGTGACGTTGCCGTCGGTTCGCGTGTTGAAGTACGATCCCCACGCCTCGGCGTACTCGCTCCAGATGGTGACTTCGACCGTCCCGTTCTCGACCGGGTTCCGGTAGTGGTCGTCGTTTGGGTACGTCTCCGTGCTCGGATACACCGGCTGGCCGTTGCCGGGCGAACGGGCGCTCACGGTCGTCAGGCCACCGGCGCTGCCGTTCCCCTGGATACGAATGAGCGGGAAGGTGAGGGTTCCACGGCGGTAGTGGAACTCGGGCGGTGATACCATCTGTGTCGAGCCGTCACTGTACTTCCGCCAGACGCCGCCGCCCTGGTAGGCGATGGACGCGTCGCCACTCCGGTAGACGATTGCGCCGAGCGACGTATTCGACACCAGCGTCGCGTCGTTGCTTCCGTCGTAGTTTCGGTGGACGATCCGGATGGTTCCGGCGTCGGAGTCGACCGTGTAGCCGCCGTTCGACGTGGGGAGAGTGATCGCCTGGCTCTCGGCGTCGCCGAGTGCGACCGTCGACAGCCGGGAGTCGAGGAGCGTCATGCCGTTTTCGGCCCGGTCGAGTTCCGACTGGGCCTGTACGTCCTCGATAGCGGAGAACCCGAAGGTGACGACGGCCGTCGTCGAGACGATGACGAGGCCGATGACGAGAATCACCCCGAGCGGTTCGGACTGCGCCCGACGGTCGCGCACGAACCGATACAGCCAGGGGGTGCGTGACCGCGACATTGCCGGAACGTGGCGTTCGGCGCATAAAAGCCGAGTGGCCGATTCTCCCTCGTGATAGTTCGAGTCCGTCGCGAACACCGCTGTGTGGCGGTGGACGCACCGATTCGGCGCCAGTTCTCCCGTCCGATACTGGTCGATTCGTCGCTCGTAGCGAGTGATACCTCAGTTCGGCCGACGTGACGGAGGGTATCGGTATCACGACCGATATTACCGAGCAAAAGCGGCGCGAAGCGTTGAATCGCGTCCCTCGCCACGAATCCGTTAACACGACGGCCGTTCTCGGCTGGCTCGGCGCGCTCGAATCGGGCATCCCGGTGGAAGGCCAGGAGGCGTTCGACCGCTCGCCGGCCGATCTGGCGCCGGTGCTGGAGACGGAACTCGCGGAGCGGTGGCGGATGTATCCCGAGGCGGCGTTCGAAATCGAGGACGACCGCCCGTCGGTGACGGTTCGAGCCAACGAGATGCTCGCCTCCGGCTTTCGAAACCCGTTGCACAACGCCGTCCAGTACACCGACCGGGACGTGCCCACGGTGACGGCGTCGGCTACGGTCGGCGACGAGACGATTCGCGTCTGCGTCGCCGACGACGGGCCGGGCGCCCCCCGACGACGGCAGGGGCGACATCTTCGGCGAGGGTGACTCCGGCCTCGACAGCGGCGGAACGGGCATGGCCTGTATCTCAGTCGGAAGATCGTCCGGGCGGACGACGGCGACATCACGGTCGAGGACAACGAGCCTCGCGGTGCCGTCTTCCGTGTCGACCTCTCGCCCTCGAACTGAGTGTCCCTCGGAGACACATAGCCAAGGGTTTTGGTGATGATCACGTATCCCGATTCATGACATACGATACCGCCTTCCTCGACGATCTCGGTCTCGACCCCGATCAGATATCGGTCGGAGACGCGGATCGGGAGCAGCGGTCACACGACTGGGGCACTTCGCGGGACGACGGCGTCCTCCCCGATGTCGTCGTCTGGCCGGAATCGACCGACGACGTGGCGGCAGTCATGCGCGCCGCGACCGACCGCGGCGTCCCCGTCACGCCCTACGCCGCGGGCACGAGTCTCGAAGGGAACGCCGTCCCCATCGAGGGTGGGATCACTCTCGATATGACCCGGATGGACGCCGTCCTCGACGTGCGTCCAGACGACCTGCAGGTGGACGTTCAGCCCGGCATCCTCGGCGACGACGTGAACGAGGCGGTGGCGAAACACGGCCTGTTTCTCCCCGCACTCCCCTCCTCGGGCGCCATCTCGACCATCGGCGGCATGCTCGCCAACGACGCGAGCGGGATGAAGACCGTCAAGTACGGCGAGGTGAGCGACTGGGTGCTCGGTATGGAAGTCGTCCTCCCGACCGGCGAGATTATCACGACCGGAAGCAAGGCCGCCAAAACGTCGAGCGGGTACAACCTCGGCGACCTGATCGTCGGGAGCGAGGGGACGCTGGGGATCATCACTCGGGTGACCATCGAGTTGGCCGGCCGTCCCCAGCAGATCCGCGGCGGGCGAGCCCACTTCGAGACGCTCGACGACGCCGCGGAGGCGGTGTTCGACGCCGTTCGCTCCGGCGTCGACGTGGCGAAGATCGAACTCATCGACCGCCTGAGCGCCGCCATGTCGAACGCCCACCTCGACACCGACCTGCCCGACGTGCCGATGGTGTTCGTCGAGTTCCACGCCGATCACGGCATCGAGGACGAAATCGACTTCTGTCGGACGGTGTTCGAGGCCCACGACGTGACCGAGTTCGAAGTCGCAGAGAACGACCGGGGGATGGACGACCTCTGGGCGGCCCGACGCGAACTCGCAGAGGCGCTCGAACCCTACGACGAGACCCTCTCGCCGCTCACGCCGGGGGACGTGACCGTTCCCATCAGCGAGTATCCGGAGATCATCCGCTACGCGAAGGAGCTGGGCGAACAGGAGGGCTTTCTCATCCCCTGTTTCGGCCACGCCGGCGACGGCAACCTCCACTACGCGGTCATGGTCGATCCGGCCGACCCGGAGGACGTGGCCCGCGGGAAGGAGGTGTCACGACAGATCGTCGAGCGCGCCATCGAACTCGGCGGCACGTCGACGGGCGAACACGGGATCGGCCTCGGTAAACAGGACTACCTCGTGGCCGAACACGGCGAGGCAGCCGTCGACGCGATGCGGTCGATCAAACGGGCGCTCGACCCCGCGGGGATTCTGAATCCCGGTAAGGTGTTCGACGGGCCGGAGTGAGTTACCCCTCCGCACTGTACAGGTACGCGGCGACGATGGCGAGCAATCCTTCCGCGCTTTTCGCGATGACGGCCATCGGATTCAGACTCCCCTGCCGGTAGAACGCATCGAGGCTGATAGTGTCTAGGGAACTGTTTTACCGATAGAGACGCTGGTGTTGGTAATGG
>JBDGTP010000049.1:0-23048 GCA_042216725.1 Haloplanus sp.
GGGCCGCCCCTACGAGAGACTGACGGAATCGGTCTCGGGGTAAACACGTACGTTTTTTGTAATATTCAGTGACTGCCGTCCGGGCAACAGCAGTCTCGGAGAGCGATCCATCGTCTTCGCGAACGGCATCGAGTGTTTCGGCTGCTACAGGCAGTAGTGTTGCTCCGCGGTTGTAGACTGCCTCTGCAGGCGTTTTTTGCTGTTCGTCCGGCACATCGAGCCACCAAACAGTAACCCGGCCTTGTTCCCGTTCGAACGACCGATTACAGCGACCGGCGGCTTGGACGATACTGTCGATTGGAGCTAGATCACGGTAGACACGGTCGAAGCTGATGTCAACGCCGGCTTCGATGAGCTGTGTCAAGACCGTAATGAGACTATGTCCGAGACCCGTGAGTGCTTTTGCGGTTTCGATCAGTTTGAGACGATCCACTGGGCGGAGTCGTGTCGACAGATGGAGTGCCGACTGCTCGCTTCGGTCGTTGATACGGGTAGCAAGTGCCTTCGGGTCGATGTCAGCAGTCGTTTCGGCCGTACTGAGTTCGTCAGCGTAGATATCCCCCACATTGAGAAGCGAACGTTGGTTGTCGGTGAGTTCGTCAAAGAGGGCTCGCGCACTATCGATTGTGTTGCAGACTGCAAGCGTTGACACACCGGCATCGACTGCAGCAAGCAGTTCGGCACTCGCATCAGCGTACGATTTCGGAACGTCTCGTGTCTCGATATACCGCTCGGTCGAATCATCGATTTCGTACCGGACGCGCTCGGTCGCCTCGAAGTACACATCAGGGTCGTCGACCAACTCAGTCACGTCCTCTATTCGCTCGGTTGCTTCATCGAACAGCTGTGGCTGGGTTGCGGTCATAGCGATGACCGTCGCGTCGTACTGTTCGGTCAGTATTGCGACGAGCCGGGGGACGAGTTTCCACCAGTCGAGCGGTAAGCTCTGTGGCTCATCGAGAATAACGACGCTGTCACGGAGCGCGGGTATCTTCATCGACTGCTTGTTGGCCGGGCCAGCAAGGCTCTCGAACAACTGCACGAACGTCGTAACTGTAAGTCCTGCACGCCAGCTTTCGGCGAGCATTCCAGCGACATCGTCGTTCTTGTCCGCCTCGTCTGCGTCTATGTCGTCTTCGTCGACGATTTTGGTTTCTGAAAGGTGGTGGTGGGCTGTCAGTAATCGTCCGAGAGTATCGGTATCGTAGATGTCTACGACCTCATCGACGACCTGATCGATGATACTGGTAAACGGAAGCGCGTAGACGACGCGTTCACCGTCGAGTTCGTCACGGACTGTTTGTGCTGCCGACAGCCCAGAGAGCGTTTTTCCCATTCCAGTTGGCAGTGTGAGTGTCGCTACGCCGCCGCCATCCTCGGCAAAGTGCTTCGCGTTCTCTACGATAGCTGATCGCGCTCGAGATCGGTAATGGTTCAGCCGTTCCGTTCTAGACCCGTCCGGATCGGTGGACGAAGCGGCTTCGAGTTCTGCGACGTACTCATCCAACACTTGTCGCGACGGCTGCGCCGCTTCGTAGGTCGAATCCGAGGTAGTACCCTCACTACGGCTCGCTGCACTCGTCTTATCTGCGAGCACGAGTGATCCCCAAATTTCGAGGACTAGACCGTAACAGGTCTCAGACAGCGATTCTCGATTGATTGTCATCCCACTCTCCGTGGCGACAGCAGCGGAGATCTCATCAAGAAGTCCGTTGTACGACTGCCGAAATCCGTCCCACGACCCAGCGCCATCAGTGGCAGCACGGAAAAGATCGGTCGCAAGCTCCGGGACGTGTTCCTCGATATCGTTGAGCTGCATAGCGATTGCTGCCTGTTGCTGTTCGGCGTTGGTTTGGGCTCCGCCCGTCGAGTTCTCCGAGTTGTGCGCACGGTCGTAGATATATTGAGTCATATCCGGGAGCCGGCCGTGGTGTTTGGCGACCGCGACGAAGCCGGCCAGACAGGTCTCAGTTTCGAACCCCTCTGCGTCAAGGGCGTAGTAGGCTGCGAACGAGCCGATTGGGGCGTGATACCGACACGGCTTGTACTCTGGCTCTGTGTTACGTCGAAGATACTCCTGAAAGAACGTCGTCGCTTTCCCGAAGTCGTGAACGTAGGCGAGCGTCTCGACAACTCGCTGTAGCGACTCATCTGCGGGTGTTGTTGCGTCATGGGGAACGATTTCTCTGGCCCGCTGGGCGACGTCATCTAGATGATCCCGAAGATAGACACCCTCATAACCGTCCTCGGGTGGATGAGAGTACCGCACAGCCATCAGACGAACACCACTATTCGACCGTCGACACTGGCAGCCGACGTGTTCGCAACTTCGAGGGGCTCGGCGTCGGGATTGTAGGCGTAGTTGGTAAAACCCGTCGTCGTTCGGCCGCCTGCATCAGTTTGCATAAACGCTGGGGATTCCTCAATCTGGCAGCGCGTCCCTGCATCGAGAACGACATCGTCGACCGCATTCGGTACGGCCGAATCGATGTCGATAGTGTCGTTCTTGGGATGCTCCTCGACATCGAACTCCCCGTGATATTCGATTTCAGCGAGGTGTTCGGAGAGTCCGAGACTCGGTACGTAGTGGGACTCACCTGCGGCAAGTGTCTCACGTAGTTCCGAATAACGCTGGTCGTCAGCAAGTGCGACATCGATCCGGTAAGCCGGATCAACCAGTACCTCGTAGTTATGTTGCTGTCGGAGTGTGGTCGGATCGGGGAGCCTGATGCTGATTTTCCCATAACTGTTTAGCGTCTGCAAGTTTCCGTCAGCAGTCGACAGCGTATTCATCGGCATATTAACCGTTCTGATCCCACGAACGGGCTCGATGGCGACTGCTGACTTATTGGGCGCAAACAACTCATAATAGCCGTCACGTTCGATGCCGAGGATAGCAGCGATGAGTCCGGCAACGGTGGTTCGGGGGATAATACGGTAGGTCTGCTTGACGATGTTGCCCTCGATCCGCCTGAAGTGACCCCACGGGCCACGAACGGTAAACGAGAGACAGCGGTTCGGCTGGTCGCCCGTTTCATCAGTTGTCCAACCGTCCAACGATTGTTGCGACATCGTTACGCCGTGTCGTCGTCACTCGGGCGTGTCGCAGTCTGTTCATCGTACACGTCGATTTCCTCGACAGCGTCACTACCAAGTTCCTCTTTCAGAGCTTCGTAAAGCACCTCGGCCCCACCGAGTTCCTCCCCATCGGTGAGTTGCAACACGTCGCTGGCGACGACTCGAACACGCTCGATTCGGTTACTCGCCCCATCAAGTCGGTCAACGAGTCCTTCTACGTTGAGGGTGAGGTCACGCACCGTTCGGAGTTCCTCGTCAGGTTTCGAATGTTCGTCATCAAGTTCGAGATCGCGGTCGAGACCGCCGAGGTGGAAACTCTCGTCAGCGTACTCGACACGACAGTAGAGTCGCGGTTCTTGGCCGACTTTGCTCCGGCTGATAGTTTGGTTTTTAATCGCACGCCAACAGAGGGTATCGAGCCGTTCGACATCGGCTGCAGTGAGTTTTGTGTCCGCAGCACCGTGTTCATCGACGAGTCCGTGGAACCGAATCAGACCGTACTGAATCCGATGATCGTCGAGGTCGAATCCACCTTGCCGTTTGTTCTCCTGAGTAGCGATCACGCTCGTCAGACTATCATACTCCTCGTTTTCATTGACCGCGTGCATCGATTTGCCGGGTGAGAACTGGACGGGGCCAGTGAAGTGATCCGGCAGGTGTTTGGCGTATACCTCGTCCGTATCTACGGACATCGTCGCACCGAAGTACCGCACATCGACGCTGTTCTCTAAGAACTCGCCGAACACGGCGTCGCGGAACTCATCGGCTCCCTTGTCGTCATCGAGATCGTAGTCGTCGGGATCGACGGCCTTGAGTCGATCTTCGAGTAGTTTGCCGCGCGTGTACTGATCGCCGTCTTCCTGCACGTTTCGAATGTAGACGCCGTGCCCGTTGTCATCTAGCTGGTCGCGGAGGTATCGCTTCAGTCGAACGTCGGTGACGATTGCCTGCTGGGTTTGTGGATCGATTCGCGGCCGGTTGGCACCGGACAGGGGGTTGCCGTTCGGGTTGGCATCGACGGCATCGTACAGGAAGACGATTTCTGAGCGGTTCGTCACGGGGTCGGCTGTGTCGGACATATCAGTGATCCTCCTCGGTTGTGGGGTCGTCGGTATCCGTTTCGTCTCGGTTCCACGGGTGATCGTTCATCCCGTACGTCACGCCGAGGGCGTAGTAGAAGCGGAGGTCGTCGGTCTCGATCTCCCACGCCTCCGGATCGGGGTCGAGGATCGTATTACGAAGCCGGTCGACGATATGGTCGGCCTTCGTTCCGGGATAGTTCCCCTGCTGTTTCTTTTCCTGACGCGTGTAAGTTAGCGTCTTGGCAACTGTCTCTTGTGTCACTTTTTTGATCCGAGATCGAGTGATCGACTTGACGGGATACTGGTCAACGAGCGTCGTCGACCGCTCCTCGCTGTATTCCTGGTAGCTCCCGATGTCGCCGACGAGCGCGCCGAGCAGGAATGCTCCGCGGCGTTGACTCGTTACGGAGTCCGGATCGTCATCGTGTTCGGGCGACAGTGCAGGCGTTTTGGTGATGAACGATTCGAGTTTCGGTGCGGCAGGGTGGCCCCCGTCCGCGATTGGGATCTCATCTAGTGATGGCATAGTGTTCGTGTCATAGGTTGGTTCTCCTGTGATCTGATTTTTCGACGGATCTGTCGTTTGCAAGAGGGAGACTTCCTCATGCGCCAGTACGCAGAGTTGGGCGAACTGGCTGGCGACAAGGAACGACGGGAAGCCTTCGTACTCCTCGTCATCGGTCTGATCGTCGATAATCCGTTTCACGTACTCTTCAAGCAGGATATCGACGGCAATCGCTTCGCCACTCAACACGCTGACGAGGGCTTCGATTCGCGGGTCGTCAGCGTCGGCTTCATCGTCGTCGCGTTCGGCGAACGTTTGTCTGAAGTACCAGCCAGTCGAGACGGCGTGTAATTGTTCGTCGTTCGTTTCAAGTAGCCCCCAATTTTGGTTGGTTGGGAGCGGAGCCGTCCACTCCGTGTACTGGTCTCTGTCGAACGCCGAAACAGTTGTTACGAACTGATTGTGTGTGATTGCGAGTTGCTTCGGGTAGTGAAGTCGGCCGTTCAGTGTCTCTCCGAACACGTCGTATCGAGACATCTGGTGCGGCATGACTGCCGATACGTAGAACCGAAAGTCCTGTTCCTCAATGGCCTTTCGGCGTTCCTCCCTATACGCGTCTTCGATTGGTGTTGTCTCCTCGTCTTCGACAGTCCGATAGAGTAGTTCGTATAGCCGATGCGCTTTCTCAGGTGCTGACCGACCGAATACGTACGGGAGATAGTACACCTTTGCGCCGAACGTCCGGTACGTGCAGGCCTCAACAAACGTATCAGCCTTCATTACTGTTATCGCGACATCCTCAGAAATCGGATGTGACCGCCACGCTTCTTCGATGTCAAGCCCCGGGAACTTCTCAAGTTGTTTGCCAAGGAAGTAGTTCTGGGGATCTTCAGAAGTTCCAACCGTCCGGGCGGGGGTTCCGGTGACGAGATCGGTCGCATCTCCCGACGAATCGTCGGCTTTGTTTTTTGTGACGAGTTTCGAGAGTTTCCGTTGTCGCATCGCCTCATTGAACACATCTAGATCACCGGGCCACTGATACTCGCCGTCAGGCTCAGTCTTCACCTGTACTGTTAACAGTGCAGTCGTCGACTCACCGCCGAGTTTTCGCGTAAGGGTTTCTTCAATCGTTTCCAGTGAGGTTTCGTCATCTCCGAGTTCGGCAAGCCCTTCGATGAGCCAGCCATCTGGATGTTCGTTGGCAGCCTCTACTACCACATCGTCGGTAGCCCATCGATTCAGCCGTTCCTTCGCATATCGTGCGAGTTTCTCTGGATCGCTATTTCGACCTGATTGATGCGTAACACTGTGGTCGATTCCAGCGGCTGCCGAGAATTTACAGTGGGCCACTTTCTGAATGAGATGCTCGGTATACCTCGTCACTTGTACCGATTCGAGGTTGTCGTCGGCCAGTCGTGGCTCGTCACCGGACACGTCGACCCGAACCACGATTAGGCTATTATCAGTGTCAACGAGATCGCCAGCCGCGTCGGGTGTGAGATACGGGGCGTACTCACCGCCACCCGTCGTTGCGAGGGTATAGAGTTTCCCGTAGAGGTATTGGAGATCGCGAAGCGATCCAATCGGCGAGTCCGGGAGTTCCGCTTCCAATTCTTTGGGAGGGTACTTCTCCCGAAACGCATCAGGCGAAAGCATCTCCCCCCTCCAGTTCACTTTCTCCCGGTGGCGTCTTTTCCGTGATATTCATAAACCCGAGCCCCAGCGAGTTCCGTTCACCGAGCCCGCAATCCAACGCGAGGTTGAGATGCCGGCGGTGGTGATTGTTCCGAATCGTATACTCAAACTGCCACTTACTCAGGACGAAGGTCATCTCTTGGCCCTCAGTGACGGCCAGCGGGATGGCGAACGTCTTGATCAGTTCGTAGCCGTCGAACAGGTCGCCCTCGACGTCGCTTGGCCCCGGCAAGTGGTCGTGGGCGAAGCGGTCGTGTTTCTGATCGAGGTTCGCTTCCAGTTGTGTGCGGAGCGGTTCCATCGAATGCTCCGGTCGCCAGAAGACAGCGGTATCGCCGCCGGGGTGATCGATACCATACTCATCGCACCGCCACGGCGGAATCCGGATCAGTAAGCCGGTTCCAGTTTCAATCGTCCCGCGCGAGCCGGGTTCGCCGACATCGGGGGTGAGTGATGTGACATCGTCGACGTGGAACGGCATCTCGCCGATGTTCAGTTCCGACTCCTCAAGCAGGTCAGCGGCGATGATGGCCAGTAGCTCCTCGTCCGGTGAGGCGACCAACAGTTTGCGGTCGTCGCCTTCCTGCATATCGTGAGGCGGAAACGGGTTCGAGTAGGCGAACCCCGGCGGCTCGCCGTTGTCGTGTCGCTCGTCGTATTTGGTGCCATCGAGCGCGTCCCAGAGCCGGCCACGAAGCTTGTGGTGGTAGTCGTTTTGGTAGGCAGCGTCTGCGCGTGCGGACAAATGAACCATTATTCGCACTCGGATGACTCACCTCTGTCGCGGGACATACTACAGCCTATCATACAACCAACTAACACAAAAAAGAACGCAAAGTTGGGTGGAAGTGGAACTGCTTCCGATTCAGTGCTCTCGGGGGAGACGTTGGAAGCACGAGTTATTCGCCGATTAGAAATGACTGTACCAGCTTCGATCTGGACGTTATTTGGTACAGCTGCAGCTGAGTCAGCTCTGGCAGCCCGCCCTTCCCGCAGACGGGACACTCCCGCAAGGATGTCGGAGGTAGGTCGTCTCAGGCGTCCACCGTGTTTCCACGAGCGAGGAGTCAGGTTCCCGACGAGCTTCGCGGGGATGAATGCGAAGTCGTTCACGGGCGGTGAGGGAGCGTTCCTCGGTCATCGTTGCTCAGGGACTCCTGTCGGGGCGCACCCCGCACCTCTGATACGGATTATTGTAACTGTTTACCGGCGGTTCGCCGAGACAGTCCGGCGAACCACCGGTAATGACTTACGATAAACCGTATGAGGGCAGACAAACACACTCCCTCGCGACAGCGACTCCGGCTCTATCACTGTGATTGCGCGCGCCCGATGCTCCGCTACTTTTGCCGGTTCGTATTCTTTCCTCGGCATAAAAGCCCCAAACGTCCCAAATACTCACGGAAATATTTAATTGGGCGTAGCGTATTGGGTTCAAACGTGATGGCACGCTACGTCTGTCCCGGCTGTGATCGGGAGCTCGAAGCGGGGCCGTTCCGGATGACCTGTCCGACCTGCGGTGGACGGCTCGTGAACTATCGACAGTCCCGTCCCTGACGTCGTGCCCGACCGGCGGTCGCTAGGCGGAGAGTTCGTCGCGGTCGACCGGCGACGCCGCCTGCCAGTACCGGTCGAACGTGTCGTGTGCCCAGGCGCGAACCACGGGATCGTCCGTATCGATAGAAGCCCGGAGGACGCCGTTCGCGTCGCGCAACAGCAGATGCACCACGTCGTCGGCGACCGTCACTGCCAGCGGAATCTCCGCTTCGCGCACCCGCACGCTGGCGTCCGTCGCGTCGAGGAGGGATTCGAGCCGTCGGCGCAGACCGGGGTCGTCGGACACGCCGTCGATGGCGTTCCGGGAGAACACACCCTCGAAACGCATCTCCCCGGCGCTCACCCGCTCTTCGATGACCGTCAGGCTCCCTTCGTTGAACGCGTGGGAGAACGCCCGCACCGTCTCGGCGTCACGGAGGAGTTCGAGGACGCGACCCACCGGCGCGTTCGGTTTCGTTCCGCTCGGAACGGTGATGGTGGCGTCGTCGAAATGTCGGAGGTCGAAGTCGATAGCGTCGGTCGGGAGATACGGGACGATGTCGCGGAGGACCGCCTCCGTCTCCATGATATCCAATAGGTCGAGAAAGCCGTCGGCGACGAGTTCGCCCGTGGCGGTGGCGACGTACGCCCCGTCGGCCCGTTCGATCCACGACCGCGCCTCGAAGTCCCGGAGGATTCGACCGAGCGTTGCCTGCGAGGCCCCCGTTACGTCCGCGAGTTCGCCCCGCGTGTGCTGCCCCTCGGCAAGGTGTCGGAGCACCGCCACCCGGTTCGGAGAGAGCGCGAGAAATTCGATCTCCGACAGCGCTGATTCCATACTGGCACTGGGAATCGATACGGGAAACCGTTTTCGCACCGTGAAAGAGTTGCACACCACGAAGCACCGCCCCGGCGTGTTGGTCTTTCTTGCCGTGAAATATTTTATGAATTAAACTATACGTCCCCGACTCGTACGGAGACGTAATGAGTCACGCTCTCCACCGTTCGGCTCTCGGAACGGTACGCGAACTGGTCGACGACGAGGTAGCGAAGTGACCGCGGCGGATCGTCGCTCGCTCGCCGCCTTTGCGGCCGCGAGCATCCTCTTCGGTGGCACCTTCGTCGCGGCGAAGGGCGGCCTGTCCTACTTCCCGCCGCTGTTGTTCGTCGCGCTCCGCTTCGACGTGGCGGCAGTCGCACTGCTCGGCTACGCGGCGTTCACGACCCCGCGGTCGGAACTCGTGCCCCGGACGCGTTCGGACGCCGTCGGCATCCTGGCGACCGGCCTCCTTTCTATCGGCCTGACGAACGCCCTGCTGTTCGTTGGCCAGGGGTACACGACGAGCGCCGCCGCCGCCATCGTCTTCAGCCTCAACCCGATCCTGACGCCCGTGTTCGCCGCGCTCCTGCTGACGGACGAACATCTCTCCCTGCGCGGGGTAGTCGGGATGGCTCTCGGCTTCGTCGGCGTCGCACTCGTGGTCAACCCCGATCCAGCGACCCTGTTGAGCGGGGGGATCGGCGAGGCGCTCCTCCTCACCGGCGCCCTGAGCGGCGCCCTCGGGAGCGTCCTCATCCGGCGGGCGGGCGGCGACCTGTCGAGTACGGTGCGCACCGCGTGGGGGCTCCCCTTCGGTGCGCTCCTCGCACACGGCCTCAGCCTGACGGCCGGCGAGTCGGTCGGCGCCATCACCTGGACGCCCGAGGCAGTGCTCGCTCTGGGCTACGTTAGCCTCCTCGCAGGCGCCGTCGCCTACATCGCGTACTTCGGCCTCCTTGACGCCGCGGGCGCGATCCGGGCGAACCTGGTGTTCTACGCCGTCCCCGTCGTCGCCGCGCTCGGTGGCTGGGCGCTCCTCGGCGAAACCATCTCGACGCTGGCCGTCGGCGGCTTCCTGACCATCTTCGTCGGGTTCGCCGTCATTGGCAGCGAATCGGTCGACCTCCCCACCATCCGCGAACGGGTCGTCACCCGCGACACCGACCGGATCGACACCGCCGAGGAACCGCGTGGGTTCGAAGCGGACTGATCGGGAACTGCCGTCAGTCGACCGCTCGAACCATCCCCTGAGCGACCGTCGACTACAGACGGACGGCGGCGTTCGACTGGACGTAACAGTCGTCGTTACTGTCGGCACACGCCACCCTCGTCGGGGATCGTGTCCGACAGCGCTCGATGAACGTCGGGCGTTCGCCACCGACGTCGGCACCGACGTTGACCAGGATCGGCTCGTTCCCCTCGAAGGGGAACACGACCGCCTCCCCGTAGGAGTGTTACTCCGTGATTGCTCGGCTGGGAATCACTGCCGGCGACCCCTCCGAGACAGATTTATTACAATCGATTGGCATATGCTAATGGCTTCCGAGCAGACAGCGACATGCCCCGAGCGTCTGGCTGTTCGGAAGCCGTAACGACGGGAGCGGCTGGCGCCGTGCCTCCGCCACTCCCCGTTGCCACTAGCGACATGCCCGCCCGTTCGACCGCGACCCGCCGCCAGAGGCGCCGGCGGCGGGGTTCCCTGTTCAGTTCACGCGCTCGGGGCGCCCCGCTCTGTGATCGCCGATTATGCTACCCACGCGAGCGGTCATCCGCCGGAGTGTGACGCCGAACGAAGACGACGGGGGCCGCACTCGCTGGTGGCGAATCGGATCGCCGTCGATCCGCTCGACGCGACCACTCTGAAGCCGGCGTTCCGACCCCCGCCGTCGGAGCGCTCCGGCGCTCTCGCACTCGACGGGGCCTCGTTCTGCCTGTCGACCGCGATTGGCTGTCTCGGGGCGAAATGGGGGGGCCGACATCACCGTCCGGCCCGCTGTTTTCGACTGTGATAATCGTACCCCTACGCATAACAGGGAGACGGCTGCAGGTACGCACCGAGGGATACAGTGTTCCCGAAACGAACTGACCGAGGACAGGTCGGTATCGGGACGCTCATCGTGTTCATCGCGATGGTTCTGGTCGCAGCGATTGCGGCCGGCGTCCTGATCAACACGGCCGGGTTCCTCCAGACGCAGTCGGAACAGACAGGGCAACAAAGTACCGCGCAAGTCACCAATCGACTCGAACCCGTCTCCAAAACCGGGAACGTGTCGTACTACAACACCAGTGACGACGTTACGCTGACCGAGGCGGAGGCGAACACGTCGCTGTCCAACACGTCGCTTGCGGTGACCGAGATCTCGCTCGTGATCCAGAAGTCGCCCGGCGCGGACGACATCAACATGAGTGCGACGACGTTCGAACTGATCGCCCCGAACGGCACTGACCGTTTCGCGTTCACCAACGGCACTGCGATCAATCGAACCGAGGCGACGGGGCCAAACGACCGAACCAGGGCTCTCCAGGACGACGACAACTCGCTCAACGAGACTCGTGGGCCTGGACTGATCCTGAACAGCCGAACTGACCGCCTGGTCGTGACGATCAACATGACCGCGCTCGACGCCAACAGTGCGTTCGTCAACGGTCCGCTGAGGCCAGGCGCCAGCGCGACGCTCCGGATCAACACTGAGAGCGGCGCGACGAGCATCATCCGAATCAAGGTGCCACAGTCCCTCTCCGGGGAGGAGTCCGTCGCACTCTAGGCCCCGACGGCCGTCCGACCGTTCTGTCGCTCCGACGCGTTCACCCCCGCCGGATCCGAACTTCCCGGCGACACCACCGCCGTTCTCGGCGGCATCACTGTTGACCCGTGGCCTCCACACCCAGAGCGGGTGGACTCCCGATCCAGCCAGGGGTCAGTTCTCCCGCAGAACGTCCAGCAGATGATCTGCTGCTGGCGGCACGTACGTCGCGTAGTGATACTTCAACACCGTGCAACTCCCCCGTAGAAAACTCGCATTAGACCGCTCTATTAGCCGCCGGATTTATATTCTGCTGCTAGTTAGCGGCTGCTCATGGTCGCCTCTCACGGCGGGAATTGTTCTTCCTCAAGACCGCCTGATAGCAAAGAACCGATTTCCGTTCTCCACGTCGATGATCAAGCTGACTTCGTCGAGATGGCCGCCCAGTTCCTCGAAGGGGAACACGAGCGATTCGACGTCGAAACGGCAACCAGTGCCAGTGAGGGGCTTGAGCGACTCTCCGAAGAGGGGTTCGATTGTATCGTCAGCGATTACCAGATGCCCGGCATCGACGGACTGGAATTTCTGGAGACTGTGCGCGAAGAGCATCCGGATCTGCCGTTCATCCTGTTCACCGGGAAGGGAAGCGAGGCGGTCGCAGGCGACGCCATCTCCGCCGGAGTCACCGATTACCTCCAGAAGAAGTCCGGCTCTGAACAGTTCACCGTCCTGGCCAACCGCGTCGAAAACGCGGTTCACCAGGTTCGGGCGGAACACCGCCTCGAAGAGAGTCAACGACGCTTCCGGACGCTGCTCAGCAACATTCCGGGGATGGCCTATCGCTGTGGAAACGAACGTGGCTGGCCGATGCTCTTCGTCAGCGACGGCTGTGTCGAACTGACGGGGTACGACCGGTCGGAAGTCGTCGAAGGCGATGTCAGTTACGGCCGAGACGTCATTCATCCGGACGACCACGACCGGGTCTGGGAATCCGTCCAGGAAGCCCTGGAGTCACAAGAGCCGTTCCGCATCGAATATCGCATCCAGACTGCTGACGGCGCGGAAAAGTGGGTCTGGGAACAGGGCCAAGGCGTGTTCGAGGACGGAGAGGTCGTTGCCCTCGAGGGATTCGTCACGGACGTAACGGAGCGAAAGGAGTCCCAAGAACAACTCGAGTACCAGTCCTCGTTGCTGGAAGCACAGATGGAGACCACGATCGACGGCCTGCTGGTCATCGACGAGGATCGCACTGTCGTCTCCTACAACGACCGGTTTGTCGAGATGTGGGGGTCCCCGACGAACTGGTCGAGACGAACTCGGACGAAGCGCTGTTGGACTGGGTCGTCGATCACAAGCTCGCAGATCCGGAGGCGTTCGTGGGTCTGGTCGAAGACCTCTACGAACACCCTGACGAAACGAGTCGCGACGATGTCCGGCTCACGGACGACCGGATCTTCGACCGCTATTCGGCCCCGGTCATTGGCGACGACGGCACCAACTACGGCCGGCTGTGGGTGTTTCGCGATATCACCGACCGCAAAGAGCACGAACGAGAACTCGAACGGCAAGAGTTTCTGTTCAGTCGGGTGCAAGAAATCGCCGATGTCGGCGTCTGGGAGTACGACCCACAGACCGACGACATCACCTGGTCCAATGGTATCCGTCACATCCACGGGGTCGATGCTGACTACGAACCGACCTTGGAGGAGGCGATCGACTTCTACCACCCCGACGACCGTGACGAGATTACCAGCGCGGTCACCCGCGCAATCGAAGACGGGGAAGAGTACGACCTCGAACTACGTATCGTCCGGCCCGACGGGGACGTCCGAGACGTTCGTGCCCGGGGGGAAGTCAGCACGGACGCGCGCGGGGAGACGAATATCGTTCGAGGCGTGTTTCAGGATATCACCGACCGCAAGGAACGCGAGCGGAAACTGCGGGAGTTCAAGGAGGCGGTCGAGCACGCCGGTCACGCGATCTACATCACTGATACCGACGGGACGATCGAGTACGTGAACCCAGAATTCGAGGAGGTGACGGGTTACACGGCCGAGCAGGCGATCGGTGAGACGCCGGAGATCCTCCGCTCGGGCGAGCACGATGGCGACTTCTACGAGGATCTGTGGAACACGATTCGGGCGGGCCAGCACTGGGAACGTGAGATGATCGACGAGCGCAAGGACGGCGAAGAGATAATTCTCGATCAGACGATTGCCCCGATCGAGACGGACGACGGGGCAGTCGAGGGGTTCGTCGCGGTCAACCATGACATCACCGAGCGCAAGCGGCGCGAACAGGAACTTGCCGAGGAGCGCGAGAAGTACGCGACGCTGGTCGAACAGAGCCACGACGGCGTCGTGATCGTCCAGAACGCGGAGTTCGTCTTCGTCAATCCCCGTTTCACGGCAATCACCGGCTACGAAGAGGATGAACTTCTGGGGATGCCGTTCAGTGACGTAGTCGCTCCGGAGAACCAACAACTCGCCCGGGAGCGATACGAACGAAGGCTCGATCCGGACGCCGACCCGCCGCCTTCTCGGTATACGCTGACCTTTGAGACCAAGGATGGACGCAAGCGAGTCGCCGAAGTCAGTGTCGCCGTCATCCAGTACCAGGATGCGCCGGCCGCTCTCGTCTCGATCCGGGACGTGACCAAGCGGCAGCAATACGAAGACGAGTTGGAACGACTCAACGAGGAGCTGGAGGTGCTGAATCGGGTCGTGCGCCACGACATCCGCAACGACATGTCGGTCATGCTCGGATGGGGCGAACTACTCGAAGACCACGTCGACGACGCGGGGACGGAGCACCTCGAGAAGATCCTCACGAGCGGCGAACACATCGTCGAACTTACAGAGATCGCCCGTGACTACGTCGAGACGCTGACGAGCGACGAGGAAGTTGATGTCAAGCCAACGCGATTGCGAGAGATACTAACGAACGAAATAACCCTTCGTCGAGAGGCGCACTCGGACGCGGAGATCGGTCTCGATGGGCCGATTCCAGACCCGTAATCTCGAATCGTACCCCTTCTCGGATCGTCTCGTGGGGGATCGGCGGCCTGCATCTCTGTGTCGAACTCGGCTTGTGCGACCGGCCCGATTCCGTCAGAGAGGAACTTCAGGAAGGCGTCACACCCCCACTCCGAACACGACCCGAACGGCGGCGGGTCGCCGTCGGATCGTTGATGCGGATGCCAATCTCGACGGACTCTCCGCACTCCGGGCACTCGACACCGACGGCGTCGGCGTCGGCGAGGCCGCCACACTCCTTGGCTATGATCGGGTCGTGCCGGAGGCGCTTCTCGTGGCGGTCGGCGCTGTACTCGTGGTCAGGCGTTCGGGCTGGTGCGAGGACTCGATAACCCCCTCGCGGTCGACGGCGTCGCTGCCGCGCGCGCTGGCCTCCCGCTGATCGCGAAGCCGTCGGATCCGCGGCCCGGGATCGTTGTGCATCGCGAGCGAACGGACAGCAGACGAGGCCGTGAACCTTTGGCGCGAAGCCAGGGGTGGGATTCGAACCCACGAAATCTCGATTACAAGTCGAGTGCATGAACCGCCCATGCTCCCCTGGCGCAAGACAGGTTATCGGTTCCCGCGCGGGCGTTTATCGCTTTCGACCTCCAGTTCGAATTCGATCCGATGGGGACGGTAGCCCCGCCGCTCGTAGAACCGCGCCGCGTCCGCGTTGGTCGCCATCGCCTCCAGTGCGACGACATCCACGTCTAGCCCCGCTTCGACGGTGTCGAGCAGTCGCGATCCGATCCCTTCCCGACGCCGTTCCGGCACGACGTAGAGGTCGCGAACGACGCCGCGCGTGGCGTCCTGTGCCAGCGGCCCGCGCTCGACGCCGTACCGAACGAACCCCACGATGTCGTCGCCGTCGCGGGCGACCGTGAGTTGGCCGTCGGCGGCGTGGCGAGCCATCGACTCACGGATCGCGTCGTGGTTCGCCTCCGCGTAGAGATGCGAGCCGTATCGGCGCTGACTCCGGGCGAGTGCGACCCACAGGTCGGCGACTGCGTCGGCCTCCCCCGGTGACGCCGGTTCGACCGTGACCATGCCAGGGTGATCGGCGCCCGCTCGGAAGTCCGTTCCGTTGTATCCGAGCGCCACGTGCCGGTGAACGGGAAGAAAGGTTTATGCTTGCGTCCTGTCCGAACACAGCACGAGAGAATCAATGGGACTCGGACTCATGGACGCATACGGGCGCGGACGGCAGATGGCGTTTGATCGGCCGCTGATGGTCGTATTCGCCGCTATCGGGGTCCTGCTTCTGGGCGATCTGATCTGGGGACTACTGATCGCCGGCACGGTCAGCTTCTCCCGTCTTGGCTCGCTCGTCTGGGACGGCGTGATGCGAGGTCTCGTGATTGGCCTGGCGGGAATCGGGCTGTCGATGACCTACAGCATCCTGAACTTCGCGAACTTCTCGCACGGCGACTACATCACGAGCGGCGCGTTCGCCGGTTGGGCGACCACGTACACCATCGCCGGCCTCGGGCGAGCGGATATCGGCTCGCTCCTGCTGGTCGGGGCCGGCGGCTCCGTCTTCGGGGGCGCGCTCGGTATCGGTGTGACGACGACGCCCCTGGCCGTGACCGCCGGTATCGTCGTCGCCGGGATCACGACGGTGATGCTGGCGCTCGCCATCGACCGCGCCGTCTACCGGCCGATCCGGTCGGAGAGCGGCATCACCCTCCTGATCACCAGCATCGGCGTCGCCTTCGCACTCCGCTATCTGATCCAGTTCGTCTTCGGATCGAGCGTCCGCGGGACGACCGCCGCCGGGGCGATTCCGCAGGTGTCGCTCTACTTCGTCGACGGCGTCGTCCGGATCGACGCCCACGACCTCACGCTCCTGGTCGTCGCCGGCTGCCTGATGCTCGGCATCCACTTTCTTCTCCAGACGACGAAACTCGGCAAGGCGATGCGCGCGATGTCCGACAACAAGGACTTGGCTCGCGTCACCGGGATTCCGACCGAACGGGTCGTCCGGGCGACGTGGATCGTCGGCGGCGGCCTCACCGGTGTCGCCGGCTACGTGTTCGTCCTCTGGAAGGGGACGCTCGGTTTCAACGACGGCTGGTTGCTCCTCTTGCTCATCTTCGCGGCGGTCATCCTCGGCGGCATCGGATCCATCTACGGCGCTATCGCTGGCGGCCTCATCATCGGCGTCGCGGCATCGGTGTCCGTCCTCTGGATTCCGTCCGCCTTCTCGCGGGCCGCCGCGTTCGTCGTCATGATCGTCATCCTTCTCGTTCGCCCGCAGGGGCTGTTCTCCGGGGGGTCGACCGCATGAGTGTGACCGCGTCGCTCCGGCGTCTGTGGGAGGAAGACGCCGTCAAGATCACCGCGGTACTGGTCGCCATCTACGGCGCGTATCTCCTCAGCGGGTTCGTCCTCGGGTACAGCCTCCGGGGGCAGTTGAACTCCATCGCGTCGCTCACCTTCTACATCGGCGTCTTCGCCACCCTCTCGCTCGCGCTGAACCTTCACTGGGGCTACACCGGCCTGTTCAACATCGGCGTCGTCGGCTTCATGGCCGTCGGCATCTACGTGATGGCGTTCGTCTCCAAACCGCTCTACGGCTCCGGGGGGGCGGCCCAGGTCGGCGGCCTCGGTCTGCCCATCCCCGTCGGCATCCTCGCCGGGATGGTCGCCGCCGCTCTCCTCGGATTTATCGTCGCCCTCCCGGCGCTCCGACTCCGCGCCGACTACCTCGCAATCGTCACCATCGCCATGTCCGAAATCGTCCGGTTTACCTTCCTCTCTTCGACGTTCCAGAAGTTCCAGTTTCCCCACACGCTCACCGGGGAGACCACCCGCGTCGGTTTCGGCGGGGGGAGCGGCCTCATCCTTGATTTCCCCGACCCGCTCCTGGCGCTGATCGACGTCCTCGGCCTCTCGGGCGCCTACGACACCCTCGTCGGCCTGGTGGGTCAAGTCGTCGCGAACAATCCCGATCCGATCGTCCACAGCCTCGTCTACGGCGTCGTGCTCCTGGGGATCGTCACCGGCTACTTCTGGCTCCTGAAACGGACGGGGGAATCGCCCTTCGGCCGAGTGCTGAAAGCGATCCGCGAGGACGAGGACGTGGCGCGCGCCCTCGGCAAGAACACCGACCGCTTCAAGATCAAATCGTTCATGCTCGGCTGTGCGTTGATGGGGCTGGTCGGCATCCTCTGGTTGATGGGCCAGGGCGCCGTGACGCCCAACTTCTTCCGCCCACGACTGACGTTCTTCGTGTGGATTGCGCTCATCATCGGCGGCGCCGGATCGAACACCGGCAGCGTGATCGGCGGCGCCGTCTTCGCCGCCGTTCTCTATCAGGGGCCGCTCTACTTCCAGAACCTCGTCACCTCGGTCTTTCAACCCGGCGACGCACCGGGGAGCTTCGGGCCCGCCATCTCCCCGTTGCTCTCCACCGCTGACCCGATGCCGTTCCTGCTCTACACGCTCGACAGCGTTCGGCAACTCCAGCTGGTCGTCATGGGCGTGGTGCTCGTCTGGCTGATGCACAACCGCCCCGAAGGGATGCTCGGTCACCGCAAGGAGACGGCGGCGGCAATCCCGCTCGCCCGAACGAACGGGAGCGGTGACGCCGCGCCGCCCTCAGGTGTCGACCCCGAAACCGACGTCGGAACCGGTGGTGAGCCGGATGAGTGACGCGTCGAACCGCTCGCGGCCCGACGTGACCGGCACGCCGCTCCGCGTCGAAGGACTGACGAAACATTTCGGCGGGATCACGGCCGTCGACGGCGCCACCTTCGAGGTCGAACGCGGCACGCTCACGGGACTGATCGGCCCGAACGGCGCCGGCAAGTCGACGACGTTCAACCTCATCACCGGCATGCTCACGCCCGACGCGGGAACCGTCGTTTTCGACGGCGAGGACATCACCGGACTCGAACCCTACGAAATCGCCGACCGGGGGCTGGTGCGAACCTTCCAGATTGCGCGGGAACTGCGCGAGATGACCGTACTGGAGAACATGATGCTCGCGCCCAAGGGGCAACGAGGGGAGCACCTCTGGCGGTCGGTGCTGCCCGGCGCCCGCGGAACCGTCGTCGACCAGGAGGCCGACCTGCTCGAACGGGTGTGGGAAACGCTCGAATTCTTCGAGATTGAGCATCTCGCCGAGGAGTACGCGGGCAACCTCTCGGGCGGTCAGCGCAAACTGCTGGAGATGGCGCGGGCGCTACTCACCGACCCCGACGTGCTCCTCCTCGACGAACCGTTCGCGGGCGTCAACCCGACGCTCGAACGGCGGCTTCTCGATCACATCCACGAACTTCGGGATCAGGGCTACACGTTCCTGTTGGTCGAACACGACATGGATCTCATCATGGAGAACTGCCGGCACGTGATCGTGATGCACCAGGGGCGGATTCTAACCGAGGGGACGCCCGAGGAGGTCAAGGCCGACGAGGACGTCATCGAGGCGTATCTGGGAGGCGAGGTATGAGCGCCGACACGGCGGACGACGACCTGCTGACCGTCCGTAACCTCGACGCGGGCTACGGCGACCTCCAGATCCTCGACGGCGTCGACCTGGACGTGACCGAGGGGGAGTACGTCACCATCGTCGGTCCGAACGGCGCCGGCAAGTCGACCGTGATGAAGTCCGTCTTCGGCCTCACGACCTACATGGGCGGGACGATCCGATTCGACGGCACGGACATCACGGGACTGGCGCCCGAACAGATCATCCACGAGGGCATCGGATACGTCCCCCAGTCCGAGAACGTGTTCGCCTCCCTGTCGGTTCGCGAGAATCTGGAGATGGGCGCGTACATCCTCGACGAAGTGCCGGAGGATCGACTCCGGGGGGTGTTCGAGCGGTTCCCCGTACTCGAAGAGCGGCAGGCCCAGACCGCGGGAACGCTGAGCGGCGGCCAGCGACAGATGCTCGCGATGGGCCGGGCGCTCATGCTCGACCCCAACCTCCTCCTACTGGACGAACCGAGTGCCGGCCTCGCGCCCGACCTCGTCGACGAGCTGTTCGATCGGATCGACGAGATCAATGCCGACGGAACCGCGATTCTGATGGTCGAACAGAACGCGAAGGAGGCACTGCGGCGCTGTGACCGGGGGTACGTCCTCGCGAACGGCGAGAACCGGTTCGAAGGCGACGGACGAACACTCCTCGGCGACGAGGAGGTTCGACAGCAGTTCCTCGGCGGGTAGGTCGACCGGCCGTTGTCCTACCCGGACAGCGCCGTCTCGATGACCGAGGAGTACGACGACTCGCCGATGTTGAACGCGACCTGGTTCGTGACGGTGCCGCCGAAGCTACCCTCGAAGACCTCGGTGAAGCGGTTCGACAGTTGCTGGCCGTAGTCGTTGTTGACGTAGAGGGTCGCCGCCGTCGAGTTGCCGAGGCGTTCGGAGGCTACCTTCGCCATCACGCGACCCTGGAGTCGATCCGAGGGTGCGGTTCGGAAGATGTAGTCGTCGTCTTCGAGATTGGTCACCGACAGAGCGGTGCTGGAGGGCGAACAGCCGACGATCTGGTTGGGGATGAACACCTCCTGTGAGACGGGGACGTTCACGCCCGAGGACGCGGAGCCACAGACGCTCGGCATCCCGGCGTTGACGAGCGTTTCGGCCGCCGAGACGCCCGACGAGGGCGACGTCTGGGTGTCTTCGACCTGGGCGTTCACTTCCAGGTCGAGGTCGGAGTTGTTGACCTGCGTCGCGGGCAACTCCGCCGCCTGGATCATCGGGCCACCGACCGACGCGAGGTCACCCGTCTCCGGCAGGAGGATGCCCACGTCGATGGTGCGACCCATCCCCCCGGGGCCGCTGTCGGCCATCGGACCACCGCCCGACGGGTTCTCGCTCTGGAAGTTCTGCACCGCAATCTGTGAGGTGCCTTCCTGATCGGCGCCCTTGAACTCCCAGATGGAGTAGGCGGCCGACGCCGGATCGCCCGCCTGGTTGAAGTTGGTCGTACTGGAGGCGCCCTGGTAGTTGATGTCCTCGCCGTTGGCCGCCGCCTCGACGGCATCGAGGAAGTTCTGCGGGCCGTACTCCGTGCCGCCGGGGTTGGCGATGCGGCGCATCTGGTCGCGGACGGCCGTCCCGTCGTTCTCCCCCGCCGCCGCGTTCGCGAGGATCTGGATCGCGACCGAGTCGTACGACTGGGAGGTGAACACGCCGGGCGAGGAGCCGTACTCCTCCTCGAACAGACTCGTAAACGCCTCCTGGTTCGGCCCGCCGGCGGCCGGCGCCGTTCCGATGACGTTCGCCATGTCGTTGCCGACCTGGCCGGGCATCGCACCGTCGCGGAGCCCGTCCGGCACGAGGATGTCGTGCTGGCCGTCGGTCATCGAGTAGTAGTCGCGGAACAACTGGATACCGCTCTCGGGATACCCGATGACGACGAGCATCTCGGGGCCACCCGATCCCCCGTTGCCGCCGCCACCGCCGCCACCGCCGCCGCCGATACACCCTGCCAGTCCGACGGTACCGGCCGTCCCGGTACCGACGAGGAATTCACGTCGTCCGATATCTCGTACCATACCACCAAGAACGGTCGGATAATTTATAAACTCTTCCGAGGGGTGAGCGGGACGCAGTGGCGCGTGGAACCGCCATCGAGACGGACGCGCGCCCCGGTGCGCTCCCGTCGCGGTCGACGTATCGAGTGAACCACACGTCCCGGGCGGGAGCGGTCGGGCCGTGTCTCAGGCGTCGCCGACGAACGCCTCGGGGCCCTCGTAGAACCAGTAGCCCTTCTCGCGCATCGCGTCGCCGAGGGCCTGATGCAGGGCGACGAAGTCGTCGAACTCCTCGGCGTCGACGCCGTCGAACACCTCGCGCACTGAGACGACCGTCTCGAAATCGATCCGGACGGGGTCGTCGCCGTACTCGTCGACGAACGCCGCGACGTCGAGCGGGAAATCCTCCTCCTCGTCGATCTTCTTGGCGATGACGGCGTGACCGTACTTGCGCCGGCCCTCGCTCCCCTGTTCGCCGTCGGGGTCGTGTGGCCAGTCCATGTGCGTCCCTCGGACGGACGGCCCAAAGCCGTTACGTTTGGTGTCGGATCATCGACGCCTCCGCGGTTCCCCGCTCTACCGGGGAGAGAACCGGTGTACCTCGCGTGCGTGTTCGAGGAGTGCCTCCGTCGAGTCGAACGTCTTCCCGCACCCGCATCGGTGCAACGCCACCGGTGTCGACCGCTCTGTCGACATACGTGATCGATGCACGCCCAGGTATATAATTATTGTTCATGTTGTTTGGTGGCGGGGGACGGCGCCCAAGCGGGGCGCTCTCCGTTCACTAGCGATCACGGAGACGCGGTGGGACTGGGATTCGAACCACGGTCGTTTCGCTCACGGTATTCGCTCCACTCTCTGATTCGACTCCAGCGACCGCTCTCCGTTCACTAGCGATCACGGAGACGCGGTGGGACTGGGATTCGAACCACGGTCGTTTCGCTCACGGTATTCGCTCCACTCTCTGATTCGACTCCAGCGACCGCTCTCCGTTCACTAGCGATCACGGAGACGCGGTGGGACTGGGATTCGAACCCAGGAAGCCGTGAGGCTACCTGCTTTCAAGGCAGGCGCAATAGGCCGCTCTGCCATCCCACCACGGGCGGTTGTTCATGCCCACCGGGCTAAGGATTGTCGGTTCCGCTCAGTCGACGACTAGCCGTGGCTCCGCCTCGTCGTACGCCACCCGCAGGCCGAGTCGGTCGACGGCCGTGGCCGTATGCACCGGGACGGCGCGCTCGGCGTCGACGCGGGCGTTCAGTACCGGGAGGGCATCACGCAGATCGGCGCCCGTCTCGACGACTGGCTGGATCGGGAGGAAGTCGACCCCGTGGCCCGCCGTCCGTCCGCGGGTGGTCAGCGTCTCCATCTCGGGGGCGTCGAACGCGTCGGTGAAGTCGACGGGGTCGGTGAAGCCGGCGTAGTAGGTGCGCCCGCGCGTCGACGTGCCGAGGACGACTTCGGAGCGCCGGAGCTTCATCGCCGCGTTGTCGATCAGCGGGCGGGTGAGAAAGGGCGCCGGCCCTTCGACGACCGCCGCGGAGTTGACGGCCTCCTCGCGGAGGAGGTGCGTAACGGTGTTGCCGGCGCGGGCGTCGAACGTCGATCCGACCTGGGGTTCGAACCGAACGCCGTCGAGGTCGTCGAGGGTGGACGCGGCGAGCGCGCGAACTTCGGCTTCCGAGGCCGTGTCCGTGACGTGTTCGGGCGGGAGATGGTCGTCCGGGCGGTAGTTGACGAGCAGGTCGCCGCCGGAGCGGTCGACGGCGACGAGGACGTCTTTGAGCATCGCGGCGTACAACTCGGCGGCATGGGCCTCGCTCAGCGGCGTCGTCGCCGCGAGGTCGGTCGCGACCAGGCCCTCTCGTGGGGGCTCTGCCAGCACGGCGATAGTGGTCATGCCACCCGCTCGTGGCGGCGTGGCCTTGAACGCGCCGGTCGGCGGACGATCCTCGACTCATACGGTTTATCGCAAGTCATTACCGGTGGTTCGCCGGACTGTCTCGGCGAACCACCGGTAAACAGTTACTCAGCTTTGCACGTTGAAGTAGGTGCGTGACGTAGGCGGTAGCAAGAACGG
>JBDGTP010000033.1:0-22942 GCA_042216725.1 Haloplanus sp.
GATTAGTCATTGATTCGCCAGCAAAATTGATGTTACGACCTATCGGGATGAGCGATCTACGATAGAAATAGTATCTATTTCGCGGCTGTCAGAACCGTTCCTGCCGATCGACGACGCTCCAGGGTTGAGGCTGGGTAATTGAAGCTCCGACGGTGACGACGACGAGGACTCGTGTCCGGTATCGACCGAGAAGTCGGTTTGAGAGTGTCGTGTGACGACCGACGAGCCGCGTACCGTCCGGTGTCCGTCGGCACACCGTGACTACCGGTTTCCGACCGTCGTGCCGGGCCCTCCCGCGAGGCCGAACGCGACTGACTGTGCCGCCGCACTGTTTGTCGAGCGAGGAGGCTCTTTCCGGTGTCGACATCCCCTGGGTCGCTGTTGGACTCCGTAGCCGTTCATTCCAACTATCGTATAAAAATCTGAATATCCCAGTATTCTTATGATTCGACGGTGGGGAGCTACTGTGTGCTTCGTTACCGTTGGCTGGTGTCCGGATGCTCTTCGTCCACACCCTCCCCGAGTTCGACTGATTCGCGGGTTCGCGTAATCGCCGTCAGTACGGGGAACGTCCACGGTTCTTCCTGGTACAGATATCCACAGAGCGTATATTCGTCGAGGGGTGGTATCGACGACTGCCTTCGCAGTGCTTTCTGGCGTCTCCGCGCGATATCGTCGATCCGTTCCGTGAACGACTCGCAGTGCCACTCGGGAATGACCGTGGTATCAAGCGTAGCGAGGATGTCGGATAGGACGACTCTCGCCCGATCAATCGAGTCCGCTTCGTCGTTGAGGGTGTCGACGAACGCCTCCCGTCGGTTTACTGCCCCCGTCGTACTCGTCATGAGGGCCTCCTTGTAGGGTGACGTGAACGCTACCGAGGAATCAGCGCGCACCCCTTCGGCAACATCGGCGCCGAATTCTCCAGCCATGTGTTCAACCAGCGCTTCGCGATACACGTCGTGGTAGTGTGGAGTGTCCATCACGGTGTCGCGGTAGGCCGCCCGAACCTGTTCCATCGGTTCGACGGTCGTCTCGTGCCGCATGTATCGGCCGCTCGCTTCCCGTGTACGGGTTCGTTCGACCGGGTCGATGGAAGTGAGTCGGTCACGAAACGACTCGAACGCCTCCAGTTCGGCAGTTATTTCGGATCGCTCGCGTTCGACGAGACGGGCCGCCGTAGAGATGGGTGAGAGGACGTACTCCCGCAGGGATTGAATGAAATACTGTGGGTGCCGGTAACGAACCGTCTCGGACATACTCCCTAAGTACGTTGACAGGCCTCTAAAATGTGTTGTCACCCCTGAACACCGGTGCCCTAACTACTCCCGAGACACTGTCGGCGTCGATCCGGCCCCGCTGGATGGCTCACCCTCTGCAACGCGCCCGCGCTCGTGACGGCAAAAACGGCTACCGAAAGTCGTCGCGACGAGCGAGGGATGGTCACCGGACTGCGCTGGGCGTACGACTGTCGCCCGCCGCCTGCCACCGTAGATCAGTAGTTGTCGTAGACGGTTTTCTCGATGGTGTAGAAGTCGAGTCCGGCGTCCCCCTGTTCACGCCACGTCTCGGAGGACGATCCTTTGAAGCCGCCGAAGGGGACGTGCAGTTCCAGTCCGGTGGTCTTCTCGTTCACCTTCACCACGCCCGCCTCCGCCTCGTCCACGAAGCGGTTCGCCTCCGTGTGATCGTCGGTGACGATGCTGGCGGAGAGGCCGTAGTCGATGTCGTTGGCCACCTCGAGTGCTTCCTCGAAGCTGTCGACCCGGAGGACGGCAACGACGGGGCCGAACACTTCCTCCTGTGCGATACGCATCTCGCTTTCGACGTCGGTGAAGACCGTCGGTTCCACGAAGTGGCCCGTCTCGACGTGTTCTCCGTGAGGCGTGTTTCCGCCCGCCGCGAGCGTCGCGCCCTCTTCCTCGGCGATAGCGATGTAGTCGAGGGTTGATTCGAGTTCGTCGGCACTCACCTGTGGCCCCATCTCGTGGTCTCGGCCCGGCCCAACGTCGACTGTCGCCGCGCAGTCGACGAGTTCGTCGACGAAATCGTCGTAGACGTCCTCGTGTACGATCGCTCGCGAGCACGCGGTACAGGACTGTCCAGTGGTTCCGAACCCACCGGTAGCGACGATATCCGCGGCTTCCGCCGGATCGGCCGACGCGGTTACGACCGTCGGGTTCTTGCCGCCGAGTTCGGTCTGCACACGCTTGCCCGCGTCTGTCGCCTGTTCGTACACCATTTCGCCCACCTGACTGCTCCCGGTGAACGAGATGGCGTCCGTTCCGTCGTTCTCGATGAATTCGGTGCCGACGGAACTGCCCGGTCCGGTCACGACGTTGAGCACGCCGTCCGGCAGTCCGGCTTCGTCGAACGCCTCGGCGATGGCGACGGCGACGCCCGGGGCGAGCGACGCGGGCTTGTGGACGACGGTGTTCCCTGCAGCGAGAGCCGGTGCAATCTTCCACGCTGGGATGGCGATGGGGTAGTTCCAGGGGGTGATGAGAGCTGCGACCCCGACCGGTTCCTCGCGCGTGTAGAGGGTCGTCTCCCTGGCGCTCGCACCTTTCACCGTCCCGCCCAGATCGGCGGCCTTTGAGGCGAAGTAGTAGAAAATGTCGATCGCCCGCTGGACTTCCCCCGCAGCCTCGGCATGGGCCTTCCCCTCTTCGTCGATCAGCATCTCTGTGAGTTCGTCCTTCCGCGCCGCGAGAATTCCCCCGGTCTCACGGAGCACTCGCCCGCGTTCCGGACCGGGGGTGGACGCCCACTCGTCCTGGGCAGCGACCGCCGCCTCGACGGCTTCGGCCGCGTCCCCTCGGGTGGATCGCTGGTATCTCGCCACTGTTTCGCTCGGACGTGCGGGGTTCCGTACCTCGATCGTTTCGCCTGTTCCGGAGACGACCCACTCTCCGTCGACGTAGTTCTTTTTTCGCTCGGGCATCGTTCACAAAGTGCCGATTCTCCTATACTATTCTTGCGGTTCGAACACCTGTGTCGGACAGTATGCCGGTGTGCCGACCGACTTCCGGCAATGCCCCCCGCAACCGTTTTGTCGGTTCGTACTCGCTACGAGGTATGGGTCGGATCAACAACGACGCGATCAGTGTCGGCGTCAGAACGCGTTCGCTCAGCGACGCACGACTGCGATACGTCCGCCAACTGGGTGTGACGGATATTTTCGTCGATCACGCGGACACGGACGAAGAACCCGACGAGTTCAATGACCGCGACGACGGCGGTACTATCGCCGTCGGCCCAGGACAGATTCCGACTGTCGAGGAACTGGTGGCCGCCCGTGACCGCATCGAGGAGGCGAACCTTTCTTTCACCGGGATCCACTCCCTCCCTTATTCGATGTACGGCGACATCATGTTCGACCGTGACGGCGCGGAGGCCGCGCTCGATCAGATCACGAGGCTGATCGAGAATCTCGGACGGGCCGACATTCCGGTGCTAGGGTACCAGTGGAACCCCCGCAGCGTCGTTCCGATGCGGACATCGCCGGTCGAAATACGAGGGGGTGCCGAAGCGACGGCGTTCGACTACGATGAACTCGACGAACCGGACGCCCTCGCCCCCGGCCTCGACCGGGCCTACACCGAGGCGGAGTTCTGGGACAACTATCGGTACTTCCTCGAAACCGTACTGCCGGTGGCGGAGGATGCCGGTGTCGAACTCGCTCTCCATCCTGTCGACCCGCCGGTCCTCGAATCGCTCGGCGGGATTCCGCGACTGTTCCGGAACGTGGAAAATTTCGAGAAAGCGATGGATCTCGTGCCCAGCGACAATCACGGTTTGAAGCTCTGTCTCGGCTGTTTCTCACAGATGGGCGAGGACGTGATCGACGTGATCCATCGCTTCGGGGGGCGTGACGACATCGTCTTCGTTCACTTCCGTGATGTCGTCGGCACGGTTCCAAAATTCAACGAGACGTTCGTCGACGCGGGCAACTTCGACAGCGTTGGCGCGGTCAGAGCACTCCAGGATGTTGGGTACGACGGCGCCGTACTCCCCGACCACGTGCCAAAAGTGGAAGGCGACGACGACGAGTGGCGACATCGGGCCAAGGGCTTCACCGTCGGCTACCTTCGAGGCGTCATCGACACAGTCCGGACGGACCGATGACGGGGTACACGTCGACGACTCACCCTCCATCGCGGTCGAGGGGCGACTCGACGGGATAGCCCCGGGCAGCGTAGTCGAAACCGCCGAGTTCGTTCCGATCCAGATCCGGATCTTCCGGCGCAGCGTAGTAGGCGCGAATCTCCTCGATGAGCCCGGTTTCCGGATCGAAATCGTACCACTCGTCTCCGCGAAGGATTCTTTCCTCGTCGGTTTTGAAGTGTGTCCACTCCATCACCGCCGTCGCGTTTTCAGGGTCTGCAGTGATGCGATCGACAGTCCAGACCGAGCCGAGCTCGTCGACTGCTTTGGCCCAGCGTTCACCGATCGTTTGTCCCCCCTCGAACGGTCCCTCGTACATTCCCGGCGGGAAGTAGTGAACGGCGTCCGCTGCGAAAAACGAGGCGATTTCTTCGACATCGCCCGCGTTACACGCCTCGAAGTACTCTCGGATTGTCGTCTCGATTTCTTCACGAGTTAACGTTTCGTCTGGCATAGTGTGGCATGGGTGGGCCGCCACGTCACGTAAACTTACTGGTCATCACTCACCGGCCCGTCGCCGACGAGGGACTGGA
Organism: Haloplanus sp.; assembly: GCA_042216725.1. GTDB lineage: Archaea > Halobacteriota > Halobacteria > Halobacteriales > Haloferacaceae > Haloplanus. The sequence goes on from JBDGTP010000033.1 coordinate 4,701, forward strand.
GCTCCCGATAGAGGCGGCCCGCCCGTTCGTGCTCCCCGTCGGTGAGTTCCATGAGCGGTTCTCGAACCCGACCGCCGGTGAGGCCGGCGAACTCGAGACCCGCCTTGACAACCGGGATGCTGTTGGCAGCCGGCAGCGTGTTCGCCGCTCCAGTCTCCTCGCGGAACCGCATGAACGGGATGGTCGCGTTCCGAATCTCCCGTGCGCGCTCGAGTGCGCCACGGTCGAGCGCGTCGTACAGTGCTCGGCCGACTGAGGGGTCGAAGTTGCCGATTCCCGATGCCATACCGCTCGCACCCTCACTGTGGAACGCGATCGCATACTGCTCTCCCAGTCCGTTGATCCACACGATGTCGTCCGCTCCACGGTCGACGGCGGTCGCGAACTTCGGGAGGTCGCGGAGCGCCCACTTGATCCCGACGACGCTGTCGAGGGTCGTCAGATCGGCGACGAAGCCCGGACTCGGGTCGAAGCCCCGGAGGTACGGCACGAGCGGTAGGGCGACGTTGTCGCCGATCTTCCGGTAGTAGTCGAGAAGTCCGCGTTCGTGGACGTAGGTGTGATCCGGCGGCATTACCAGCAGCACATCGACATCCAGCGACTCGTAGGCGGTTCCGAGTTCGATCACCGTCTTCGTGCTGCCACCGGCGCCCGCCAGTACCGTCGTGTCCGACGGCAGCGCGTCCACCCCCGTCTCCGTCACTGCGACCCGTTCCTCGTGGGAAAGCGAGTGGTATTCGCCGACGTTCGAACAGACGAAGAATGCCCCAACGTCGTGGGCCGACAGAGCGCGGGCGTTCTCCGCGAGTGCGGCGTGATCCACATTCAATTCCTCGTCGAACGGCGTCACGAGACCCGTGATCAGGTCGGACAACTCCTGCACTGGCACGCTCGAAGGCATGAGTACCGTTGGCGTGTGACAAGGTATAGTTCTTAGGCTCTCACCGACCCGAAAAAGCGCGGCCGGAGAGGTCGGCCGGCTACGACATCGCGAAGGCGTTGCCGATGTACCGACGTGCCACGAGGTACAGCACGAGCGGTGGCGTCCCCATGATGACCGTCGCGGCCATCATCCGACTCCAGAGGATCTGTTCCCCCGAGTGGACGGTCTTGTACAGCGCGACGGGGGCGGTCTGGGGCCCGAGGTTGTTCGTCAGGATGTTCGAGAAGAGGAAGTCGTTCCACCCCGAAAGGAACGAGAGGAACCCGACGGCGATGATCGCCGGCCACGCGAGCGGGAGGATCACCCGCACGAAGGCCTGGAACTGAGTCAGGCCGTACATCTGTGCGGCTTCTTCCAGATTGTCCGGGAGCCCCTCGAAGAAATCACGGAGCACCCAGAGCGCGAACGGCGTCACGAACGCCTGGTAGGCGATCCAGAGCCCGGGAATCGTGTTGTACAGTCCGTATTTCAGCCACCAAGAGCTGAACGGAATGACCAAGATGATGTAGGGGAAGAGGAGCGAGCCGATAATCACGTAGAACCCGAATTCCTTGCCCGGGAAGTCCTTTCGTCCGAACGCGTAGGCTCCGGGAATCGAGATCAGCAACGAGAGTATCGCCGTGCCGCCGCCGACGATGAAACTGGTGAACAGCGGCCCGCTGAGGTCGGCGAAGGCGTTCCGCCACGCTGTCAGCGTGGGCTCCTGTGGGATCAGATAGTGGCTCTGGAAGATGGCTTGCGGGCTCTTGAACGACGAGAAGAGGACGATGAGATACGGGACGAGAATAACGCCCACTAGGAACACGATCACCGCGTAGCTGGACACCGTCCAGAACCAGTCCGACATCGTGCGACTTCGAGTGCTCATGCGACCTCACCCCCGCGCTGGCGGCTGAACTCACGGATGAACACGAACGTGAAGCCGATGGTGAGCAGGAACATGATGACGCCGATGGTGAACGCCAGTCCGTAATCCCCCTGTTCTAGCGTGAACCGGTAGAGCAGGATCGAGATAACGGACGTCTGGTAGCCTGGACCGCCTTGTGTCATCTGGAGCGGCTGGGACACCTTCACCAGGTTCCGGATGATCCGGATACTGAGAGCGATCAGGATCGCGCTCTTGAGGTGTGGCAGGGTGACGTTGGTGAACCGCTGCAGACGGTTCGCTCCGTAAATCTCCGCGGTTTCGTAGTGTTCGTCCGGGATGCTCTGGATGGACGCGATGAAGATGAGGTACATGAACTGCCAGAACGTCCACGAGCCGACCAGGGTGATGACGGTCAGCCCCGTCGTCCCGTTGATTCCCCAATAGATGGGGCTCTCGAGGAGATTCCAACTCGTGAGCCATCCGAACACGGGGCCGTAGTCCGGATTGAGGATGTACAGCCAAATCGTACCGGTAACCACGGGCGGCATCGTGTAGGGTATGAGGAAAATGCCGTCTGCGAGGTTGTCGAAGCGCTCCAACTTGCGAACCGAGAGTGTCGCCGCGAGCGCGAGGACGAGCTGGATGACCGTCATCGACATGTATCCGAGCGTCGCTTTCATCGACACCCAGAACGTATCCCAAGTAAAGACGTAGAAGTAGTTCTCCAGCCCGACTAACGAGCGCTCGCCGAAGGCCGGCCAGACGTGCAAGCTCATCCAGATGCCTCTGAAGAAGGGAAACCAGACGACGAGGAGTAAAAACAGGAGCGTCGGGACGAAGAGGAGATACGAGAGCCAGTACTCCTGGATCGTCTCCCGGACACGGCGATACGACCGACGGGGATGTGTTACGTGCGCGAACTTCCCTGACATTAGTGGTATTCGTAGATGACCAGTATGATAAAAGCTATCATGAACGGTTGAGCGACGGTGTCGACAATGTCGTGGCTCACTCGACGTTATCGACTGAACACCTGACTCCGGATCTGTTTGGCTGCCTTGTCACAGGCCTCCTCGGGCGAGAGCTTGCCGGTCATCGCCTGCTGGAAGATGGGTCCGGGAATGTTGTACTGGACGGCAGCCATCTCCGGGAACGCCTGCCACCCGAACTGGGATCCTTCGGCGATCTTGATACCGGCGTCGACGGCGTTGTTCGGGAGCGCCGAAATCTCCTGCCACGCGTTCTTGTTGAACGGCAGGAGCCCCCACTTCGTGAACGCCTGCTTTTGCACCTCGGTACTCAACATCGTATCGAGGAATTTGATGCCTGCTTGCTTCTTTCGTTCCCACTTCGCCGAGTCCATGTTCGGCGGTTTCGAGCCGAGTGCCAGAGCCGTCGCGTTGAACTCGCCACGGAACCCGGATTCGCCCTCCCAGCTCGCGCCGTACCGGAGCGTCCCGTCCTGGAGCATGTCCGAGGCGAGATTCGAGAACAGCCCGTAGTTGAGCATCCCGACCTGGCTCATACTGGCCCGGCCGTCCGCAAGGAGCCGGCAGGCGTCCTCGTCGGATGTCGTCGCTGCGTTCTCGGACGACAGGCCCATCTCGCGATGGATCTCAACCTGTCGTCGGAGCGAGGTCTTCCACGCGTCCGAATCGAGGTGGGTATCCGTCCAGTCTTTGTTCACGTAGAGCCCGGTCTCGCCGCCGATCTGGTGCGCCCACGTCGGCGAGATTTCGTCCATCAGGTCTCCTGGCGCGCCATGAACTTGGAAGCCGATGTCGCCCGGTCCCTCGTTCTGGAGCGTCTTGGCGAGTTCGACGAGTTCGTCGTAGTTCTTGGGTGGGAAGTCTTTCTCGATGTCTAGCCCAGCCTCCTTGAAGTGATCGGCACGGGCGACCAAGGGTTCCTGCATGACGAACCCGAGGAGTGCGGTCTTGCGCTTGTCGCCTTCGAACCCTCGATAGATGTTCTTCACCACCGGATGGGCCCATTCGGTTCCGGAAACCACGTCGTCGCTCAACTGGTCTAGGACTGAGCCCCACGGCGTCGCGTAGCCCCCGTCGATGAGCCCGCCGATGCGGGACGGCGCGGTCTGATACAGCGTCGGGATCTGACCCTGTGCCATTCGCTTGCGCCAGTTCCCGTTCTGGACGTTCTTGACCGTCTCCTTGACCCACTTGACGGTGTTCCCAGTGCGCTGTTCGTACGTCTTGATCGTCTGATCGAGGTACTGTTCGGCGGCCTTGGACTGTCCGTGCAGTGTCGTCCAGAGGGAGATGGTCGTCCCCGTCGCATTCTTGCCGCCACCGCCGGTCGCTGTCGTTCCGCCCCCGCCTCCACCACCCGCACAGCCGGCGAGGCCGACCAGTCCGGCGGCCCCGAGTCCTTTCAGTGCTTTGCGCCGCGTGGGCCTGGGGAGGCCCTCGGTATCACTAGGCATACGAATCAACACCATTCACCATGCAATATAAATCTTCGTGTGATCCTTATATGTGGTTCGTTGACGGCCCAGTCGGTCACAGTGTCACGTCACCACCCGAACTCAGCGCCCGACCGTCTACAGCATCCGGTTCCCGACCTGATCGAAGAGCCAGACATCGTCGCCGTCGATGTCGATGGAGAGTCGTTCGGTCTCCGGGTCGACGGTTCCTTGATTGACGACCGCTGACAGTTCGACGCCCCGCTCCGCCAGGTGGATCGAGTCGCGGTCGCCGTGGGGTTCCATGAGCTGGACATCCGCCTCAAACAGCGTCGCCCCGCTCTCGATCTGGAGATTCTCCGGCCGCACGGCGAGCGTCAATTCGTCCCCCACGGCAATCGCCGCCGAGCGGGCCTGTTCTGAGGTGAGTTTCAGATCGAACAGGTCTGTCGTCAACCCGATACCGTCGTCGGTGTCGGTCACCCTGGCGTCGATCCTGTTGATCGATGGAGAGCCGATGAACGTGGCGACGAACAGGTTCGCGGGATCGTTGTAAATCTCGTGTGCGCTCCCGACCTGCTGGATGCGGCCGTCGTTCATCACGACGATTTTGTCGCCGAGCGTCATGGCTTCCTCCTGATCGTGCGTCACGAAGATCATCGCTGTCTCCAGCTTTCGCTGCAGCCGCTTGACCTCCGTCCGCATCTGATCGCGGAGTTGCGCGTCGAGGGCCGAGAAGGGTTCGTCGAGCAGGAACGCGGCGGGCTCCATCACCATCGCCCGGCCGAGACTCACGCGCTGCTGTTGCCCGCCCGACAGCGCCGAGGGCTTCCGATCCAGCATCTCCTCGATGCCGAGCACTTCGGCCACCTCGTCGACGCGTTCGTTCTTTTCGGCCGCGCTGAGATCGGTTTTCATGTCCAGCCCGAATCTGATGTTCTGCCGGACGGTCTTGTGGGGGAACAGCGCGATGGACTGGAAGACGAACGCGAGATCCCGATCCTTCGGTTTCTCCTCCGTCACGTCGCGTCCGTCGATCTTGATCGTGCCCGTGTCGGGCTGTTCGAGCCCGGAGACGATCCGGAGCGTCGTCGTCTTCCCACAGCCGGACGGGCCGAGAAAGACCACGAACTCGTCCTTGCCGATGTCGAGGTTGATGTCCTCACAGGCGACGATGTTGCCGTTCTCGTACGTCTTCCGGATATCCCGCAACTGAACCCGGCTCGTCCCAGCCCGACCATCCGGTCGAGATCGATCCGGTTTTTCGTTGATCGCCATGCGCGCAATTGTAAATCAGTGGAACTTAAGTTTACCTCCGAGCGGGAGTGACGGCGGCCAGCCCTGGTGATCCGTCCATCGACCCAACTTATTTGACACCACCAGCCGAGTTCCAGGTATGACGATCACCGACGTAGAGGCGATTCCCCTCGAGTACGAACTCGACGACGGCCGCCGCTTCGGCGGTTCGCGCGGCATCACGTCGACCCGGAACGCGACCCTCGTTCGCCTGGAAACCAGCGACGGGACGGTCGGCTGGGGTGAAGCACTGGCTCCGCCGCGGTCGGTGGCGACGGTGGTCGATGAAGTCGTCGCCGACTACGTCGTTGGCCGGGATCCTCGGAACGTCGAAACGTTGACCTCGGACATCTACGCCGGGAGCTACCATTTCGGCCGCGGCCCGTTCGTCCATAGCGCCGTCAGCGCCGTCGACATCGCGCTCTGGGACATCATCGGCAAGCGAACCGGGAGCTCCGTCCACGAACTCCTCGGCGTCACCGACGGGGTCGAATTCCTCGACGGGCGCGACGCCTCGACAGTCGTCCCCTACGCGTCGACGATGTACATCACCGAGTGGGGAGAGGATCCCGAGGTACCGATTCGTGACGCCGCAGCTGCGGGGTTCGACGCAGCGAAGATCAAACTGGGCGTTGGACGCGACGAAGACGTCGAACGGGTCGCAACCGCACGCGAACACCTCGGCGACGATGCGGCACTCATGGTCGACTTCAATGGGAACTACCGTCCCAAACAGGCCGCGAGAGTCATCGACGCCCTCGAACCGTACGACTTGACCTGGGTCGAGGAGCCCGTCCCACCCGAGAATACGGCGGGCTATCGGGAACTCTCGAGGTACACGTCCGTTCCGCTGGCAGCCGGTGAGGCACACTTCAACCGATTCGAGTTTACGGAACTCATCACCGACCGCGTCGTCGATGTCGTCCAGCCAAATGTCACTCACTGTGGCGGGCTGTCCGAGGCTCGATACATCGCCAAGCTCGCCACGACGGAGAACGTGACTGTGCGTCCTCACGTCTGGAACGCGGGCGTGGGCGTGGCGGCGTCGCTCCAGTTCGCCGCGAGCATCCCGACGTACCCACACGCCGGCTCGAACCCGGAACCCTTGCTCTTCGAATTCGACCGGAGCGAGAACCCGCTCCGCGAGGATATCCTCGTCGATCCGCTCGACCCGACCGGCGGCGAACTCGACGTTCCGACGGATCCCGGTATCGGCGTCTCGGTGGACGCCGACGCTCTGGAGCGGTACCGCATCGACTGACTCTATCGGGGAGCCGTGTCGACTACACACGGCGCGGCATCATTTTGTATCCTCGCTGTGAACCATGAATGCATGTCCCGAGAGGAGTGGACGTTCGAACGGGTGGCTGGTTCCTTCGGATTCACCGAAGGGCCGGTCTGGGACGGGAGTGGCATCATCTTCAGCGACCTCGAGGCGTCGACGATCCGACGGTACGACCGCGAATCGGAAACGGCCGAAGTGGTTGCCGAGGGAACGAACGGCGGCAACGGCCTCAAGTTCGGGCCCGACGGCCGTCTGTACGTCTGCGAGTCCGAGGCTCACCGAGTCTGTCGGTACGAACTGGACGGAACGCGAACCGTCGTCGCCGACGAGTTCGGCGGGACGCCGCTCAATGCTCCCAACGACCTCGCGGTCGACGGCGCTGGCGACGTGTGGTTCAGCGACCCGAACTACGGGGACGAGGAACGGCCGCTGGCGCATCGGTCGGTCTACCGCGTCGATCCGGCCGACCCGGACGACCTGCAACGGGTGACCGAGGACACGACCCAACCGAACGGACTGTTAGTCTCGCCCGACGGCGGGACGCTTTATGTCGCCCAGAGCGACTATCGAGCCGACGAACCGACGGAACTTCGGGCGTATCCGATCCGACCGGATGGAACGCTGGGAGCTTACGAGGTGCTCCACAACTTCCACCCACACCGGGGGATCGACGGAATGTGTTTCACTGCGGGCGGCGACATTGTCGCCGCCGCGGGATGGCCCCAGAGCGGCCCCGGGGCGATGCTCTACGTGTTCGAGCCGAGCGGGCGCGTCCGTTCGACGCATCCCTTCCCCGAACGTGGCGGGAAACCGACGAACTGTGCCTTCGGCGGCCCCGACCGCTCGATCCTCTATGTTACCTGTAGCGAGGGACTGCTGTTCCGTGCCCGGACGCGGTTGACCGGATTGCGGGACGCCCCCGACACGCCGCGACTCCCGTGGTGATCCCGACGAAACGCTTATTCTACGCACGCGAGCAGTCAGGGTATGAAGACGTACACTGTCGAGCGCGCCAGTGGAGCGGTTCCGCTCACCGGCGATTCCACGGGAACGCCGTGGGAGACGAGTGCGGTCGCACGGCTCGACGAGTTTAACTGGTACGAGTCGGGGCCCAGGTGGCCCGCGACCGTTCGCGCCCTCTACGACGAATCGGCCCTCTACCTCCAGTTTCACGTCGAAGACCACGATATCTCGGCGTCGGTGACGGAACTGAACGGACCCACGTACAAGGACAGCTGCGTCGAGTTCTTCGCCACTCCCTCGGCGGCTCATCCGGATCAGTATTTCAACTTCGAGGCCAACTGCTGTGGGACGTTCAAGCTCGCATGGCAGGAACGGGACTGGCAGGAGCGGGGACTCGACCGGGAACTGATAACCGAGGACGCCGCGTCCGACGTGTCGGTCGTCACCTCCGAGCCTGGGTCGACACGGGAGCCCGATCCGTCCGACGACGCCTGGTGGCTCGCGGTTGCGCTTCCGTTCGACATCCTCGAAACGCTGACGGGGCGACCGATGTCGCCGGAACCAGGAACGGTGTGGCGGGGCAACTTCCACCGGACTGGCGTGTCATCGCCTTCGCGTGAGGTTTCCTGGAATCCGATAGAGACCCCGTCCCCAACGTATCACAGCCCAGAACACTTCGGACGCTTGCGGTTCGTATGATCGGCTCATCACCCCGTGGTTCACCGCCCCTCCTCTCTCCGCCGACCGCTCCAATCGGGGCGGCCGCAGAGGTTCGGCCGGGTTAGGATTGCTGACTGGCTTCGGTTCGCTGAGGGGCTTCCGTCTCGAACGCGACCAGGTCTTCGTAGAGCCGTTCGACCCGCTCTTGCTCCGCCTCGGTGAGACCGACGATTGGATCACGGACGCCTCCAGCGTCGAACCCGGCGAGGCGCATGGCCGCTTTCACCACGGGGACGCTGATGGCTGCGGGGAGCGTGTTGTCCGTCCCCGACTCCTGTCGCATGTCCATAAGCGGTTGACAGGCGCGCTGAATCTCGCGAGCCCGTTCCCAGTCCTCCCGTTCCAGTGCCCGGTAGAGGGCCAACCCGATACGGGGTCGGAAATTGCTCACGCCTGCGGTGAAGCCTTCTGCGCCCGCGACCCACAGCGGTAACGCGTACGGTTCGGCCATCCCGTCGACCCAGACCACGCTCTCGTCGCCCTCACCAACCGCCTCGGTGAACTTCGGCAGATCTTCCAGGGCGTACTTGACCCCCACGACGTCGTCGAGGTACGTCAGGTCGGCGAGGAACTCGACCGACGGGTCGAACCCGCGGACGTACGGGACAAGTGGCGCCGCGGCGGCGTCCCCGAGGTCACGGTAGTACGACAGGAGGCCTCGTTCGTGCACGTAGGTGTGATCGGGAGGCATTACCATCATCGCGTCGACTCCGATATCGTCGAACGCCTCGACCATGTCGATGGCGTCGCTCGTGCTCCCGCCGACGCCAGCCAACACGGTGGCGTCGTCGGGGAGTGCGTCGACGCTAGTTCGGGTGACGGCGACCCGTTCGGACTGCGAGAGGGAGTGGTATTCGCTGATATTTGCGTTGGCGAGGAAGGTTCGAATCCCACGGTCGTACAGCTCCACCGCATTCCCTGCCAGCGCCTCGTGGTCGATGTCGCTGTTCTCTTGAAACGGTGTCAGCAACCCGGCGGAGACGTCACGGAGTCCCGCCTTAACGGCGTCGTAGCCCATGAAAACTAACGTGACTGCATTCCTCTTAATTCCTTTCCATAGTCTGCTGAGTGGTCAGGTCGGTGGCGAGTCCCACTCAGCACCGTTGTCAGCGGGGTCGTAGCCGAGTCGATCGCGGGCTTCCTCCAGGGAGAACCACCGTCCATCGTTGTCGCTGACTGCGTTGAAGATACCGTACTCGACATCGTCGTCGTGGAGACAGCATTCCACCTCGTGAGCGAAATCCCGTCGCGACTGCCACGTGGCCTTCATGCGGGCCACCGTCTCGTCGTACTCGTCGCTCCCTCGTTCCATCTGTCCCGCCTCGACCATCCGTTCCGCGTCCCCGTAGGGGTGGTCGTACTCGCTGCTGCGCACCGACCCGATGCGGAGCGCGTAGAACTGCTTCGGGTAGTCGTACAGTTCGACGTACTGTCGACCCAGATCCTCACCGAACGCCTTGGTAGTCCCGTAGTACGAATCGGGACGAACCGGGTCTCCGCTGTCCAGCGACAGTTCCACCTCCCCGTAGTACAGTTCCGGAGCATACTCCTCCTCGTACATCCCCATGACGTGATTCGTCGATCCGAAGACGAACGTCTCGACGTCCGCCTCCCGGGCAGCCTGGAGTGCGTTGTACATGCCGCGAACGTTCGGACCCTCCACGTCCGACCAGTCGCCGTCAACCTCGGGAAACGCGGCGAGATGGACGACGGCGTCCTGGCCGTCGAACGCGGGCCGCATAGCCTCGTAGTCCGTAACGTTCGCAATGTGGGTATCGAAGCCACCGTACGGATGATCCGACCCCCGATCCGACCGGTTCAGATACGTGAAGTCGTAGCGGGCGTCGTCGTGCAACTGATCGATGATCGCGGTGCCACACCGCCCGTAGGCCCCTGTGACGAGTACGTCCATATTCCGAGACACGTGCCAACGGATATAAGCCTAGGGAGGCGAGAGCGACTCCGACGTTCGAGGCGGCGACGCTTACCACCGGGGCCTGTTCGGCAATCGTGACTCCGCGTCTGCTTCTTCCATGGCGTCGGCGTAGGCCGCTGCCATCGACTTTCCGCAAATACCGTGTTCGCCTACGAGTAAACGAACTCGGTCCAGGAACCTTCTACGTAGGGATACTCCTCGCTGACGTCGCGGTTCACTGTAACCCCCAGCCCGGGGTCGGTTGGCAGCGAGAGAGAGCCATCCGCTAGGTCGAGTTGCGTCTCGAGGATGTCCGCTGCCAGCGGGTGCGGATACATTCCGTCGTGTGCCTCGGTCACGTACGCCGGATACTCCAGGTACGGCGTCTCGGGACTCGCGGCGACGAGGTGGGCGTTCGCGACGAGGCCGAGGTGGGTTCCGAAGTTGTGAGGAACGAACGTGACGGTCGCATCCAGCGTGTACTGGAGCGCCTCGCGACACCCGGTGTATCCCTGATGGTGGCGAACGTCGCCCTGCAAGTAATCGACGAAGCCCGTCTCGGCGAGGTCGACGAGTTCCGCCACCGACTCCGCGTTCTCGCCCCCGGCGAGCGCCGCGTCCGTGGTCTCCGCCAGGTCGCGATATCCCGCCATGTCGTCGGGCGCCACCGGTTCCTCGACCCAGTAGGCACCACCGTCGGCAAACGCCTGGGTGAGGTGACGGACATCGTCGTGGTCGTACGATCGTTCGCCCATTTTCCACCAGGTGTGGGCGTCGATCATGAGGTTCATCTCGTCTCCGACGGCATCCACGAGCCGTTCGAAGGTGCGCAGATCCTCGTCGACGCCGCGCCCCGGGCGATACTTGTACCCCGAGAAGCCGGCGTCCCGGAGGCTCTGCGCCTCGTCGACGTAGCCCTCCGTCGGCATGTACATCCCGCCACTCGCGTACATCGGGAGCTCTGTCGTCGGTTCCCAGTCGGCGTCGAGCTGATCGCGAAGGAGGTCGTAGATGGGGGCGCCCCGTTGTTTGCCGATGATGTCGTAGAGGGCGATGTCCACGGCGGAGGCTGCCTGCGACTGGAGGAACGATGGGATGTTGATATCGTAGATCACGTCGTGAACACGATCCGGTTCCTCGACGGGTTCCCCCTCGACCGTCGGCCCGACGATGGTGTTGATGACCTCCGTCAGGTTATCTTGCGTCGCGTCTTGGAAGTATTCCCGCATCGCAGAACTGCTGGCTCCCACCGGGGCGTGTCCGATCAGTCCGTCGTCCGTCTCCAGTTCGACGAGTACGGAGTCCCGTTTGTAGATGCGGCGCACACCTCCCTCGAACTCGAACGACCTCGGCTCCGCGAATGGTGCCGACAGTCCGTACGCTGTGACATCTCGAATGGTCGTCATGCTGACTCGGATATCGACCCCACTTCGCAAATAGTTGTCGCCGGATCGGCGGAACACGTGATTCGCGGAGTGCACAGCGACTGGCGTTCGTCAAGCGCGAACGCTACGAGAACTTGGAGTTGATCTCGATGACGTTCGCGGTGCGAGTGATGGTGTCCGCCAGTTCCGACTCGATCCGCTCGTCTTCCATCCGACGGGAGGGGCCGGTGACGCTGAGCGCACCGAGGATAGTTCCGTCCGAACCGCCGACCGGTGCCGCTACGCAGCGGACACCGGTGAGATTCTCCTCGTTGTCGATGGCGTATCCTCGCTCACGGATCCGTTGCAGCTCCTCCAAGAACTCGTCGCGATCCACGATCGTGTTTTCCGTCTTTCGAGGCATCCCTCGCCGGTTCAGAATCTCGACGACGCGTTCTTCGGGGAGTTGCGAGAGGATGGCCTTGCCGAGCGAGGTCGAGTGAACGGGCGCGCTACTGCCTACCGACGAGGCAGTCTCGACACCGGTCTGTCCTTTCGATTTCCCCAGGTAGACGACCTCGCCGTTCTCCTCGACGCCGAACTGGGCGACTTCCCCCGTCTCGTCGGCGATGTTGTCGAGTTCATCCACGATGACGTCGTACGCGCCGAACTGCTCGCGGACGTGTCGTGCGAGGCTGAGATTCCGGAAGCTAAGTCGGTACTCACCCCCGTCTTTCACCACGTACTTGTTTTCAGTGAGGGTAGCAAGGTGGCTGTGGGCAACGCTCTTGGGTAGATCCAACTCCCCGGCGAGTTCCGTGACCCCTACGGGCCCTCGCTCCTGCAGAGCGTTCAGAATCCGGCAGGCCGTCTCCACCGCGTCGATGGTGCGGGTATTCTGTGAATTCATACCACACGATTCGTCTCCACATGGAAAACTGTTCTCCTCTGGCGAATGAATTACGAGTGGTGAACAGCGCGCGATTTTGTGGTTGTATATCCACGTAACCCTAATTCTCTCATACGTATTGGTTCGTCTAACGATAGAATTGATCGACTATTCAATTCTGGTGCCCCGAGATACGAAACAGGGGAGACACGGGAAGTCCGAACCCCCATTTCCGCCCCCAGCGTCGATACCCGACATTATACCGTTCTCCTTTGGCGAACGATAGAGGACAGCGATCACAGGCTTCCCCTCAGGCTCGTCGTGGGTGGAGACGGTGATGGCGAGTCCACGATTGCCGTTCTCCTCTGGCGAACCCGTTCGGAGTGGGGAATCAGTGTCGTTCCGTCCCGTAGCGCGGTAAGCATTCGAAGGACGGCTGTGGGGCATCGTTGGGACGACGGCGCGAGAACGAGCGCCCATTACATCCGTACACTTGTAATGCCTCCTGCGGCGGTTCCTCGGTTGACCCGACTCTTCAGTCGATACCGCCGTGCGAGAACTGCACGAAACTTATTAGATACTGACTACGAATACCGAAACGTGCCAACGAATGACACGGGCTCCACGAAAAGCGGCGGCGAACACGTCTACGATGCGCTGGTCGATGCCGGTATCGAACTCCTCGTCGGTTTACCCGGCACACAGACCCTCCCTCTGGATCGCGTCGTCGTGGAGCGTGACGAAATGGAGTACCTGATGGCCCGACACGAAACCGCTATCCCACACGTCGCTTGGGGGTACTACGAGACGACTGGAGTGCCTGCGGCCACGCTCACCATCCCGGGTCCTGGCGAGACGAACGCGATGCACGGACTGAAAAACGCCTTCGACGACTGCGTCCCGATCCTTCACGTGTCGGCCGACATCGATCCGGCGGATCGGGGCCGGGGGCCAATCCACGAGATCGAACCCGACACGTACGACAACGTCGTGAAAGCGAATGTTACCGTGGAAACACCGGTCGAACTCGCCGAAAAAACCGAGCGGGCGGTCGAGACGGCACTGACCGAGCCGTACGGGCCGGTTCGACTGGGCGTGCCGAGTCGCATTCTCGAAACGAGGTTCGCCGCGAACCCCGTCCGAGTCACTCCCGAGACGGTAGACCGTGACAGCACGCATCCCATCGAGGCGGCGGTCGAAGAACTCGTTGCCGCCGAACGGCCGGTCGTATACGTCGGCGGTCGGGTGCGACGGTCTCCCAATGGGAGTCGGGTGGCTCAGGAACTGGCGCGCGAACTCGACGCCCCAGTCGTGGCATCGTACAAGGGGAAGGGCGTCTTTCCCGAGGACGATCCTCGGTTCGCGGGAGTGACTGGGAAACACCTCCCCAGGGGTGCGAAGCGAGTGCTCGACACTGCGGACGTGGTACTCGCTCTCGGGACGGAGTTCAACGGCGTCACGACGGCGGACTGGACGCTCCCGATGGGAGAGACGTTGGTTCACGTGGCTCACAGCGTGGACGACATCGACGAAGGATACCAAGCCGATGTCGCCATCGTTGCTGACACCGGGGATGCCGGCGAATCGATACTCGACGGGCTACGGATGTCGACTGGGCGGGTCGACGGCTGGGAGGGCGGATCGATCGGTCGTCGCGTTCGGGAGGAGTATCTGTCCCACCTCGACGCTGCGGGACTGCTCGATGGCGATCCGATCACGACGCCGGCCGGGCTTCGAACGGTTCGCGAGGTACTTCCCCGCGACGGCGTCGTCACCACCGATGTTGGGGGGTTCCGACTCTGGGCCAAACAGGTGTTCGAGGCGTACGATGCCACCACCTACGTCACTGCCGGATCGTGGGCGGGGATGGGGCTTGGTCTCCCTGCCGCACTCGGTGTGAAGGTAGCACGGCCGGATCGACCGGTCGTCTCGCTCCACGGAGACGGCGGATTGATGATGTGTCTCCAGGAACTGCACACCGCCGTCGAACACGACTTGGATGTCGTGGTCGTCGTCTTCAACGATAGCGATTACGGGATCATCAGCAAGTCCCCTAAAATCGACGAGTATACCGACAGCCACCCTTTCGAGTGGACGTCCCCGGAGTTCACGACCGTCGCCGAGGGATTCGGATGCCGCGGAACCAGCGTCGATTCACGGAGTGGCCTCCGGTCGGCGGTCGAGGTCGGTCTCGACGCCGACGTACCGACGCTCGTCGACGTTCGGGTTTCGACCGACGAGCCGTCGGCGATTGAGGCCAGTCAGTACGAGTCGGCTGTCGATCTTTCCTGACTGCCGGTACACGGATGTCTCCTGGGCTCCTCGTGTGTGAATGCAGGCGGCGAGCGCCGATTTCCTGACACTCATTACAGTCGTACGGTTGTAATTGACACACCGGTGGATCGGTTCCCGGGTGATGGGTAAGAACGCGTCGGACGATTGTCCCGCGATACGGTGGTGATCCGGCCTTACCGCTTAGATATCGGTGATTCGCCTATACTCGTCGTCGAGAGCCCGTGCGTCCTCCGGGAGGAGCGCCACGACGAGGTACGGCACGTAGTCCTCGAAGTGCGAGATCAGTCGGGCGATTCGTTCGGAGTCGATCGCTTCGAGCGAGTCGAGCAGCATGAACGGAACGATTTCGTACACGTCGTGAACGAGATAGCCGGCGAGGGCGAACACGAGGCCGGTCACCTCCCGTTCGCTCTCGCTGAGGTGGTCGACGGTATCTTCGTAGGTCGTGCCCTCGGCCGTCGACCGAACGACGTGGAGGTCGAACGACCCACGCTGTACCGTTCGCCGACCCTCCCGAACCGTCTGCTCGGTTCGTTCGAGCCAGATCCGGTCGAGGTTCTCGTACTGGAGTACCTCGAGGATCGTGTCTATGTGTCTGTTGAACTGCTCAACGGACTCCGACTCTAGCGTCTCGATCCGAGTTCGGAGTTCGGTTAGTCGCTCTTTCACCGTCTCGCGTTCGGCTTCGAGTTCGTCCTTGCGGCCGATCCGGCTCTCGATGTCGTCGATCTTATCTTCGACGGACTGCAGGTCGTCGTTCAACTGGTCGAGTTCGAACTCGAGTTCGTTGACCTCCTTGTGGATCGAGAGAACCTCGTCGTGTTCCTGTCCCTCCAGGTTCTCGGTGCGTGTCTCGAGGTCGCGTATCTGCGATTTCACTTCGTCGCGCCGTTGTTCGAGCGACTCGATGGTCGACTCCCGATCCTCGATTTCGGATTCGAGGCGCTCCAACTGCCGTTCGAGGTTCCGTCGTTCTCGCTTCTGGCTCTCGATCTCCTGTTTCTCGGCTTTGACCTCGTCGATCTCGTCGTCGATTTCGGAGTGTTCGGCCGTCTTCTCCCGCCAGAGCTCCCGGAGCTGATCGATCGTCCCCTCGATGGCGTCGGTCTCTACCTCGCTCCCACAGGTCCAGCACACGGTTGTGTCGGCGACCAACTGGTCGGCGACCGACCCAGTCCCGGTATCCGACGTGAGGGCGTCCTTGACCTCTCGGTTCGTGCCGTTCAGCATCTCCTCGTTGAACTCGATGACGCGCTGCAGCTGACTCATCGTGGCATCGAGCGATTGCCGGTGATCGCGTAGACGCTCGAGTTCCGCCTCGAGTTCACCGAGATCTCCAGCCACGTTCTCCTCGGTGTCGTCGATCTTATCTTCGACGGTCGTCCGATCCGCTTCGAGCCCTTCGAGGCTCTCACGCTCCGTTTCGAGATCGAATTGGATGTCGTTCAACTCCGAGCGTGCCTCTTGGAGGTCGGCCATCACCGCCTCGAGTTCCGACTCCTGTTCCCGTGAGTCGGCGATGTTGGCGTCCGTTTCGTCGAGTTCTGCCCGTTTCGATTCGAGCGTCTCCTCCTTGCGCTGGATCCGCTCTCGGAGCTGTGTCCGCCGTTCTTCGAGTGCCGGCAGTTCCTGCCTGAGGGTTTCGATCTGGTCGAGTTCCTCGTCGATCCGCTTTTTCTCCGACTTTGCTTCCTCGATTTCAGTCTGGAGTTCTCGGGTGTCGACCGGGCGCATGATGATCTCGCGAAGCTCACCCGACTGTGCAACCTCCCATCTCGCGTCATTGTCTTCGAGCAGAAACGCGAACAGATCCGCGAGCGCTGGATCGTCGAGAATTGGATCGCCCCGAAACTGGACTGAGTCGTGCGCACGCTCGAGCGTCCGGGAGAACGTCTCGCCATCCCGTTCTAGTTCGACATGGCCCCTGGACGCGTCTCCTTTCAGTGAGACGTTCTCGCTCCCAGCCACCGCCATGATCGCCTGCAAGAAAGATGTTCGATTCGTCGCGTTTCTACCGGTCAAGATGTTCACGCCGGGGTCGAGATCGACCGTCGTTTGATCAATCCCGCCGATATTCTCGACCGAAATGTGCATATCTGTATCGACGACCTGTTCTTTCGACGACGCCATATCTTTGGGTTGGAGCCGAGTATCTTAATGCTTCGCACTGAGGGAGTCCCCGACTCAGCGACACTCGCAGCCGCCGCGTTCGATGAACTCGACGGCGTCGTACTCGGTTCCACAGTCGGTACACCGAACGCGGATCTCTGAGACCACATCGAAGTCGCCGACACTGAGTTCCTCTTTCGACGACAATCCCTGTATAGTCTCGTCGGTGACGGCAATCGTTCGGGAACGCAACCGCTGCAGTTTGGAGACGCTCCGTTCTTTCGGGTTCTCTGACCCCCGTTCGTACTCTGCCTCGCGGTACTTCTTCAGGTACGTGTGGATCGCCTGATGCGAGACGAAATCCGACTGCAACTCCTCGACGCTGACTCCCTGACGTTCCAGTTCGCGCTCCTTTCGAATCCGTTCGCCCGTGCTCCCCTCTCCACGTAGCGTCTCGTAGATGTGGGCCACGTCGCGTTCAGTCGAGTTCACCCCCGCATTGTCCAGCGCCTCTCGAAGGAGACGCTGGTTCATCCAGTCGGCCAGCGCCCGTAAACTCATCCGTTCCTCGCCGTCTGCCGTCCACCGCCGTTCGAGTTCTCCCCCGACTCCATCGAGGTCGTACTTTCGCAGAAGGCGACCGACTTTGCTCCCGGTACCCTCCGCGTTGCCGTCTTCTGGAGACTCAGCCATTGCCGATGGATAGCGGCCGACTCTATAAAAAATACCAACTCGTGATGGGGGAGTGTTGAGACGAGCCGATTCCATGTGACGGCGAGCGCCTGCAACCAGTTTTCAGCGGCGCTCGGGTCGGTGTGACTGAACATATTTGAAAACTGGTTGGTTTGTTATTTTGATTCTCTGAATATACGTTTAGCAGCAGTCTGATGTCCACAGGTAACACGCTGGGATCGAAGCCCTGAGCGGTGGCAGGCCGCCTGCAACCACGGTGCGCCGTCGACGAGTTGTTTCTCGCAGAGATCGACAAGGAACATCTCGGTCGTTGCCCGTGTTCTCGTCGGACACAGAGGGACGTGAGCGGTCGCTCGGCGACAGGATCGACGGTGACGTACAGCCGGTATCGCTCGTACAGATCCAGCGCCGAAATCCACGGTATTATAGTGTTTAGTTCGAATCTTTACCAGTGAGATACGGCCAGATGTTCGGTTCGGT
>JBDGTP010000002.1:0-22613 GCA_042216725.1 Haloplanus sp.
CGCTGGACGGCGTTCGTCGTCGGCTTCCAGTGTTCCTGGCGCGTCCGCAGGAACGTCATGCCGACGCCCTCGGCGTCGACGGGCGTGGGCAGGTCGTCGGCGAAGACCCACACCTTGCCCGCGCCCTTCTCCCAGAAGGTGTAGCCGTCGAACGTCTCCGTCGGCAGGCCGAACCGCTCCGCCCACCACTCGATCACCTCGGCGCGGGTCGCCCGCCCCGCAACCTCGCGCTCCGCGGCCGTCGCGGGCAGGCGGTCGAACACCTGGCCGTCGTTCGTGGGGCCGTCGGCGTCGCTCATCCGCCCACCTCCACCTTCGCGCAGAAAAAGCCCCCCGTGTCGTTGTGGTGCGGGTAGATGCGGAGTGCCTTCGCGACGCTCGGATCGTACTCCTCGCCCTGCCACTCGGTGACGCCGGGGACGCCATCGAGGGGGGCGTCGAAGTCGACGAGACGGCAGTCCTCCGCGTCGAGAACGTGATCCAGGACGGCCTCGTTTTCCTCGGGTGCGAACGTACAGGTGGAGTAGACGACGGTGCCGCCGGGACGAGTGGCCTGGATCGCCCGCCGGAGGATACCCTTCTGCACCCCGGCGACGCTGTGGACGTGATCCAGACTCCAGGTGTCGAAGGCGTCGGGGTTCTTCCGGATCGTCCCCTCGCAGGAACAGGGCGCGTCGACCAGGACGCGGTCGAACGCCTCGACACCGCGGGGGTCGTCCCCGTCGCTCCCGAGCGGTTTCAGCGAGAAGTTCCGGGCGTCCTGGTTCGTGACGACGAGATTCGTGACGCCGAGGCGTTCGGCGTTGTGCCGGAGCGCCGAGAGCCGACCGAGGTT
Organism: Haloplanus sp.; assembly: GCA_042216725.1. Lineage (GTDB taxonomy): Archaea > Halobacteriota > Halobacteria > Halobacteriales > Haloferacaceae > Haloplanus. The sequence continues at coordinate 836 of JBDGTP010000002.1, forward strand.
GTTGTCGTTGCCGATCAGGAGGCCCGCGTCGTCCATGCGGGCTGCGAGCTGGGTGGTCTTGCTCCCGGGGGCGGCACACGCGTCCCACACCTGATCGCCGGGGTCGGGGTCGAGCACCAGTGCCGGCAGGTTCGACACCTCCTCCTGGCCGTGAATCCAGCCGTGGGCGTGGGGCCAGTTGCGTCCGGGGGAGTCCTCGGAGAGACGCAGGACGCCGGGGTGCCAGTCGGTCGGTTCGTGAGCGAGCCCTTCGGCGTCGAGTGCCTCGCGCACCTGCTCGACGGTCGCCTTGATCGTGTTGACGCGAACGACCGACGGGAGCGGCCGGTCGCAGGCCGCCCGAAACGCGTCGGGGTCGTCGACGAGCGATTCGTACCGCTCCAGCGGAGTCATCGCCGACCCTTCGAGGGGGTGGGGTTAGTGGGTTTCGACCGCCGGTTCGGCCGCGGCGCCCCCGTCGACGATAGCCGTCTCGGCCTCGGTTCCCGCCCCGTCGAGGACGTTCCCGTCGGCGCGACCGGTGGCGCTGCGCCCCAGGGCACCCTGACCGGGGGGTACCGCCTGCGCCGTCGACTCCCGGCGACGACGCCGAGGATTCCGATGGCGGCACGGACGGACAGACCGTCGAGCCGCCGGCTCCCAGCGACGCCGACATCGACTGATCCCGTCAGAGCGGGTCGATAGACGCCCGTCGTCCGTCGAGGACGGCGAACCGCTCGTCTCGACGGTTTTCGAGCCAGTAGAGCAACCGCTCGGCCCACGCGAGTTTCTTCCGTTTGATCGGGTCGACACTGGTGTCGTCGAAATCCCACCCCGGGAAGCGGAGTTCCGCCGCGCCGAAGGCGTCGGCAAGGAAGGCGGCCCGATCCCCGTCGGTGAAGCCGCCGTAGTTCACGACCGGCCCGCGGGGTTCGGCCTGTGTGGTCGGCAGGACGTTGTCGCCGTCGAGTCGCGGCACCCACTCCGCTAGTTCGGGCACGTTGTCGCCGTGGGCGTGGACGGCGACGGGGACGCCCTCGTGAGTCAGCGCCCGGGCAGTCTCGGGTGTCTTGTCGAGATCGGTCACCATGAGGTCGACGGTCACGCCGGCCTTGCGGAGGACGGCGGCCGCCGCGGAGGCAGCGATCACCAGATCCGCGTCGGCAGCGGTGTCGACTTCGGCGGCGAGCGACGGTCCGGCGCCCGCGATGGCGACGGTGGCGCCCGCGAGGTGGCGGAGGCGTCGCTCGTCGAAGGCGTCGACGAAGGTGGCGAGTCGGTCGCGTGCGCGTTCGTCCGCCGCTCGGTCGAAGCCGAAGTCGGCGAGAATGCGCTCGTACACCGGATTCCAGGTCTCGTAGTTCATCGCATGCTCGGTCGTCGTCGGCTCATCCGTCCGCGTCTTCGGTTTTCAGTTCGCACACCCGTTCTTCGAGTTCGGCGATCCGTTCGCGTTCGTCTCCGTCGGTGGACGACTTCCGCGACGTCCCGCGTACAGGCCCCCGAAGTCGGCGACCCCACGCCGCTGAGCGCCGATTGCACCCTCGACGCGGGAGCCGACGATGTCCCCCCGACGGTGCCCCGCACCACGGCGCCGCTCAGCGGCACGAGCGCGAGGTCGACGAACGCGCCCATGACTCCGGTGTCCGTGTTCGAGTGCCTAAAGGGATCGCCTGTCCGTCGTCAGTGTCGGGGATACACGGGGGCGTATCCGGGGCAACGACGCCAATAAGATCACAGTAGCCGGAACGACACCAAGTACCCCTACCCGAGTGCCGCCCGGCTTCCACGTCGGCGTTTTCGAAGCGTGCGGCATAAGCTTTCTCTTAGTCGACAACCGCGACGACGGCGTTCAGGGCGGCGTCGAGGGCGTCGGAACGGCCGATAGCGGTGTCGACGACGGCGGACAGGTCGGCTGGCGTCCCGGCGAGCAGGCATCGGTCGTCGTCGGGGGCGCCGGCGACAGTCGCGGACGTGTTGTGCGCGGCGGTGGCGAGCGTGTCGCGTTCGGCCGGCGAGAGCCCCGCGAGTTCGAACACCCGAACGCTCCCACGGCGGGCGGCCGCCGCGTCGGCACCGAGGCGGTCGAGGTGGCGGCCCATCTTGCGAGCGGTCGTCACGTCGGGTTCCTCGACCGTCACGTCGTCGTCAGCGGTCGTCCGGAGACGCTCCCGGGCGAAAGCCCGGCCGACGAGGGCGGCGTCGCGCGTCTCGGCCACGTCGTGTGTACGGATCACGTGTGCGCCGCGTTCGACGGCCATCGCGGTGGCGGCGAGGCTCACGGGGAGGGCGTCCTCCGTCGACCGGCCGGCGATGTCTCGCAGGAAGTTCTTGCGGTTGATCGAGACGAGGATCGGTCGGTCGAGGGCTCGAAACTCCCGAAGACGGCGGAACGTCTCACGGTCGTCGTCCAGCGTCTTCGCCTCGCTCCATCCGCCGAACGCGGGGTCGACGATGGTTTTGTCGGTCAGCCCCTCGCGCTGGAGGGCGGCGTAGATATCGTCGACCGACTCGACGGCGCCCGGACGCGTCAGATCCGGCGGGCTGGCCATCTTCACGACCGCAACGTCTCGGTCGGCACAGACGCGAGGCATCTCGGGGTCGGCGAACCCGCAGATGTCGTTGACCATCTCGAAGCCGGCGTCCAGGGCCGCCGCCGCCACCTCGTGATAGCGCGTCTCGATGGAGAAGATGGCGTCGCCGGAGACGCTCGCTATCGCCTGGACGGCCGTGTCGAGGCGGTCGAGTTCCTCCTCCGCCGAGAGCACGTCGAACCGCTTGTTCGCGGATTCCAGGCCCACGTCGACGATGTCGGCGCCCTCGCCGATCAGTTCCTCGTCGACGTAGGCGGCGGCCTCGCCCGGGTCATCGAAGACGCTGGGGTCGTACGGTGATTCCTCGCTGACGTTCAACACCCCCATGAGTCGTGGCGGGAAGTCGTCGCCGATGCCGAGGCCCGCGGCGTCCACGTTTCGCATGGGCACCCCTCGGGACGCGACCACTATATGCCGACCGGTGTCCCTCGCGCCGGCGTCCCCCGAAGACACGCTCTTTTTATCCACCCGGCCGCTACCGTCGACCAATGGCAAAGGTCAGTATCGGGCTTCGTGGTTGGCGCTTCGAGGAGTCCGAGGTGTTCACCGAGGACGACGAGTTCAAGCCCCTCGACGAGATTCCCGAGGAGCCCCGGGAACGACTCGTCCGGCTGACGTATCTCGTCGAACAGCCCTGCGACGCCTGTTACCTGGTTCACGGCGAGGACGATATCGAGCGGTGTGCCCAGGCGGCCATCGTCTACGGGGAACCCGGCGACGAGATTCTGTTGTGCGAGGCCCACGAGGCGGATTTCCTCTACTGGTACCGCGAGGCGGGCGGCAAGGCCCACCGCGGCGAACCGACGTTCCGCGACGAGTTCCACGAGTGGTTCGCCGACGGCGGGCGTGCGCCCGACGACTACGCCGGTCTCGACCACGTGGCGACCGATCCCGACGCGCTCCCGTCGCCGCCGGGGCCGGAGGAAATCCATCAGCGGGTGAACGAAGGGTTCGAGGGGCGGGAGATCGACCTGCGGGAACGGCGTGACGAGACGGACGACGAGGAACTCGACCTGGACGACGTCGATCTCGGCACCGACTACCCGTCGCGATGAGTGACGACCACCAGCGACCGGTCGTGGTCGTCGTCGACGCAGAGACGCCGGGCAACGTCGGCACCATCGCCCGCGCGATGAAGAACTTCGGGCTGACGGAGCTGAAACTGGTGAACCCGCCGGAACTCGACCCGGACGGCGAGGCGTACGGCTTCGCTGGCCACGCCCGCGAGGACGTCCTCCCGAATGCCGAGGAAGTGGAGTTCGACGAGGTGGTGGAGAACTACCACACCGTCGGCTGTACGGCGATCACGGGCGAGGACAGCCGCCGTCACGTCCGGTTCCCGTTCAAAACGCCGCGGGAACTCGCCGAGGATCTGCGGACGGTCGACGCGCCGACGGCGCTGGTGTTCGGCCGCGAGGGCCGCGGCCTCGACAACGAGGAACTCGGACGGCTCGACGAGGTGTGTTCCATTCCCGCCAGCGCCGACTACCCCGTGTTGAATCTCGGGCAGGCCGCGACGATTCTGCTGTACGAACTCCGCGAGTTGACCGTCGCGGAGACACAACTGCCGGACGTGGAACGCGAGCGAGCCGACGAGGCCGACATCGAGCGGTTCCACGACTTCGTCGCGAACTTCCTCGACGCCAGTGGCTACAAGGACGTGAAACGCGAGAAGACGCGTCGCCTGGTGCGGCGCCTCGTCGGCCGAGCCCACCCGACGGATCGGGAGATTCACACCCTTCTCGGTGTGTTGCGTCGCGCGACCGGGCAACTCGAACACCGCCAGGAACTGCTGGAGGCCCACGACGAACCGGATCGGTGGTAGGCGCCGCGAGCGAACCGCCCGCTCAGACGACGCCGAAGACGACGGAAAGGAACACGAGCACTGCGAGACCGAGCACTACGTGGCCGGCGACGCCGGCGAGCACCATCACGCCAGCGACGACGCGCTCGGGAATCGTCAGCGGTTCACCGAACACCCGTCCTTCGAAGGTACGGACACCCATCTTGTGTCACCTACCTCAATCTCGGGACGGTGGTGATGTAGTGGGCTCGCCGATTCCTGAGATTCGGGAATCGGCGAGCCCGATTCTCACGCGGCGGGAATCCCGCTCGCGGCGCGAGCGGGCAGTCGGCGAGGGGAACACGGGTGGACTTGCCGGCGCCTCCTCGCTGGACTGGGACTCCCGATCAGGCTCGCGCGACGAGTACCAGTGCCTCCAGGGCGAGGACGGTCTTCTCGCCGGACGTGGTTTCGACGCCCCACCGGACGACGCCGTAGTCGTCGGTGCTACTCGCCTCGTCGATGCCGTGGATCGTGGAGTGGATGGTGAGTTCGTCGCCCGGCACGACCGGCGTCGGCCACCGGAGACGATCCAGTCCCTTGGCGCCGAGCGTCGCCGTCTCATCGAGAAAGCCGTCGACGAACAGCCGCATCGACATCGAGGCGGTGTGCCAGCCGCTCGCGATCAGGTCGCCGTAGATGGAGTCGGCCGCTCGGTCGGGATCGGTGTGGAACCACTGTGGATCGTACCGTTCGGCGAACTCGATGATCTCCGTCTCCGTCACCTCGTACGTGCCGTACGACTCGCCATCCCAGCGGCCGATGTCGTCGAGAAAGACCGTCATCGACTGGGGGGACGGCCGCCGCGGTGAAGTCGGTTTCTGCTTTACTCTTCACGCTGTAGCGTCTCGCGCCGCCGCTCGAACTCCTCGTCGCTCAGGTCGCCCCGGGCGTACGCGAGACGCAGTTCCGCCAGCGCGTCGTCGGTGTCGCTTTCCGCCTGTGTGACCCCCCGATAGAGGAGGTAGCCCACGCCGACGATGGCGACGAGAAAGAGCACCTGTCCCAGGACGCCGAGGAGGAGCATCCACCCCGGCGCCATCGCGGTGCCCCCGCCCCACATCCCGTGGGTCATCGGGCCGCCCATCATGGTGCCACCCATCCCCATCGTCAGGATCGGGAGCAGGATCAGCGCGCCGAGTACCAGCAAAACGAGCGTCTTGGCGTCGAGGTCGGCCATCCTCACCACCCTCCGTCGGTGCGCCGGCGGTTCAGGTCGACTCCGCCGCCACGTTCCGCGTGCGCGATAACCGTTCGACTAGCGTCCATACTGCGGAATACGACCGGACGCTATTTAAGCCCCCACCAAGGTGGCTCGCTTGCGACGCCAGGAAGTGCGCTCCGACTGTCGTCACCGACCGAACGGGCCGCCTCCGACTGCGCACACCGAGCAACCCCAACCGGCGTCAGGTTCGCTTGCCGATTTCTTCGCGAAGCACGTCGCTGACGACTTCGCCGTCGGCCTTCCCGCGGAGGGCGCCCATACATTCGCCCATGAGCGCTGAGAAGGCGCCCATGCCCTCGCTTTCGACCTGCTCGGCGTTGCGCTCGACAACCTCGGCGACCGCCTCGCGCACCTCGCTCTCCGAGACGCCGGAGAGGCCGGCCGCCTCGACAGCGCCCTCGGCGGTGAGGTCGGGGTTGGACGCCAGCGTTTCGAGCACCTGATCGACGCCCTCCTTCGCGAGGTCACCGTCCTCGACCAGTCGGAGCACGGAGAGCAGGTGGTCGTCGGTGAGACGGTCGACCGGCACGTCGTCGCGACGGAGTTCGGTCAGCGTGCCTTCGAGGACGCCCGCTGCGAACGTGGCGTCGACACCCGCGTCGACTGCCTCCTCGAACAGCGGCATCCGGCGCCCGTAGGCCACCTGTTCGGCGAGACTGGGGTCGAGACCGTACTCGGACTGATAGCGTTCGACCTTCTCCGCGAGGAGTTCGGGACGCTCCACCTCGCCGGGGTCGAGTTCGACCGGTGGCACGTCCGTCTCGGGGTACATCCGCGCCGCGCCGGGAAGCGGGCGCAGATAGCGGGTCGTTGCCTCCGGCGTCGCGTCGCGGGTCTCCTCCGGGACGCCCTCGATGGCCGTGCGCGCCCGGTCGGCGACGGCGTCGATGGCGAGATTGGCCGTCTCGGGATCGTCGGCGACGATAGCGACGGCGTCCTCGGGGCCGGCGCCGACCGCCTCCCGAAGCGCCTCGACTTCGGTCTCGGTCACGCCGTAGGCGGGGAGTTCGTCGGTGTGGAAGATGCCGCCCGCGCCGTGACGCTTGGCGTGATCGGAGAGTTCGGTGCCGAGGCGGCGGTCGGGCTGAATCTCACGACCGACGAGACCGCCGAAGCCGTAGAGGGGAACGGCGGTGACGCGCCCGCCCGACGTGATCGCGCTCCGGATCACGCCGCTGTCGGTGTCGGCGAACACGTCGGTTACGTCCCGTGTCTCGCCGACTGACGCGTCACGAGCGTCGAGTTCGTCGGCGATGTCGAGGAGTTCGACCTGCCGGCCGACTTCGAGGCGAACGATTTCGTCGATCTGATCGAGCGCCTGGACGCCCTTGATCTCGACGCGGGCGCCCTCGGCGATGGAGACGTTCACGTCCTGGCGGATGGTGCCCAGGCCGCGCTTGACCGAACCGGTCGACCGCAGGAGCATGCCGATGCGCTCGGCAGCCTCGCGGGCCTGTTCGGGCGACCGCACGTCCGGCTTGGTGCCGATTTCGACTAGCGGGATGCCCAGTCGGTCGAGGCTGAAGCGAACGCCAGCGTCGGTCTCCTCGACGCGGCCGGCGCTCTCCTCTTCGAGCAGGAGATCCTCGATGCCGACCGGCCCCTCGCTCGTCTCGATCCGTCCGTCCTGCCCGACGAGTGCCGTACGCTGGAAGCCGGAGGTGTTCGACCCATCGACGACGATTTTCCGCATCACGTGGGCCTGATCGACGACAGTCATATCCAGCAGATCGGCGATCTGGAGGGTCACGTCGATGGCTTCGTCGTCGATCCGGTGGGGTGGTTCGTCGTCCTCCTCGACGAGACAGGTGGTGTCGTAGGCCAGATATTCGAACTCGCGGTCGACTCGGCTCTCCTCGACCGCCGCCTCGTCGAGTTCGCCGAGTTCGCTCTTCGTCGGGTGGAGATACCGGAAGAACGTCCGAGTCGCCGCCTCGGGTTCCCGACGCTCGGTCGGGCACGCACAGAACAGTTTCGTCGCGGTGTCGAGTTGCTGGTGGATCTCCAGCCCCGCGACCAGCCCGAGCGTCTCGTAGTCGTACTCGCTCATCGCCCCTACGTCGGCTCGGGGAGCCTAAAAGCGTTCAGTCTGCGACCCGCCACCCGACTGCTCGCGGTATATCGACAACGGACGAAATCCGGCTCGTCAGACCCCGAAAATACGGGAACTAAGGAATCTTTATCTGACAGCGAGGGGCTTTTATGAGGTGGTGGAAGAAAATGTCTGAAGACGTCGAACTCCGGCGGACGCAACTGGCGACGCCGGCCAGTGACCCTGACTTCATGGAGAGTGCTTCTCGGAGCGACGCTGACGAAGTCTTCCTCGACCTGGAGGACTCCGTGGCGCCGAACGCGAAGGCCGACGCCCGAGAGCCGCTCATCGAGGCGGCCCAGGAACACGACTGGTCCGACAAGATCCTGTCGTTCCGGATGAACGGCATCGACACCGAGTGGTGGTACGACGACATCATCGAAGTCGTCGGCCGCGCGGGCGAGTACATCGACGACATCATCGTCCCCAAGGTGGCGGGCCCGAGCGACATCCACACCGTCGAGAACCTCCTCGAACAGGTCGAAGTGAACAACGGCCTGGACGTGGGTGGCATCGGACTGGAGCCCCAGATCGAGGACGGCGAGGGGATGCACAACGTCCACGAAATCGCTCACGCCTCCGACCGCCTCAGCTCGATCATCTTCGGCCCCGGCGACTACTCCGCCGCGATGGGGACGCCCGGTCTCGACATCGGCCAGTTCCCCGACTATCCGGGTCACTACTGGCACCACGCCCTCTCGGAGTGTAACGCCGCGGCAAAGAGCGCCGGTCTGCCCTGCATGGACGGCCCCTATGCCGACATCGAGGACGCCGAGGGCTTCCGGGAATCCGCACAGAACGCCAACCTGCTCGGCTGTGACGGCAAGTGGGTCATCCATCCGAGTCAGATCGAAATCGGCAACGAAGTGTTCGCGCCCGACCCCGACGTCGCCGAACGCGCCGAGCGCATCGTCGAGGCCTACGCCGAAGCGATGGAGGAAGGCAAGGGTGCCGTCTCCGTCGACGGCCAGATGGTCGACGAGGCCACCAACAAGATGGCCCAGGACATCGTCGCCAAGGCCCGCGCCGCCGGTATTCTGTAATCGGCAGCTCGCTCTTTCGTCTCTTTTTCCTACTCGACCGGACAGCCGCGGATTTCGCCGCCACGCATTCCGTCGGCCAGCCAGTAAATCGAGAGGACGAGCGCCAGGAGAGCCACGAGGGCGAACTCCATCCCGTCGAGCGGGAGGAGCGTCACCAGGCCCGCCGCGCCGACCAGGGAGAGCAGGCCGGCGACGACCGCCGACCCGCAGGCCGCACACCCTGCACCGAGGGTGCCGAGGACGACGCCGACGATGCTTCCACCGCTCCCCTCCGCGGAGAGGCGGTGTTCGCGCACGTGATACGCGACGAGGGCGATGTCGACGCCGACGAGGGTGGCGACCAGGACAACGACCGATCCTGTCAGGGGGCTGTACGAGGTGCCGACGAAGGGATAGAGTTCGGGGAGCACCACGGCGGGCACACGCCCGGACAGCACGTCGCCCGTGAGCGCGAGGTTCTGCGAGAGGACGAACCCGCTGAGCGCGACGGCGGCGGCGACGACGGCGACGGCGGCGTAGGCCGGCACGCCGAGGACGAGCCGCGCGGTACGGCACATGAGGCGCCAGTCGTCGCCGCGGGTGGGGAGGCGCACCGCCATCAGAGGCCGAGCGCCCGCGTCACGAGGTCGAAACTCACCGATCCGGTCGCGCGGGTGCGGTACGCGCCGTCGCGAAACAGGAAGACCGTTGGCGTACCGCTTACCTCCGCCGCCTCGCTGGCCGAGAGATCCGCCTCCACGGCGTCGTCGTACGCCTTCGCCTCGGCGTCGGCGACGACCGCCGCCCCGTCCACGTCCGTCTCGCTGTCGAGGAACGACCGCGTCCGGTCGAGGACGGTGTCCGTTCCGAAGGCGTCCTGGTTGTCGAAGTAGTGCCCGAAGAGCTCCCAGAACGCCTCCGCGTCGCGTGCGAACGTGGCTTCGAGCGCCTGGATCGCCGGTTCGCCCCACTGGTAGACCACGGGGATGGTGCGCACGACGAACGCCACCTGTCCGGTGGCGACGAGTTCCGACCGGATCTTCGGGACGGTCGTCTCTTCGAAGGCGGCACACCGGGGACAGGACGGGTCTTCGAAGGCGACGATGGTGCCCGTGGCGTCGGTCGGTACGGGGCCGTGGCGGGGTTGAGCGGCGAGGTCACGGCCGACCGGGTGGGTGTCGAGCGTTCGGGTGTCGTCCCCGTCACTGCCACCATCACCCTGGCTGCCGCGCCCGCCGAGACACCCCGCTCCGAGCAGGGAGAGGCCGCTCGCGAGGACGGCCCGACGCCTCGCTCCCGAGTCGCGGATCGGGTCGTCGTTCATGACGGGAGGGACACCCCCGGGGAGGAAGACGCTTCGCCGGGTGTGAGCGGGGCGCGCACGACCCGTCTGCGGGGCCACCCCGTCTCATACGGATTATTGTAACTGTTTACCGGTGGTTCGCCGAGACAGTCCGGCGAACCACCGGTAATGACTTACGATAACCCGTCTTAGTCGAGCGGTTCGACGAGTTCGACGACGTGACCGTCGGGGTCTTCGACGAAGGCGGTGCGGGCGCCCGCGGCGGGCTGGTCGCCGGGTTCTTCGACGACGCCGTAGTGGTCGATCTCCTCGAAGACGGCGTCCACGTCGTCGACGCCGATGGCGAGGTGATCCCAGGCGGTGCCATGCTCGAACTCGGTTTCGCCTTCGGTGTCCGACAGCTGGATCTCGATGCCGTTCTCGTCGGCGACGTAGCGGTTCTCGGTCTCCCCGTCCGGCGTCTCGAACGACCACGACTCCTCGAAGCCGAACTGCTCGTAGAATTCGATCGACTCGTCGGCGTCGGCGACGTTCAGACAGACGTGAATGATGTTCATCCGTGTGCCGACCATCCCACCCGGTGATAAAAAAGCTGTCCGAGTTGATGCCTCCGCCGCCGAACCGTTCGGCAACGCGACAGGTTTGGCCGGGAGCATCGTTGGGTTCGCGAACCGGTCTCGACACCCTGGCTTTCGATCCCGATGCCCTCTATCGGTTGCGGCAACATTAGTGGCGTTCGGGTGTGTGGGTTGCTACCGATCCCGGCAACTATTACACGTGAATTTTCATGTAGAATCGCCAGACGGCGCCGAGAGGCGTCTGAGTTACTAACGTAGGAGTTATATTCGGTGAGTTCGGTGTGCGAGTCATGGCCATTGATGAACGATCACCGGGATTAGAGACCTCCGCGGATGCGCTGGGGCACGAACATCCCGACGCGGAAGAGTACCAGGCGCTCGCCGAGGAGTTGCGAGCCGGCGTCCAGGGGGACGTCTCTTTCGACGAGTACGCGCAGGTGCTGTACGCGACTGACGGGAGCATCTACCAGGCGAAACCCGCGGGCGTGGTGCTACCGCAGACGGTCGACGACGTGCAACACACGGTCGAAACGGCGGCCGAACACGGTGTGCCGATCCTGCCGCGCGGCACGGGTTCGTCACTCGGTGGGCAGACGGTCGGCCCAGGCTGTGTCGTCATCGACTTCACGCGCTACATGGACGATATCGTCGACATCGATCCCGACGGGCAGCGGGCGGTCGTTCAGCCCGGCGTGGTGCAGGATCACCTCGACAACCACCTCGAACAGTACGGCTTGAAGTTCGCCCCCGACCCGGCGTCCTCGAACCGGTCGACCATCGTCGGCGGCATCGGGAACAACTCCACCGGCGCCCACTCCGTCCGGTACGGCATCACCGACGCCTACACCGAGGAACTCGACGTGGTGCTCGCCGACGGCTCGCTGATCCACACCGAGGAAATCGTCCTCGACAGCGACGAGTGGGAGGAGAAGATTTCCGGCGACGGCCTCGAAGCGAATATCTACGAGACGGTTCGACGCCTGGTCGGAGACCACGAGGAGGAAATCGAGGAGAAGTATCCCGACCTCAAACGCTCCGTGTCGGGCTACAACCTCCAGAAGGTCATCTACGAGAACGACGACGGCGACGAGGTCATCAACCTCTCGAAACTGTTCGTCGGCGCGGAGGGGACGCTCGGCGTCATCGTCGAGGCCGAAGTGTCGCTGGTCACCCTCCCCGAGGAGACGGCGCTCGTCCTCTACTGCTTCGACGACCTCGTCGAGACGATGGAAGCCGTTCCGGAGGCGCTCCAGTTCGACGTGGGCGCCGTCGAGTTGATGGACGACGAGGTGTTCCAACTCGCTGCCGACTCGACCGAGTACGCCCAGTACGTCGAGATGATCCCCGAGGGGACGAAGGCGGCCCTGATGCTGGAGTTCGACTCGGAACTCGTCGACGACTTCGAGGAGGCCATCGCCGAGACGAACGAGTACTTCGTCGAGAACGGCGACGCCTTCCACGCTATCGAGGCCTACACCGAAGAGGATCAGGCCGACATCTGGAAGCTCCGCAAGGCGGCGATTCCCCTGCTGATGGGGATGCAGGGCGACCCCAAGCCGTACCCGTTCATCGAGGACGCGACGGTGCCGCCGGAGGAACTCTCCGAATACGTCTTCGAGTTCGAGGAGGTACTGGAGGATCACGGCACTTCCGCGGCGTACTTCGCCCACGCCGGGAGCGGGACGCTCCACATCCGGCCCATCCTCAACCTCAAAGACGAGGAGGGCATCGAGAAGATGCACTCCATCACCGAGGACGTGACCGACCTCGTGATCGACCACTTCGGGTCGTTCTCGGGCGAACACGGCGACGGGATGGCGCGCACGGAGTTCAACCCCAAGATGTACGGGGACGGCCTCTGGCAGGCGTTCAAGGAACTGAAGACGGCGTTCGACCCCGAGTGGCAGATGAATCCAGGCAAGGTCGTCTACCGCGACGCCCCCGAGGATATCGGCCCCGACTCCGACCGCGGCGTCGGCGCCGATATGCGGGAGAACCTGCGTTACGGCGCCGACTACCAGTCGGTCGAACCGCAGACCACGCTCGATTTCGACGACGAGGGCGGCTTCTCGCACCTCGTCGAACTGTGTAACGGCTGTGGCACCTGCCGGCAGACCGACTCGGAGGTCATGTGTCCGACCTACCGCGCCAGTGAGGAGGAGATCCAGACGACGCGGGGTCGTGCGAACATGCTCCGAGCCGCCATCAGCGGCGAACTCGACGAGGACGAAATCTACTCCGACCGCTTCCAGGAGGAAGTGATGGATCTCTGTGTCGGCTGTAAGGGCTGTAAGAGTGACTGCCCGACCGGCGTCGACATGGCGAAACTCAAGACAGAGGTCAAACACCAGTACCACCAGGAGGAGGGAGTCAGCCTCCGAGAGCGCGTCTTCGCCAACATCGACACGCTCTCGAAGGTGGGTTCGATGCTCGCACCCATCTCCAACCTCGCGCCCAAGATTCCGGGCGCGCGTGCGGTGATGGAGGAGGCCGTCGGCATCTCACGCGAGCGAGAACTCCCGACCTTCGCGAGCGAGAGCCTCGAAGCCTGGTTCGAGCGCCGTGGCCGGTGTAAGGTGGCCCCGAGCGACGCCCGCGATCAGGTGCTGTTGTTCCCCGACACCTACACCAACTACATCTACCCCGCGGCCGGTAAGGCGGCGGTGGAGGTGCTCGAAGCGGCCAACATCTACGTCCGGATTCCGGACGACGTGGCCCCCTCGGGTCGCGCGGCCTTCTCTTCGGGGATGCTCGACCTCTGTCGCGAGCGTGCCGAGAAGAACGTCGCCGCGCTTCGCGAGGCGGTCGACGACGGCTGGTCGGTGGTGTTCGTCGAACCCTCCGACGCCGTCATGTTCCAGGACGAATACCGCGACCTGCTCTCGGGCCCTGCCGTCGAGGCGGTGTCCGACGCCGCCTACGGCGTCATGGAGTACGCGGACGTGACCGGTCTGACCGACGCGGCCGACTTCCGGTCGCCGCGGCAGTCCCTGTCCTACCACGGACACTGCAACCAGAAGGCGACCAACAAGGATCACCACGCCGTCGGCGTCCTCCAGGGCGCGGGCTACGACGTGGATACCCTCAACACGACGTGCTGTGGGATGGCCGGCTCCTTCGGATACCACGAGGAGCATTACGACATCTCCCAGGCCATCGGGAGCCTCCTGTTCGAGGAGGTCGAGGAGAGTCCGGGCGATGTCGTGACCGCGCCCGGTGCGTCCTGCCGGTCGCAGCTCGGTGACGAATACGACGAGCATCCGCCGCATCCGGTCGAGAAACTGGCCGACGCCCTGAACTGAGATGACTGATCCGGATCTCGTGGTCACGGTCGACGGCACGACTGTCGGCGCCACGTGGGCCGACGAGAGCCCGGAGACGCGGCAGGCACTCGCCGACGCCCTTCCTTTCCAGGGCGAGGCGACACGCTGGGGGGACGAGCTCTACTTCCGGATACCCGTCGACGTGCCCGCGGAGAATCCCCGGGCCGAGGTCGAACCGGGGACGATTGCCTACTGGCCTCAGGGATCGGCACTGTGCCTGTTCTGGGGGCCGACACCGGCGAGTACGGGATCAGAACCCCGGGCGGCGTCGCCGGTGAACGTCGTCGCGCATCTCGACGACATATCCCCCCTGTCAAGCCTGCCGAGCGGGGTGGGTGCGACGGTTGGAATAGCTGACGGCTGACACGTTTCCCTACGACCCGCCGATTCGCCTTCCCCCACGAGAGTTCATTTCACGCCGTTTAGAGGCTTCTCGACCGACGTATCGAGTTACATACGTAACCCCGCTGTCACGCATCGATGATTATTTATGATATGACAAACCTGGATAACATGGATCGCACAGACGATGGTAGCATGACCCACGAAGTATGATCCCAGACAACCAGGGGAGACTATGACAGACGACCACGACGAACCAACTGTCGAAACCGACGGCGGGTTGACGGAGGAGGATATCCATACAACCGCCGAAGTCGGTGAGCAGTATCGTGCGACGGTGTACCGTGACATTGACTACGACTCGCTCGAAGTCGCGCCCGAGACGAGCGAATACCCGGAGACCGACGGGAAATGGGGCTTCCGGAAATACGACATGCCGAAAGTCCCGAAGGTATCTCACCTCGTCGGGCCGAGCGCGATTATGCTCGGCGCGTCACTCGGGAGCGGCGAGACGATGTTCTGGCCGACGCTCGTCGCCCAGAACGGCTGGGGCCTGTATTGGGCGTTCTGGGTCGGTGTGATCACCCAGTTCTTCATCAACACGGAGCTCCAGCGCTGGACGATTGCGACCGGTGAGAGCATCTTCCGCGGCTTCGACCGCCTCAACGGCATCTGGCCGTGGTTCTTCCTGATCGCCGGGTTCTTCCACGTCGGGTGGCCTGGCTGGGCGGCCGGCGCATCGGAAGTGTTCGCCGCGTGGACGGGCATCGTCCCGCGTGAGGACTGGGCGATCATCGGTGTCGCGACGATGGTGTTGATCTGGCTCAGCTACCAGGCTGGCCCGATCCTGTACAACGCCATCGAGAAGGCACAACTCGCTCTGATGATCATCGCCATCTTCGGCGCAGTGATCCTGGTGTTCATCGCCGGCTCGGCCGGCCAGTTGGCGAACGTGCCCGCGGGCGCCGTCAACTTCGGCGCGCTCCCGACCGACATGAACATCGCGACCTTCCTCGGTGGCCTCGCGTATGCAGGCGCCGGCGGATACATCAACTTATCACAAGGTATCTGGGCCCGTGAGAAAGGCTACGGCATGGGTACCTACCAGGGTCGCGTGAAGAACCCGCTTCGGGGCTCCGAACCCGAAGAGGTGCACGGCGGCTTCACCTTCGAACCGACCGAGAAGAACCTCCTCCGCTGGAAACAGTGGTGGAAGGTCACGCAGCAGGAGCACTTCCTGACGTTCGTCGTCGGCCTGCTCGTCGTCGCGACGGTCGCGATGACTATCTCGGCGCAGTACGCCAGCGGGACGGATCAGGGGGCCATCAACATGTGGCTCGACGTGATCATGCCGCAGCTCGGCGGACTGCAACAGCAGCTGATGTACGTGGTGATCTTCATCGCCCTGTTCAGCACCCAGTACGCCATCCTCGAATCGTTCGTCCGCAACAGCGTGGACATCCTCTACGAGGGCTACGGGCGCTCGGCCGGCTGGAGCCTCCCGCGGGTCTTCCTCGGGCTGCTCACCGGCTTCACGCTCTGGGGCATCATCATTATCGTCGCGCAGTTCCAGCAGCCGTGGATTCTGCTGGTCATCGGTGCCGCCATCGCGGGCGCGATGATGTGGCCGTACAACGCCTTGACGACCATCCTGAACACGACGCGTCTGCCCGAACACACCCAGCCCGGCTGGGGTCGCGTCGTGGCCATGTGGTGGGCGACGGGCTTCTTCGGCTACTTCACCGTCCTGCTCATCGGTGGCGTGCTCACGTCGCCGGAAGCCTACGGGCTGAACTTCCCGGCGTTCTCGACCACGGTCGGCGTCGTCGGTAGCGGTCCGGGCGGCTACGCACTGTGGATCTTCGCACTCGTCGTGCAGATCTACACGATGTACCGCTCGGCCACTGCGAAGATGAACGCCTCCGGCACCGTCGACGGTGCCGATACGGCCAAAGGCTTCCTCTCGTAACGCATCGGCTGACCGACCAACCGTTTTTATTTATCCGCATCGTCAAGGGAGCGCATGGCATCCGAGACGCAGTCCGCGGCGCGTCCGTTCGGAACTCTGTTGCGGTTTCTGGTCGCGTATCGGCTGTTCATCTATCTGGGTGGACTGATCGCTATCGGCATCCCGCTCGCCCTGCAACGGGCCTACGGAATGCATCTCTCCCCGGGCGCACGCACCGCTATCGTCGTCGTGAGCCTCGGGCTCATGATCGTGACCTATCTCGGTGAGCGACGCGTGGGACGCGACCACGCCGATGCCGGCACTGGCTCGCCGGGGGAGTCGTACTCGTTGCGCCTCCGCGCTTCCCTCGTAGTCGCTATCGTCGGCATCGCCATCGGCATCTACGTCACGATGGAGATCAACCCGTTCACGGGCTTCCTGTTTATCTTGGGGGCGTTCCTCTTCGGATACATGGGCTACCGTACGGAGGGCGCCGATGACGTCTGAATCCGATCTCAAGGTCGACAACGAGGAGTTCGAGGATCTGCCCTCGACGGACATCGAGACGCAACTGCATGTCCACTTCGGGATGGCCGGTTCCTTCCCCCTGCGGATCGCCGACCTGTTTTTCGCGACCGACGGACTCCACATCGCCGAGTACAGCTACATCACGCCCATGTTCGGACTGGGGACGAAGAAACACCGCCGGGAGGCCGAGACGATGCAGGAAGTGTACGACGTGCACGGCCTCGACGAGGTGCTGTTACAGGCCGACACCGTCCGCTGGCTGAGCTACGAGGCCATCGACCGGGTCGTCCTCCATCTCGGCGGCTACTTCGGCCGGCCGAAGCTCACCGTCTACCCGGCCGACGAGACGGCTCGCTCGCACGCGTTCCGTCTCCACGAACTCGAGGACGCCGACGCGCTCGCACAGTCGCTTCAGGACGTTGCCGAGGGTCGACCCTTCGAAGTGGTCGTCGAATCCGGAAGCGGATTCGATCCAGTCGAGAACATCCAGCGTTTCCGTCGCTGAGCGGGACGCGTTCTGGGCGACTACGCCTCGCTTTCGGCGCGTTCTCGTGCCCGGAGCCAGCCGTGTCCCAGCGCCGCCAGAACGACCCCGACGACGTAGAGGGCGATCAGCGTGATAGAGAGAGCCGCCCGTCCGCCTGCGGTGGTCGCCGCGCGCCGGCGGTCGGCGAGCGAGCCACAGCAGTCGACCAGCCAACGAACGAGGCGGGTCGGCGCCGCCTCGGGATGGCGGTCGAGCGTCGCCGCGATGGGGGGGCTAATCGCCTCGTAGACGGTCAGAAGCGCCCGGCCGGCGTGAGTAGGCGCCATCACGTCGGTGCGGAAGCCCCGAAGCGACTCCAGTGTCGGGCCCTCGCCCGCGGCCGCCGTGGTGATGAAACAGTTCGAGTGGTGCTGGGTGATCTCGACGCGTTCGAGATGGTCTTTCTGATAGCGCGTCGTCTCGGCGGGCGGGAAATCCTCGTCGGGCGAGACGAGAAACTCCGTCTCGGAGTGGCGAACGTACGCGTCGCCGTGGTCGATTTCCTTGCCCGCCGTCGTCACCAGTTGGATGTACTTCTCCCGGCCGTCGCCGACGCCGACCTCCGACGGGGGGAGGTTCGTGTCGTCGCTCTTGTCGGGTGCCGTCTCCGACCCGTCGTCAGTGCTCATACCGTCACACGAGCGGGCAGGGTAATGAGCGTTTTCCGCCCATCGCGCCGACGGGCGGACACCTTCAAGCCGGACGCACCCGACGGGGTAGACGATGTACGAGACGATCCTCGTGCCGACCGACGGGAGCGCCGGCGCCGCGGCGGCCGCCGAACACGCCACCGACCTGGCGGAGACGTACGGCGCGACCGTCCACGCCCTCTACGTCGCCGACGTGCGCATGAGCCCCATCAGCGCCGACATGGATCGCGACGAACTCCGTCGGCTGATCGAGGAGTCCGACGAGACGCCGACCGCGCCGGTACTCGACCGGGCCGAGCGGGCGGGCGTGCCCGCCGTCGAGGCGATTCGTGCCGGCGTCCCCCACGAGGCGATCCTGGCGTACGCCCGCGAGCAGGACGCCGACCTCATCGCGATGGGATCTCACGGTCACACCGGCCTCGAACACGCCTTGCTGGGTAGCGTCGCCGAACGGGTCGTCAGGACGAGCGACGTGCCCGTCCTCACGGTTCGCCCCGACGAGTCCTGAACAGTCATCGGTCGCCGACCGGGAGGCCGACGCCGACGCCGACACCCGACTACTTGGAATGGCACGATACCCGGAGGCCGGGACGGTCGGCTCGGGCTACTAACTACCTGTAGGGAGAACGGCGCGTATGGCGAACCGCACTCACGACGCTGCAACGCCGGTCGTCGTCGCGCTCGGCGGCAACACGCTACTCGGGCAACACGGTTCCTGGACTGCCGAGGAACAGCGGCGTGTCGTCGAACGGACGGCCGAACAGCTCACCGCCGCCATCGACGCCGGCTACGACCTCGTCCTCACCCACGGCAACGGCCCGCAGGTCGGCAATCTGCTCGTCCAGCAGGAACGTGCCGCGGAGACGCCCCAACTCCCGCTCGACGTACTCGTCGCGGAGACACAGGCACAGATCGGCTACCTGCTCCAGCAGGCGCTCGACAACGAGCGCCCGGACGCCACCGACGCCCTCACGCTCGTGACACAGGTCGTCGTCGACCCCGACGATCCGGCGTTCGACTCCCCGACAAAGCCCGTCGGCCCGTTCTACAGCGAAGCGGAGGCGGCATCGAAGCCGTTCGAGACCCAGCGGGTCGCCGATGGCGAGCGACCGTACCGGCGCGTCGTCCCCTCGCCCGACCCGGTCGCCATCGTCGAAGCCGAGGAGATTGCTCGGCTGGTCGACCGGGGCAACCTCGTGATCTGTGGCGGTGGGGGCGGTGTTCCCGTGGTTCGCGACGGAGGGCTCAGCGGCGTGGAGGCCGTCGTCGACAAGGATCACACCTCCCAACTGCTCGCCGCGGAACTCGGCGTCGAGACGCTCGTCGTCCTGACCGATGTCGAGTACGCCTACGTGAACTACGGCGACCCCGATCAGCGACCGCTCGAACGTGTGACGCCCGCGGAACTCCGCGCACATCTCGACGCTGGGGAGTTCGCCGCGGGAAGTATGCGCCCGAAAGTCGAGGCCTGCCGTCGGTTCGTCGACACGGACGGCGAACGCGCGGTCATCACGACGCCGGATCGTCTGGGTGACGCCCTGGCCGGGGGGGGCCGGGACGCAGGTCGTCCGGGACTGACGCTCCCCATTGCGTTCCCACGCGCTGGAAACGAGGCGCGCCCCCTTAGGAACTGACGCCCATTGGGATGGATAGGTGTCGTTCATGGTCAGCGAAACTACATTCGAGCGCACGGCGGAACTCACGGCGGAATCGGCGACACTCATCGAAGGGCTCCCCGGCCTGGGGATGGTCGCCTCCATCGCTGTCGACCAGATCACGAGCCAGCTCGCCCTCGACGAGTACGGAACCATCGTCTCAGACGACTTCCCCCCGGTTGCAGCGTTCGCCGACGGGCGGGTGCGCGACGCGGTTCGGGTCTACGCGGGCTCCGACCCCGACGTGTTGACCCTCCAGAGCGACGTTCCGATCCCCCCCGGCGCGGTCGAGCCGCTGAGTGAGTGCGTGGTGGACGATCTGTCGACGGCGTTCGAACAGGCCATCTTCCTCGCGGGAGCCCCTGCGGACTCGGAGGCCGAAGTCGGGAACGTCGTCGGCGTCGCGACGACCGACGAACTGGAGTCCAAACTCACCGACGCGGGGATCGAACTCGCCGAGGGCTCGGGAGTGATCGGCGGTGTGACCGGGTCGTTGCTGTCGGAGTGTTACCACGCCGACATCCCCGCCGCTGTGCTCGTCGTCCGCTCGAACCCCTACATCCCCGATCCGGGGGCCGCTCAGTCCGTCATCGACACGGCGCTCGAGCCGCTCGTCGAGTTCGATATCGACACGCAGGCGCTCCGCGAACAGGCCGAGGAGATCCAGCAACAGAAACAGCAACTCGCCGAACAGCTCCAGCAGTACCAGCAGAGTGCCAACCAACAGCAGCCCCAGACCCAGACGCCGATGTACCAGTAACTACCCCCGGAAGAGGTTCAGCACTTCGTCGACCACGTCCGATTCCACGCCGACGATGTAGTGTTCGCCGGGTTCGAGCGTGGTGTCGGCCCGAGCGATCCGCGTCCGGTTCCGATCCGAGATGACGAGACTCCCCGTCGGGAAGTTGACCTCTTCGAGCGTCCGGCCGGCCACCGGGGCGTTCTCGTCGACTTCGATCTCCAAGATTTCGAGGTCGTGGTGGGCGCCGATGATCGTCCGCACCTCGTCTCCCGAGAGGATGTCGGCGGCCGTGTTCGCGCTGAGTTCCTGAGGCAGGATCGTCGCGTCGACGATTTCGTCGTACTCCTTTTCGGTGCCGGTGCTGGTGCGCACCAGCGTGCGGATGTCGGGCGCGAGGCGTTTCGCCTCCAGGCTGATCGCGAGATTCGTCCCGGGTTCGTCGGTCAACGCGGCGATGGCGTCGGCCCGATCGAGATCGGCCTGATCGAGGATCGACGGTGTCGTGGCATCTCCGTGCAAGACCACGCCGATGTACTCGTCGGCGAGTGTTTCGGCGCGTTCCGCGTCCTTCTCGATCAGTACGATATCGTGTCCTCTGTCGGCGAGTTCGCGCGCTGTTCGCAGGCCGATACGCCCCCCACCGGCGACGATAATGCGCTTCGTGGACATAATTGGCCTCCCGTGTACCGACGTCTCGGCCGCATTCGTTTCAATTCGGCTACGGTTCCCAGTCTGCAAGAATCTATGCGCCAGCCCGCTTACCGGACGACCGTGACGGTTATCGACGTTCGTTCGATGATCCCTTTGGCGACGCTCCCGAGTGCCCGTTCCGTCCGCTCCGAGCGCCCGCGGTGGCCGACGACGATGGTGTCGAACTCCTCGGATTCGGCGTGATCCGTGATCGCTACGACCGGGGTGCCGTAGAGGAGTTCGGTCTCGACCTCGTGGCCGAGATCCCGCGCGAAGGCGGCCGTGTCGTCGAGGACGTCCATCCCCCGCTGTTCGGCGTCTTCGACGCTCTCGATGACGAGACGCTGTTCGGCGTCCGAGAGCGTCGAAATCGGATCGCGTCCCCCCCTGTCGTAGATCGCCGGATCGACGGCGTAGGCCGCCGTGACCGATCCGTTCGTCGCATCCGCGATGTCGGCGGCGTACGCGAGCGCATCGTACGATTCGTCCGATCCGTCGACGGCTACGAGGAGCTTCATGCCGCCGTCTTCGTGCCCGATAAAGATCAAACGACGACCCCGTTCCAGCGCGCTGAGAACACCGGTCGGTGTGGTGAGCGTCACCAATGACCGTCGGTTATTTGCAGCGTCGCCCCGTTGTAGGAAGGGACGGAAACGTCACGACCGCCAATGCCATACACGCTCGGTACGTGTTTAACCCGAGGACGCAACAGCGGGCACAGCCTGAGCTCGTGAGAGC
>JBDGTP010000082.1:0-22612 GCA_042216725.1 Haloplanus sp.
ATGGCTCCTCGCCCAATCATTCTGCCAAAATCAGCTTATCTGAACAATGCCGCCCCGCGACGGCGGGCGCCGCCCGCTCACATGTGTTCTTCCTCCAGCACCCAGCCCAGCGCGCGCTTGTAGTGTGTAAACAGTTGCCGGACACCTTCGTGTCGCATCTCCTCGTCGTCGAGGTGTTCCTGGAGGAACTCGTACTGCTCTCGAATCTCGCTTTCGTCCCGCATACCGGCGTTTGGATCGGGGGACGCCTGTATCTGCGGGTCGCGGAGCGTCGGCCTTTTGTCGCCGACGGGCGAAATGACGGCATGAAGGTTCGCGGCCGGCGGGAGTGTCAGAACTGTGGCTGCCGGTGGTCGTACTACGAGACGGGGAGCGTGGCGTGTCCGGAGTGTGAGAGCCTCCGGAGCGTCGGCGTCGACGACCGCACCCTCCACACTGACGCGCCCGCGACGCTCGACCTGGCGCCGTATCGTAACGCCGCGGCCGACGACTCGCTGGCCGACGTGGTCGACGACTGCAAACGCGACCTGCGGGAGTATCTCCGCCGCCGGGGGTTCGTCGACGGGGGCGACCTCCAACCGCTCGACGACACCGTACTGGCGGCCCACGAACTCCTCCAGGTCGTCGATCTGTTCGACCGAACCCGGGCGCCGAGCGACGCCGACCGGGCCTACCTGCTGGCGCTTCTCCGCGGCGCCGCCGACGGGGAACGGCCGCCGCTCGAGACGGTCTCCGAGGCGTGGGCGTCGGCGCGGGGACTGGGCTACGCGAACGCCATCGAGGACTACCGTCGTGACCTGCAGGACTGGCTGGACGAACAGCCCGACAGCGAGGCCCGACGCACCCTCGGGACGATCCACGAACGAGTCAAGCGGGTGCAGGCGCTCCAGGGCGACGTAGCACCCGAGACGGCCGAGTCCCTGGTGCGGGCCACCCGCGAGGTTGGCAGGTACCTGATCGAAGACGACGAGTCGGCGCTCGCGTCCGCGCGGGAACGACTGCGCTAGTCGAGGTCGACCGGCACGTCCGTCTGTCGGCTCGCAGCCTTGACCGTGTTGTAGAGGAGCATCGCCCGCGTCATCGGCCCGACGCCGCCGGGGACGGGCGTGATGGCCCGCGCTTTCGATTTCGCGCTCTCGAAGTCCACGTCGCCGACGAGCGTCGACTCGCCGTCGCGTTCGACCCGGTTGACACCCACGTCGACGACGACGCTCCCGTCGCTGATCATCGAGCCGTCGACGAGTTCGGGCACGCCGACGGCGGCGACCACCACGTCGGCCCGCCGGGTCTTCGCCGCCAGGTCATCGGTGCGGGAGTGACAGACCGTCACCGTCGCGTTGCCGTAGTCCGCCTTCTGGATGAGGAGGTTCGCCAGCGGTTTACCGACGATGTTCGACCGACCGACGATGGTCACGTCGGCGCCCTCCGTCTCCACGTCGGCCGCGTCGAGGAGTTTCAGGACGCCGTGGGGCGTACACGGCTTGAACACGGGGTCGCCGGCGACCAGGCGGCCGACGTTCTCCGGGTGGAAACCGTCCACGTCCTTCGCGGGGTCGATGGCGCGTATCACGTCCCGATCCGAGACGTGATCGGGGACGGGCATCTGGACGAGAATGCCGTTCACGTTCGGATCGGCGTTCAGCTCCTCGACCGTCTCGAACAGCTCCTCGGCGGGCGCGTCGGGGGCAAGCTCCACGTCGAGCGCCTCGATTCCGACCTCCTCGCAGTCCTGCTGTTTCATCGAGACGTACGTCTCGCTCGCGGGGTCGTCGCTCATCAGGACGGTGGCGAGCGTCGGCGTGACGCCCGCGTCACCCAGGGCGGTGATGGCGTCCCCGAGGCTGTCGCGTACGTCCTGTGCGACTGCGTTCCCGTCGATGATGTGGGTCATGACCGAACGGCTACGCCGTGTGGTCTTCAAGGCACTGATTGGCGCAGTATCGGCACGCGGGAACGACGGTGGTGATTTTTCACGGGACGGCCCGAACGGGCGACCATGTACCAGGACATCCTGCTCGCCACGGACGGCGACGTGGCCTCGGAGCGCGCAACGACACACGCCATCCGGCTGGCGTCGCTCCACGACGCCATGCTCCACGCCCTGTTCGTCGTCGACAGCGACGTGTACTCGGCGTACAGCGGCGACGAGTACGTCGACGAACGCGAGGGGCCGGAACACGGCCTCGAAGAGGTGGGTGAGGAGACGCTGTCGGCGGTGACGAACCGGGCGGCCGACCACGATGTCGAAGTCGTCGAAGCGCTCAGACACGGCCGCCCGCACGAGGAAATCGTCGACTACGCGTCGGAGATGGACGTCGATCTGATCGTCCTCGGCACCCGGCAACACCCGTCGGAGTACCGGAGCCTCCTCGGGAGCGTCACCGACCGGGTCGTGCGGATGGCCGACGAACCGGTGACGGTCGTCAAGACGCCGGTCGAGTAAGGGGAACGCTATTCGTACAGCGGGTGAGTCGCACAGAGGTCGTCCACCCGGTCGCTCACCTCGGCGAGGGTTTCCTCGTCCGTGGGGGCGTCGAGGACGCGGGCGATCAGGTCGCCCACCTCGCGGATGGCGTCCTCGTCGAACCCGCGGGTGGTGAGCGCGGCGGTGCCGGCGCGGATGCCGCTCGGATCGAACGGCGACCGCGTCTCGCCGGGGACGGTGTTGGCGTTGAGGACGATGCCCGTCGACTCCAAGGCCGCCTCGGCGTCGCCGCCGGACAGGTCGGGGTGTGACTCGCGCAGGTCGACGAGAACGAGGTGCGTATCGGTGCCGCCGGAGACGAGCGAGAGGCCGTGATCGGCGAGCGTCTCGCCGAGGGCTCGGGCGTTGGCGACGACTCTCTCGGCGTACTCGGTGAACGCGGGTTCGAGGGCCTCGCCGAAGCCGACGGCCTTGCCCGCGATGTTGTGCATCAGGGGGCCGCCCTGCACGCCGGGGAACACCGCGTTGTCGATGGCGTCGGCGTGTTCCTCGCCGCACATGATGATCCCGCCGCGGCCGGCACGGATGGTCTTGTGCGTACTCCCGGTGACGAAGTCGGCGACGCCGACGGGCGAGGAGTGGACATCCGCGGCGACGAGGCCGGTGATGTGGGCGATGTCGGCGACGTGGATGGCGTCGACGGCGTCGGCGACGGCGTCGATCCGTTCCCAGTCGACCTGCCGGGGGTAGGCGGAGAACCCGGAGACGATGGCGTCGGGGTCGAACTCGTCGGCGGTGTCGGCCAGTCCTTCGTAGTCGAGATAGCCCGTCTCGGGGTCGACACGGTAGTGTTCGACCTCGTAGAGTTGACCGGCGAAGTTCGCGGGGTGGCCGTGGCTCAGGTGGCCGCCGTGTTCGAGTTCGAGCGAGAGGATGCGGTCGCCGGGGTCGAGCATGGCGAAATAAACCGCCATGTTCGCCTGCGATCCGCTGTGGGGCTGGACGTTGACGTGTTCGGCACCCCACAGTCGCTCGGCACGTTCGATGGCGAGTTCCTCGACGGCGTCGGCGAAGTCACACCCCGCGTAGTAGCGTTCGCCGGGGTAGCCCTCCGCGTACTTGTTGGTGAGGACGCTCCCCTGGGCCTCGATGACGGCGCGACTCGCGTGGTTCTCCGAGGCGATCATCGAGAGCGTGGTGTTCTGGCGTTCCGTCTCGCCGACGAGGGCATCGGCCACCGCTGGGTCGACCGCACGAACGTGTCGGTAGTCCATGTGTATGCCCGTCGCAACCGACGGATAAACCTGTCTCTCGCCCACCGTCACGACCGCGGCTGTTAGAAAATTTAAACAAAATACAGACATCAAATTACTCTGTTACGTGCATTAGTCGGCGTTAAAATTAAATACGGATGCGGAGATATTGAGCGCATGGTGGCCGCGGCGAACCTGCACGGCAGGGATTTCGAGGAGATTCTGGAGACGGTGTTCGAGTCGGCCGACGAACTGTTGCTGGTCGATCCGACCGCGGCGGCCGTCGAGGCGCTGACGAGCGTCACGGCGGCGGCCGACGATCCACCGCCAGTGCGGTTACTCGCCGATTCGACCCTGCTCAAGGAGGTGATGGACGATTTCATCGTGGCGAGCAACGCCGCCGACCACGTGGCCGCGGACGCCCTCTCGTTGCGAACCTGGAACATCGGCACCGCCAACTCGCTTCTCGTCACGGACGACACGGTGTGGGCACTGATCACGGTGGGTGACCGCGTCGCCGCCCTCGGCACCGACGAAGCCGCGTTCGTCGACGCGGCGGACAAGACGTACGACACCCAGTGGGAGGCGGCGTCGACGTTCGACCTCCGGACGCCGCCCCTGTCGCAGGTGCGCGAGACGCTCGGCGAGGAGATTGGGGCGGATACCCGCGACGACTTCGACGCCGCACTCGACGCCCTGGAGGCCGCCCGCGAGGCCGCGGGCGAGTTCGACGAGGTGATGCTCACCCTCCTCGTCGCGGCCCGCAACGACGTGTTGCTGTACGACATCAGCAAGTGGGGCGAGGACGTGGGTATCGCGAGCAAAGCGACGTTCTCACGCACCAAAACCACGCTCGAAGACGAGGGGCTCATCGAGACGGAGAAAGTGCCCATCGACGTGGGCCGACCCCGGTTGCGCCTGAAACTCAACGAGGATCGGTTCGACGAGGCGACGCCCGCGGAACTCGCCGCGGTGACGCTCAACCACGCCGCCTGAGCGGAACGGCCGAGTCACGGCGACGTGCCGACTTCCGACCACTTTTGCCCCCGTAGGGCGTCGGCCGTCCCATGCAGATCGGTATCGCGGGGAGCGGGCCGGCCGCCGACTCGTTCCGTGCTGCCCTCGACGACATCGACGCGACAGCGACGGACGCGGCGCCGGACGCCCTCGGATCACACCCGCTCGGGGTCGTCGTCGCGCCGGCGGGAGCGCCAGCGTTCGAGGCGGCCGACGCCGCGGCGACACGCTGGATCGCCGTCGAAATCGGCGGTCTCGGCGGCGTCACCGTCTCGGATCTCGACGCGGCGGTGACGGTGTTCGCCGACGGCATCGGCTACCGCGACCTCCGGGAACGGGTCGCGTCGGGGAACCTCGAAGCGAGCGACGACGACCCCACGGGAGGGCGGAGCGCCGTCCGTCTCGCAGGCGCAGTCGCCGGCCACCGCGCCGTCTCCCTCCTCGGCGGCGCCGACCTCGCCGGGACGGTCGTCGAGGTGCCCGGCGACGAGCGGCGGGTGTACGCAGTGCCCCGGCCGGACGGCCGGGCGCGCGACCTGCGACGGACGAGCCGCGACGTGAGTCTCGACGACGCCGTCGGCCGGGCGGAACGCGCCGTCGACGACCGGGTCGGTCTCCTCACACAGGTTGGCGAGCGGGAGTCGTTCCCCGCCCCGTACTACCTGGCGGTGACCGCCGACACGACCGTCTACAGCGACGCACGGGCAGCGACGTACACTGCCGGTGTCGGCGACGACTGGGATCACGCGTTCGTGAAGGCCCTCGGCGAGGGGCTCGAACGCTACTGCGCCGGCGTCTATCGCCAGTCGGCGTTCGACGTGGCGCCGCCCGCGCAGTCGGACGGCGTCTCGCCCGCGGCGTTCGTCAGCCCGGACGGGGCGGTCGACCCGGGAACCCCGATTCCGTGGGTGCCGGGGGAGGATCTGGTGACCGGCGACGCCGTCTCCCTCCCGGCCGAGTTCGTCCACTACCCGCCGTCGGCGGAGCGCCACCGCCCGGCGATCACGACCGGTCTCGGCCTCGGGAACGCGGGCGTCGAGGCGCTTCTCTCCGGCCTGTACGAGGTGATCGAGCGCGACGCCGCGATGCTCGCGTGGTACTCGACGTACGATCCGCTCGGGCTCACAGTCACGGAGGCGGGGTTCGAGGCGCTCGTCGCCCGCGCCCGCGCCGAGCAACTGACGGTGACGCCGACGCTCCTCACCGCCGACGTGGATGTGCCCGTCGTCGCTGTCGCAGTACATCGAGAGGACGACTGGCCTCACTTCGCCGTCGGCTCGGGAGCTAACCTCGACGCGGCGGCGGCGGCGCGGTCGGCGCTCGCGGAGGCGCTCCAGAACTGGATGGAACTGCGGGCGATGGGGCCGGAGAAAGCCGCCGAGGAGGAGGGCGCCATCGGCCACTACGCCGACTTCCCGCCCGCAGCGCGGGAACTGGTCGACGCCGACGAGGGAGTGCCGGCGGCGAACGTCGGCCCCGACGACGTACCCGAGGGGGCGGCGGAACTCGACGCCGTCGTCGACCGGGCGGCCGACGCCGGTCTGTCCGTCTACGGCGCCCGAATCACGACGCCGGACGTGGCCGATCTGGGGTTCGAGGCGGTGCGCGTCCTGAGTCCCGAGGCGCAACCGCTGTTCGTCGGCGAACCGTACTTCGGCGAGCGAGCCGCGACGGTGCCGGGCGAGTTGGGATACGAACCGCGTCTCGACCGGCCGTTCCACCCGTATCCCTGATCGCTACACGCCGATGGTCGCCCGGAGCATGTCGCGGGTGCCCGGCCCCAGCCCCACCGCGAGGATGGCGATCATCAGCAGGATGGCGTACTGCGGGCTCTCCTCGAAGATCTGCTCGTCGAACAGCCAGACGACGGCCGTCGCGGCGACGAGTTTCACGACCAGGAACGGCCAGGTGTCGCCCGTCACTGCCAGCACCGACGCGGGAAGGGTCGAGGCCGTGATATCGACGATGGCCTGATTGACCGGGTGTTTGGGGACGAGGTTGGAACCGGCACCGAGCGCGACCATCCAGTCCAGGCCGACGACGTTGGCGACGCCGTCGATGGCGTGTCCCCAGATGACGACGAATCCCAGACGCTCCGTGCCCGCGTTGACCGACGGGGCGTAGCGCTCGACCAGCCACCAGGTGCCGCCGGCGGCGGCCGTCGCGCCGACGAGAATCACGACCAACACCTGCGGGTAGAAGGTGCCCGAACCGTCGGGTGCGACCGCACTCCAGAGGAGGAAAGCAAGCGTGACGACGAGTACCACGACGCCGGCGCCGAAGAGCGGCCGGGTGTACCGGTCGACGACCCCGCGTCGGGCGAGCGCGACGCTCCCCAGAAGGGCCAGCAGCGTCACGGCGAAGACGGTGAAGTAGATGACCGGGCTGATGATGAGCGTGTTCAGCGGGTAGGTGAGCAGCGATTCGGCGCCCGCGGCGTCGGTCACGTCCTCAACGACCCGGAGCGCACCGCCGAAGAAGACGAAGGGGATGAGCGCGAAAAACAGCTCGCGATCCGAGCCGATCTGGAGTCGCTGGAGCAAGAACACCAGCCCCGAGAGCGCGATCAAGAGGATCACGACGTAGCCAATCTCGGAGACGAGCGTGTAGCCCGGATACGCGACGGGTTCGGCGGCGGCGGAACACGCCGCGGCGTCGTAGAGATAGCGCGTGGTGCCGTCCGCCCGGACGGCACAGACGGCGGCGTTGGCGTCGGCTTGCACTGGCCCCCAGAAGTAGTGCCAGATGAAGCCGCCATAGACGGTGCGTGGGAAGACGAGCGACCCGCCGATCAGGGCGGCAAGGAGGGCGAGAACCGATCCGGCCCAGAGGCGAGCGGGATCGGTGCCGAGTCGTTCCGCGACCGTGACCATACCGTTACGCCGACGGCACTGCGTTTCAGGGTTGTGGTTGTGGGCGATGCGGGCTCAGACCGCCGACCCCTCCCCGGCGTCGGTCGGCGCCTCGCCACCGATCCCCATCGCGTCGGCGAACCCCTTCCCCCAGACCCAACTGGCGGCGACCTGGCCGTAGAACGTGACGAACACGCCGGCGATAGCGCCGAGGATCGGAACGATACCGAGGACGCTCGCGACGACGGTGGCGGCAATCAGGATTCCCACCCCGTAGAGCCAGGGGATGGCGTACGCGCCGTCGACGGCCACCGACCGGATCACGTCGAGGTCGAACGCGGCGCCGAACTCGCCGACGTGGGCGTAGTTGGCGAGTCCGATCAGCGTCACGTAGCCGAAGAGGAGAGCGAGCAGTCCCGAGAGCGCCAGGCCACCGAACAGGCCGATGATGCCGACGCCCGCGCCCGCTTCCGATCCCGTTCCGATGGCCGCCATCGAGCCACCGACCGTCAGGAACATGACGAGCAGCGGTATCAACTGATAGATGATGACGACGACGAACGCGACGACACCCTCGCGCAGGAGCGTCTCCCAGTCGTCGAAGACGGGGGGTTCCTCAGCCCCGTTCATCCCCGCCCGCAGGACGCGGAGAACGTAGCCGTACACCAGAAACGCGGGAACGATGAGAATCGAGAGAAGCGTCAACACGCCTCCGATGAGGATGGTTTTGATCCAGTCCTCCGAGTTCGTCGGGTACGTTACGACCCATTCGAGATCTATCGCCATACCGACGTATCGGCGCAATGAATGGTAAATCTTTATCCGGTGACGGCGACCGGAGCCGGCCTACTGCGCGGAGGCGTCGGTCGCCGACAGCGCCTTCGTCAGATCGGTCGTCGTCAGAATGCCCACCCCGTTGCCGTCGGCGTCGGTCACCGGGAGATGGCTCACGTCGGCCTCGACCATCCGCTGGGCGACGGCCGGGAGCGGAGCGTCCGGGCGCACCGTCTCCACGTCGGTAGTCAGATACTCCCCGACGGTCGCCTCGTCGGCCGCCTGGCTATCGGCGGCCACCCGGAGCGCGTCGGTCGAGGTGAAGATCCCCTCCGGACGGCAGGCCTCGCCGACGACGACGAGCGACTTGATCCCCGCCTCCAGCATCCCCCGAGCGGCCTCGTCGACCGGCGTCTCCGCGTCCAGTGTGAGCATCGGCGTGGTCATGACGTCGCTGACCCGTGTCTGTGACATACGGTTTCATTACGCACGGGCGCGGATAGGTGTGACCCTCCGCGGCCACACCGGGCCTCGACGCCGAGCGGCGAAGCGGGACACATTTCAAGGTGGTGTCACAACACGGGATCGATGCCCTCCATCGACCGCAGAACCTTCCTCGGCACGCTCACGGGCGGCGTGCTCGCCGGCGCTGCCGGCTGTTCGTCGTCGTGTCCGGACAGCGACCCGCCGGAGCCGTCGACAGTCGTCGACACCGGCGCCGCCGGATCGGGATTCGAGACGCTTCCGGGCGGCGCGTGGCCGGCACCGCGATTCGACGCCGCCAACACGGGACACGCCCCGACCCGACAGCCGCCGACCACGCCGTCGCTTCGGTGGCGGGCGACCCTGCGAGCCCCGCGCGTCGACGGCGCCGTCGCCGACGCGAGTTCGCCGACCGTCGCCGGCGACCAGGTGTATCTCACGACGGGCGCAGGGGCGTTCGCGGTTGCCCTCCGCGACGGTACCGAGCGGTGGTACGCCGATATCGCGCCAGCGACGACCGGTGCGACGGTCGGCTACGAGGAGGAACTCCCGCCGCCGGTCGTCGGCGACGACACCGTGTACGTGGCGACGACCGACGGTGTCACTGCCCTGCGACCCGACGACGGGAGCGAACGCTGGCGCTACACCGGCGCGGCGGCGACGGGGACGCCGACCGTCGCTGACGGGACGGTGGTGCTCCCGACTGCCGAAGGGGTGGTCGCCCTCGACGCTGGCGACGGCACGGAACGGTGGACGGCCGGGTCGGGCGGAGCGACTCTGCCCGCAGTCGCCGACGGAACGGTCGTCGTCGGGGGAGAGACGGTGACCGCACTGGACGCCGCGACTGGCGACCGTCTGTGGGCGTCGTCGACGCGCGCGGAGTTCTACCCCGTCGTCGCCGACGACACCGTCTTCTTGGGCACCGACGAAGGGGTGGTCGGCCTCGCGCTCTCGGACGGCGCCGAACGCTGGACGGTCGACCGGGGGGCGGGGCGGACGTTCTCCGCGCCGGTCGTCACGCCCGAGACACTCTATGCGGTCGAGCGGCCGGGCGAGGCGGGCGACGCCACGTTCGCACTCGACCGGAGCGGGGACGGCGCGCCGGAGCCCCGGTGGTGTTCGTACGTCGGCGAGGGCGCCGTCACCGCCGCGGCGGGCGGCTACGCGTTCGCCCTGCAGGACGGCGGGAGCGAGCGTCCCACGCCGGTGCAACTCGTCGCGTTCACCGAGCGCTTCGGGGAAGCGACGTGGGGCTACGCCACCGCCGAGCGGCCGGTGCCGCCGGCGATTCTCGACGGAGGCGTCGTGACCGTGACCCACCGCGGCACCGTCGCGGCGCTTGGGGGTGGGTGAGCATGTGGCTACCGACCCGTCGGCTCGTCGGCGCGCTCACCGCGTTCGGGGGCGTCCTCGCCGTCGTCTCGGCGATTCCAACCCAGTGGTACGGCCCGATGCCGACCGACTCCTACGTCTTCGAGCCGCCGCGGTTCAGCGCGCTCTGGATCGAACGGACGGTCGTTCCCGGCGTCACGGTGCTCGCGGCGCTCTTGCTTCTGACCGGGCTACTCGCTCTGTTCCGGCGGGATCGGGAGTGGATGGCGCGCTGGCACCGCTGGCTCGCCGTCGTCGCAGTGATCGGTGCCGCGACCGGAACGCTGGCGACGGTGCTGGTCGCCCCGACCGGCGGACGGGGTGTCGGTAATCCGACCACCGCGATGAACGTCGTACTCGGCGCGCTCCTCGCCCTCCTCGCCGTCACCCTCCTGTTTTCGGGGCTGGTGGCGTGGGGTACCGGCTACCTCCGCTCCGGTCGGCGGTTGCTCGGCGGGGCGCTCCTCGGCGGCCCCGTGGGCGCCGTGCTGATCGTCGCGATGAGCGTCGCCACCGGCGTCGAGTTCGGATCGCTGGGCGGCCTCCCGGTCGTCGTTCCTCTGGCGACGATGATGGTCGTCCTCGGCTACGACCTGTGGATGCGGTCGGCGAACGCGCACCGAACCTAGGGACGGACGTCGTCGAACGTGGGGTCGCCCTCGACGAGTACCGAGAACAGGTGTCGCTGTGCCGCCCGGAGATGCTGTGAGAACGTGGCACTCGAAATACCGAGCATCTCGGCAATCTCCGCGCCTGTGTGCTCGCGTGGCCGCTGGAAGTAGCCCTGCTCCCAGGCCGTCCGCAACACCTCCCACTGCCGGTCGGTGAGGCGTTCCTGTACCGACTGCTGCAGCCCTTTCGACGTGAAGACGGGCGTCGACACGTTCCGGTTCCGCCGCGCCGCGAGTTCCGACGTGGGGTGGTGATCGAGGACGGAATCGACCACCGATCCGGCATCGATACATCCCGGCACCTGGGCGACCGCTTTGCCCGAACCGTCGGCCGCGATAACCGACTGGACGATGGCGCCCTCGCCCTCGATAGTCTCGACGAGACACCGGCCCGAGAGTCCGACCCGGAACACGACTTCGTCCGGCATCTCCGCGGAGATTCGAACCGAATCGATTGCCTCGGTTCGGTTCGCACGCGCGTAGATCGCACCACGAGGACAGTCGGTCGCCGAGAAGAATTCGGTGAGAGTGCCATCGGCAAGTCGGATCACTTCCTCGAGCCGAACCCGACACGTCTGATCGTTCGACAGACCGACGAAGAAGTACGTCGGATCGGTGATCTCGAACTCGAGTTCGGTGATCCGCTCGGCGTCGGCATCGTTCGGTGCTGCTGATGCAGGGTACATTGGAAACCTCCCGTGGGTGACCGGCGAAGGTGTCTGTTGGTGACGGAGGGGATAGACACAGGTAAAGGGCAACCCAAATTTGAGGTGATCGAGACCGTCAGTCGTCGCGTCGTCACCGCGACAGTGAATGTCGCCCGAGCGGCGACCGGGACACGGGATGCCGAGCGCCGCCCCAGTCAGGTGAGATCCGGTTGGCGCTGTCGTTCCGGCAGTGACGACAGCCCCTCGGTCGCGGCGGTGAGATCGTCCAATAGTCGGTCGAGTGCCTCCCGGTGACTTGCTTTCCGTCTATGGATCGCGGTTGGGGGTACGCCGAAGTCGTCGTAGGCCTGGAACGCGTCGTCCGGAACGTCGTGGTGCTCCTCCAGGTGGCGGCGCACCAGAACTCCGAGCGCGTGGAGCTGAACGAGTTCTTGCTTGTGCATGGTCTGCGGTGACTCACCGCTCGTAGTCGTCGCGTCGCGACGACGGCGATCAGTGTGGATACGTCTCGTGTCACCGAGGAAAAACCGGTGCCACAGTGTCGAGGTGTGACGACGGCCCCGTCGCGCTGGTCACAGGGCGAATCCCCACGTCGAACGGTGAGCTATGGCTCTACTCGGCGCGTTCGTCGGGGCTGTCGTCGCGCCGGCCGTCTCGGTGCTCGTGTACGCACACGCGGCGCGGCACGACCGCTCGGGGCGTCGGCGCCTCCTGTGGGCGGTCGGGGTAGGGGTCGTGAGCGCCGTCGGATTCCGCCTCCCCTCCGTGTTCGGGGCAATCCGCTACCGAACCTACCTGCTGGCGCTCGAACCGGCGCCGGTGGTCACGTCACCGTTCGAACGCTTGGGCTGGCGGTCAACGCGAGCGCCGTCGTCGCGTACGGCGTCAGTAGTCGAGGCGCCAGGGCGTGACGGTCGCACTGAGGGAGACACGGAACCAGTATATAATCGCCTCGAGCCTGTGGCTCCGTGTATGGAGTTCGACGGCTCGTCCGGAACGATCCGGATCGCTATCGCACTGCTCGTCGGGGTCGCGACCATCGGGTACGGCGGGTACAGCTACAGTATGCAGTCGTCGGCGCTCGACTCGGCGGAGCAAGTGACCGCGACAATCGTCTCCACCTCGATAGAGAAGCACACGAGCAAAGGGATCAGTTACAGCCCGCACGCGACGTACAACTACACCTACGAGGGCGAGACCGACACCTCCTCGAACATCTACCCCGGAACCCTCCCGAGGGAGTTCGACAGCAAAGAGAAAGCCAGAGCCGAACTGGCGGCGTACGAACCGGGAGAAACGGTGACGGCGTACGTACCGCCCGACGCGCCCGGTAACGCGTTCCTCAAACACGAGAGCAGCAACAAACCGTTCATCGTGATCGGCTTCGGCCTCCTGTTCGCCCTCGGCGCCCTTCGTTCGGCGTTCTCGGGGTGAGGACGGGGGATGCCCTCCGCTCGGGTCGCCGGCCGACGCCCCGTCAGTCACTCGGTGAGAGCTTGGTCGACGGCATCCGTTCGGCGTGTGCGTCGTGCTGGTTGAGTACGTGCTGTCTGACCCGGGAATCGTGGCTCGTGTCCTCGGTGTTCGGAACGTCTATCCCGTACACACGCGTGTCACTGCTCCCGACGAAGAGGATTCCGTCGACCATGATCGGTGACGACATGATCGGACCGTCGGTACGGAACGAGTACGCCGTGCTTCCATCGGCCATATCGAACCCGTAGACGGACTCGTGAGGGGCGACACTCCCGACGAAGACGGTTCCGTCGGCAACCGTCGGCGCCGTGGAACTCACGCTGACACGCTTTTCCGACTGCCACAGTTCGGTGCCATTCGAGAGGTCGAGTGCGTGAACGCCGCCCTTCGAATCCGTGACGCTCGTCGTGGACACGCCGACGAACACCGTGTCGTCGGCAACCGTCGGAACCTCGTACGCACTGACCCGCTCGTAGCGCCACGACCACCGTTCGTCCCCATCGGCAATATCCACCGCGGACACGGCGTCCGGAGTGTTGAAGACGAGCGCCCCGTCGGCGACCGTCGGCAGTGAAATCCACTCCGTCTCACGCGTGATGTGCCAACACACGGAACCGTCCGAGATGTCTACGGCCGTGAGACGAGTGTGAGAGACGCCATCGGAGCGCCTCGGTTCGGTCACGTACAGCCTGTCACCGATCACGGTGCAAACACCACGCAGGTCGGCAGTCCACCGTTCGTCACCCTCCCTCGCGTCGATGGCGGACAACACGCCGTCCCGGCCAGCCGCCCGGTTGACGAATACGGTTTCAGTCGGTATCGATACCCCCGCCGGCCCCACCGGCTCGCTCCACGTGGAGAGGCCCACCGTCCACCGCTGGCTCCCATCGGCCACATCGAGCCCGTACAACCGTTGCTCGGCCGACACCGACCCGACAGCGACGACGACGGTGTCCCCCACTACGGTCGGTGACCCCGACACACTCGTGCCCGCATCGAACCGCCACTGTCGGCGGCCGTCCGCCGCGTCTACCGCGTAGACGCCACCGTCATAACTCCCCACGTAGACGGTTCCGTCGACGACGGACGGACTCGAATGAATCGGCCCGCCGGTTTCGAAACTCCATCGCTCGTCGGTTCGAAACGGAGA
The DNA here is from genome assembly GCA_042216725.1 of Haloplanus sp. Taxonomy (GTDB): domain Archaea; phylum Halobacteriota; class Halobacteria; order Halobacteriales; family Haloferacaceae; genus Haloplanus. The sequence goes on from JBDGTP010000082.1 coordinate 14,141, forward strand.
CCACCCGAACACCATATGATAGTATTTTTTACACCTCCCTGAGAATTAAAAACACCGGTCGGAACGGTGTCGGAGTCGGTCACGGAATCCCCGATTTCGAGATGCCGGTCGACCGTCGCGGCCGGGTCGGTCGATCCGTTCGGGGCGCCGTCCCCGTCGGTACGAAAACGCACCGCGTCAGTTGCCGGCGACGGGTGGACGGTTCCGACCGGCGCGCTTCGAGACCCAATCGCCCATCGTCGCCCCGAGCGCCCCCAGCAACGCGGCCAGCCCGAAGCCAAACAGGGCGGCCACCAGTATCGTCCCGATACCGAGGCCGACGGCGACGAAGCGGAACCACACCGGCCCCGCCGCGCCCGAGGCGGCAGTGAGCAACTCCGACAGGAACCAGAGCAGCGGCACGGCCCCGATCAGACCCGCTCGCACGCCGGCCCGCTCCGTGTCTCCTTCACGGACGTCGGAAAAACGAATGAGTTGGGGCGGATTCGAACCGCGAGGACTCGCTTCGCTCGTCCTCTGGGCGTCGAATCCGCTGCCCAGTTCGATTCCCCGGACTCCTCGCTCCGCTCGTCGTTGCGAGGAATCAGAAATGGGTTGGGGCGGATTCGAACCGCCGGCCTGCTCCGTGTGAAGGAGCCGTCATAACCGGGCTAGACCACCAACCCGCGCCGTATCTGGATACTGGAGACGCCGACTTAAGGATTGTCTTACTCCGCCGAGGAGTCGTCGCGATACCGGCGGATGCGTTCGCGGGCGTCGGCGATAGCGGTTTTCGCCTCGCCTTCGGCGCGCGTCTCCAGTTTCTTCAGGTCGTCCTGCAGGTTCTCCAGTCGGGACGGCTCCGGTTCCGCCTCCTTCCCGGTGAGTTCGCGGAAGCGCTCCTCCAACGGGTCGAGTTCCTCCAACACACCCTCTTTCGCGTGTTCGCCGGCCCGTCCGATGTAGTATATCGCGTCTTCGAAGTGCTTGTTCATATATGACCAAACGGGAACGACAGATATAGCTTTTGTGGGACGGCTATCGATCCCACCCAGTTGCGAGGAGGATCAGGCCCGCGACGAGGGCGACGCCCGCGACGACGACGCCGAATCCCGACCCGGACGTGTCCGTCGGCGATGCGGCCGTCGTCGTCGGAGTCGCCGTCGGTTCGGGCGTCGAGGTGGGCGTCATCGTCGGAGTCGCCGTCGGTTCGGGCGTCGAGGTGGGCGTCGTCGTCGGCAGTCGAACCGACGCCGACACGGGAGCGCCATCGTGAGTGTACGGGTCGAGGCGGCGTTCCCGTGTCCCGACGACGGCGACGACGGTCAGCGACGCCGCCCTGCCCTCGACGGGAATCGACAGCCGTTCGTGCGTCCCGGGGGCGAGGTACGGCGAGACGCCGACGACCGTCTCGCCGGTTCGGAGTTCGACGTACCCGCCGTCGGGGAGCGTCGCGTCGACGACGACGGCCGGCCGGGCGGCCGAACGCACCGTCAGCGTCGCACGCTTCTCGGAGACGATGTGGAACGTCTGGTAGTCGACTTCGTCGCCGACCTGCACCCGGAGCGTGTAGGCGCCGGGCGTGGCGTCGGCGGGGATCGGTAGACGGGCGCTCCAGGCGCCGTCGGTGTCCCACGTCTCGACGACGGTGAAGCCGATCCGGTCTGCGTCGGGGCCGCCGATCACCGCCACGTCGATGGCGTTGTCGGCCGGCCGACGATTGGTCGTCCCTCGCACGAGCAAGGTCGATCCGGCTTCGATGGCGTGGACGCCGGAGAGTGCCGACCGGTTGGCCGGCACCACGTCGACGGCCTGAACCGCTCGAACCGGGGTACCGGCGCCGAGTGCCGCCGGCGTGCCGGGGGCGGGCGCGGCCGTGCCGACGCTCGGCGCGAGCAACGCCAGGAGAGCGACCACGAGGAAGGTGTGACGCATGGCGGTCGACGGCGATCAGTACGTCGGTCGATCCTCTCGCGCGCCGTCGCGCTGATTGACGAGGCGCGCGAACGTAAACAGGGCGTCCGAGAGGCGGTTCAGGTAGGCGATGGCCTCGGCGTTCACGGGATCGGTGCCCGCGAGGTCGACCGCCCGTCGCTCGGCCCGGCGGACGACCGTCCGGGCGTGATGGAGGGCGGCGCCGGCCTCGCTCCCGGTCGGCAGGACGAACGACTCCAGTGGTTCGAGTTCCGCGTCGGCCTCGTCGATCCAGTCCTCCAGTTTATCGACGTGTTCCTCCCGGACGACGGGGTCGTCCTCGTCGGGTGACGGGTTGGCGAAATCCGCCTGCACGATGTGGAGGTGGTTCTGGACGCGTTCGAGACGCTCGTCGACGTCGTCGTGACCCGTTGGACGAATCGTCCCGATGAGGGCGTTGGCCTCGTCGACGGTGCCGTAGGCCTCGATTCGAGGGCTCGTCTTCGAGACGCGGGACATGTCGCGCAGGTCGGTCATGCCCTCGTCGCCGCGGCCGGTGTAAATCTTCATGCCAGCGTTCGTTCGACGTACTGCAGGATGTTGTCGCTCTCCGGCATCGTCACTCCGTACGCCTCGTCGACGAGGACGGGCACCGACCGCTGCCCGCTGACGCGTTTGACCTCGTTACGGTCGGAGTGGAGCGCGTCGACCCACACCGTCTCGTAGTCGATGTCGTGGGCGTCGAGCGCGTCGTGCACCTTCTCGCAGTAGGGACAGCCGTCAAGCGCGTAGAGTGTGATCGCCATACGCCCCGTTTGGTCGCGGCGGGCAAGTAGCTTGGCCCCGCTACTGCTGAGCGATCAGTCTCGATCCAGCACGCGTCCGTAGATAGCGGCCGCACACGTACAGGTCGCATCGCAGTCGGGGCAGTCCCGGTCGCCGTCCGTCCGTTGGTAGTAGTCGTCGACGGTATCGAATCGCGTAAACCCCACGTTCTCGAACAGCGCCGACGCGTCGGCCGTCCCGGGTCGGAGCCAGGCGGTGCCGAACGCACTCCGCACGTCGTGCGCCCGGTCGACGAGTTCGACGCGCCGGCGCATGAGTTCGGTGCCGATGCCACGACCCTCCCACTCCTCGTGAACGACGCCCGCGTGGAGGATGGCGTTGCGCTTCCCGACCGGATAGTCGTCGGTCTCGACGGCGAAGTATTCGTCCACGCCGCCGCGGGCGACCACCATGACCACCCCACCGCCGACGATCCGGTCGGCCGCCGTCGCGAGCAGTCCGTACACCGCCCGCTCCTCGTCGAAAACCGCGTCTAGCGTCCGCTCGATTTCGAACCCAGTGCGGCGGTTCCAGAGCGTCGAGATGTCGCGGCGGTCGGAGGGTTTCGGACGCCGAACCGACACGTTCGGCGGGGTCGAATCGAACCCCATCGCCACCATCGTGCGTCGGCGACGACATAAACGACTGGGTCGGCGGCGAGTCGTGCCGTCCCGACCGGACGGCAGCGACCGCACCGACAGGCCATGAACGAGTCGACCGACGGCCTAGGAGACGGGGTCGCGATTCTCGGCGTCGCGGCGGCGGGTCGTGTCCTCGCTCACGCGGTAGCGATACGTCTGCGTGAACCAGTCGGCGTGTGGCCCGGGCGTCACCGTGGAGTTCTCGGGCGGCCGCGTGTTCGAGTACCCGGTACACGTGACGACCGCCTCGTATCCCCACGGCTGGTGGGTCACGGTGTCGACGCGGCAGTCGAGGGTTACGTCCGTGTACTCGTTTATCCACAGCGAGTTGTAGACGTAGCGGTACTCATAGGCGCCGACGTACTCCCGCACGGCCGACGCGTTCAGCGTCGACGGCCGCTCTGGCGGTGCCTTCGGCCCCTCGGGGAAGTGGATATCTCCGGCCGGGAGCGGCGTGGCCGTCGGACTGGCGACCGGCCGCGACGTGGCTGTCGGCGCGCCGGCACACCCGGCGGTCGTGAGGACGAGCGTGAGGGCGACGAGGGCCGTCCGGAGTCGCATAGCCGGCGGTTCGGCGAGAGCTGAGAAGTGTTTTCTGCGGGCAGCAGCCGCCGACCCACTGATTCCACGCAAGTAGGTTCCGTCACGCTTGGATGAACGTTTCTTGCACGTCGAATCGCGGAGAAATGGCTAATCGGCTTCTACCACATCGGAGATACGTTACCGAACTGACGAAGAATCAGCGAACCGCGCGCACCCTATCTGCACCCGTGGCTACCGACCGTCGGATCTGACCCGTTAGACCGGCCACTCGTCCGGTGGCGGCTTCTCCAGGCCGTAGAACTGCTCGGCGATCTCCCGGAACCGCCCCGCCGTCACGAGCGGCGTGTAGTCCGGGTCGTCCTCGATCTCCAGCTTCACGAGCAGGTCCACGATCCGCCAGCAGTTGTAGAGGACGCACGCGAACGTGAAGTTGAAGAACCGAAGCACCGGGTCGGGGCTCCCGGAGCGCGGCAGGAACCGCTTGATCTTCTTGTAGCCGTTCTCGATGCCCCACCGGTTCTTGTACCGCCGGATGTGGCGGGTGAGCAGGTGGATCTTCTCCACGCCCGAGATGCGGCCGTCATCGTCGTCGCTGACGGTGATGTCGGGGTGGTTCGTCTCGAACTTCACGATGGTCGGACTCGGATCCTCGTCATCGTCCTCGTCGCCGTCGTCCTGGTCGTCGTCGGGTTCGTCGGCCTGCGTGCCTTCCTGCTCGTGGATGTCCTGCAACAGCCCGGCCATCGGCCGCAACCCCTCGCCGTCGTCTTCGCCGTCCAGGTCGTCCTCCTCGAGGCCGAACTCCTCCAGCATCTCCTGCCGGAGATCGCGGCCGCGTCGGTCGGACTCCTCGTCACCATCGTCGTCCGCCGCTTCGTCGTCGCTGTCGGCGTCCTCGTCCGCTTCGTCGTCATCGCTGGACGACGAGTGGTAGGACGGGAGGTAGATCGTCTTTCGACTCGGCGTGTCTTTGTCCACGGTCTGCTGTTCGATGACGCGGACCGTTTCGCCCTCTTCCCGCATCTCGGCGGGGTTGTTGTCGTTGTCCTCGTTGAGGACGCCGCTGTTCAGGTACCAAACGCCGTGCCCCTCGCAGGCTTCCTTCACGTCCTCGGACGCGAACCCGGCGTCCATGTACAGCAGTTCGATATCGTCGATGATCTTCAGCGCGTTCTCGAGGAGTTCGTCCACGATGACGCCACGGTTGAGGCCGCGGTGAACGGGCATCGCATCCAGGACCAGCGGGATATCGAGGCCGACGACCTGGATGGTCGCCCACTGGAAGTAGTGCTGAGGGCGCTGGTCGTTGTCGTTCATATACCCGAGAATCCACGGCTCGACGTTGTTGCCTTCCTCGTCGCGCTCGATTTCGCCGGTCCACGGGTGGCCCTTCGTGATGTCCACGGCGACGCCGATCTTCCCGACGAGTTCGCCGTCCTTCCGGGCGCGCTCCACCAGTTCCTTGGCGACCTTGTGATGCATCTCCCGGATATCGTCGATGCTGAACTTCTTCAGCTCGCGTCGGTGCGTACTCGGGTAGTGGACGCGGTCGTGGCTTCCTTTGACTTTGAGGTTGCCGACGCCGGTCTCGGGGAAGAGGTCCTCGCCGACGGCCATCTGGGACTGCGCGTCGAAGAACGTGTTTTCCGGGACCTGCCAGTTGTGGCGGCGATCCAGATACCAGTGCTTCGTGACGAACGGCTTCGCGTGCTCCCAGATATCGACCGACTTCTCGGTCGTCAGTTCCCGAACCGTTGGGTCGTCTTCGTCCACCTCGTCGGGATCCACGTCCTCGGTCTCGTCGGGCGTGAACACGTCGTCGGGCGCGGGGATACCTTCGTCGCGGGCGAGTTCGACCAGGCGCTCGGCGATGACCTGGATCGCACCCTGCATCCGCGGCGAGAACTCCTCTTCCCACATGTCCCGAAGCTGTGTGTAGCCCGGCGGGTCGGGCGTCGCCTGTCGGGAGTCGTCGTCGCGTTCGATGAAGCCCAGCTCCATCGCGTACTCGGGGTGGTCCTCGAGGTGGGTCTGGAGTTGTTCGATGTTCCAGCCGCGGGCCTCGCGGAGGATGTGGGCGCGCACCCAGCGCTGGAGTGGCGTGTAGTTGCGGTGCCACTCAACGCGGGAGTCCGGGAGGTCGGTCGGGACGGAGAGATCGCCGACGAGGGTGTTGACGGTCGGGTCGTCGTAGTAGGAGAGACGTGTCTTCAGGCGGAATCGGTAGGAGTCGTCGATGTGGACGGTGTACCGCCAGTTGAGGTCGAAGTCGGGCGGGGCGAACTCGCGGGTGTCGTCCGAGGCGGCCACGTGTGTCCGCGAATCTAGCGACGTGGCCTTATAATTGTTATCACTCTCCCGACAATACTAACGTAGTCGAATCAACGCCGTTGGTATCCGCGCGCGCGTTGGCCCGAGTCACCCGTCGGGTTCGACCCAGTAGGTGACGCGCGTCTCGCCGTGCTCCTTCTTGTTGACCTCGCCGTCCTCGACGAGCGTGTTCAGCCGGCGCTGGAGCGTCCAGCGGGACGTGTCGTCGAACATTTCCTCGAAGTCTTTCACCATGTAGGGTTCGCACGGCTCCATTGCCGATAGAACCTGCTGTGGGGTGGGTTCCTCGGGCTGTCTCGGCACACTTTCGCGTTCGGACTCAGCCATCCTTATACTTGCCCCAATTGGTGCGAGGGTGCTTAATTCTTCCCCAACTGGTGCATAGGGTCCGGTGGGCTTCCCGAAGGCGCGTCCGCTCTGTGGGAAGACTGACGGCCAACGGCCCTGTTCGTTTCCCGTTCTGACGCCGCTTCACCGCCGGGCGCTGTCCAAACTGAACCCCTTCCGCTGACGCGCCGGGGTGTGGCCGGCGACGAAGAACGACCTTGTCCGTTCAGTCCTGTCGGTGGCGAACGGCGGCGACGACAACGAGCGCGGCGACCGCGACGACGCTCACGACTACGAGCGGGCGGTTCAGGACCCACTGAACCGCCATGATAGCGAAGCCTACCCACACGGCGACTAAGAGAATCCCGAGAATCGCCAGCGTGTCCACAACGTCCGACATGGGCGCTGTTCAGTCCTGCCGGGCGTCGTCGTCCGTGTCTTCAACTTCTATGACAACGTGACCGGGCTGAACCGCGACGGCGATTCTATCCAGCCGGAATGGGGGGCTAGCGTCCACATAGGTTTCCAGCGACCTGGAATCAGGATTGTCCGGTGGGTTCAGATTCCATTTGCTGAAGATCTCGCTTGTCTTCCAGCAGAGACCGAAGCCCCGGCCTGTCGGCCATCATGTCGAAGCGGTACGGTTCAAACGTCCGTGACGGTGGCTACCGCTCTCTGGCATCTTCGTACACCTTCTCCAATTCAGTTACCATCTTGCTTACAGAGAATTCTTTGACACGTTCAGCGGCCCTTGTGGCGAGGGCATGGCGTTGTTCCGAATCACTTAGGATTGTATCCAGCATATGAGCAAGCGCATCCGAGGATGTCTCATTATCAAGAGTTATGCCCGCGTCACCTACGGCTTCGGGGACGCCACCTTTTTTAGATGCAAGGACGGGAGTACCAGCGGCCTGTGCTTCCAGATACACGATCCCGAAGCCTTCGCAGTCGTAGTCTATCCGAGTCGCCGGCAGAGCGAAAAGGCGCGCCCTCTGAAGAAGCTGGGTCTTCGTATTTTCATCCACATATCCAGCGATGGTGATATTTTCATGCTGTTTGGCTTGTGCTTCAAGCGTTTGGCGCTCTGGGCCGTCGCCGGCGATAGTTAGTGACCAATCGTCGTATCCGTTTAGTTTTGACCACGCATTAATGAGCGTATCTAAATTCTTCCTTTCCACCAACCTAGAGAGTGCAACGACCTCCGGCATAGTATCTTCGCTATTGTTCTCCACAACTGGTTCATAATCTGGATTAATACCGGGATAGACAACTCTGCTTTCGATTCCGGCTGTACTGCTGGTTTTGACCCACGGTAACCCTGGGTCACTCTCGGTTACGGTATCATAACAAAGACCAATAGAAAATTCGCTGACACCACACACAATATCGGTGAACTCCAACGCACGGTGGAGAGCTGGCCCATCCTTCATTTCCCATGCGTGGACTGTTAATACAGTCGTCACGTCGCTGGCCACTGCCAGTGCTGGCCAGCAGTTAATGTGCATTGCGTGGACCACATCGTAGGATGTCGTGTTAAGTCGTCTCTCCATCTCACGGCCAATAGCATTCCGAAGAGGCCAGACACGTCGAGATAGATCTGAAAGCGACGAGATATACCGAGGGATTAGATCAATGAGATTCCAAAACTGTGTCGAGGGATCTATGTATAGCACATCCACGTTGTGTCCTCGCTCTCTAAGTCCGGTTTCTGTATTCTGAACGAGTGTCTGTATTCCTCCTGTTCCACTGTAATCTGTGGTCACGAGACAAATATCCATAAGGGGATGGTCTGATTGGAATGGGATTTAAATTTCGATACAAGCCTCAATATTACTCTGAGGTGCAAATGTGTCTAACGGGCTGTGTTGAATCGCCATATGGCGGTGGAATTCACTGTTTCACAGCCCGCTTG
>JBDGTP010000027.1:0-22475 GCA_042216725.1 Haloplanus sp.
GTCGTCGAACTCACCCATCCCGTCGCCGCCGTCGTCGAACTCACCCATCCCGTCGTCTTGGAACGCCTCCTCGTCGGCGTCGAACGAGGCGTCGCCGCCGGAATCACCGTTGGTCGCGTCGCCTTCTTCTTCGACCCAGTCGGCGTCGCCGCTCTCGTACTCGTCTTTCAGTTCCTCGAACGATTTCCCGGAGTCGTCGGAATCGTCGGAATCGTCGGCCATAGTATCCGTAGTGGTCGATCCGCCGCCGGTTGGTTGATCGAAGTCGTCGTCGAAATCGTCGTCGTCGTCCAGAAAGTCGTCGTCGAAGAACTCCTCGGCCTCGGCGCCGGCGAGCTCGTCGTCCAGATCCTCGTCCTCCTCGTCGTCGTCATCGTCGAACAATCCGAGCGAGCCACCGCCGCCACCGCCGCCGAAGTCGCCTCCGCCCTGCACGTCGTCGACGAAGGGATTGACACCGCGAGTGACCATCTCGTAGATGTCGAGCAGTTTCCGGACGTTCTCCTCGACATCCTCGACGGTGTTGCTGATCTCCTCGTTCTCGCTTCGGATGGTGCCCACGGTCGAGGAGAGGCTGGCGACCTCGTTTTCCAGTTCGTCAACCCGCCCTTCGAGTTCGGCGGTCGCCGCACTCCCGTTGTCGCCCTCGTCGAAGCCGAGATCGTCGTCGAAGTCGTCGCCGCCGCCGAAATCATCGAGGTCGTCGTCCTCCTCGAAGAACATATCGTCGTCGCCGCCGCTGGCGCTCCCATCACTGTCGTCCTCGTCATTGCCAAGGAAGCGCTCTAGGAGCTCCATCCAGCTCCCCCCGTCACCTGGCGACCCGTCAAGCCCATTCTATCGTATTTCAGGTGGGACTGCCCGTACATTAATGCTTACCCTTCAGTTATCAATTTTGATATGTGTGTGACGCACGTCAGTCAGAGGCAGCGCTCAGTTCCGGCGCTTTTGACGACGAGCGTACCGTCGTCGCCGTGGAACCGCAACGAGCGACCCGAATCACCCCCGATATCCTCGGCGACGATGGGGATATCCAGCCGGTCGAGCATCGCCCGCGCCGTCTCGACGTTGCGCTCGCCGATGGAGTGTTCCTGACTGTCGAACTGGAACATGGCGCTCCCGCCGGCCAGTTTCGCCCTGGTATCGGCGTCGTGGGCGCCCTCGTCTCGCATCGCCCGCAGAACCGCTTCGATGCCGGTATCGGTGAACTTCGCGACGTTGGGCGGATCGTCGGGAGCAGTGGGAAGCATGACGTGGGCTAAGCCGGCGACGCCCGCCGGCTCGTCGTAGAGACCGATACCGAGACAGGAGCCGAGTCCGCTGGTCGTCAGGAGTGCGCCACCGCTCGTGACGGCGAAATCCGCGATGCCGACCCGCTGGTGGGAACGATCCACGGACGCCTCCTGCCCGTAGCTCTTCATATCAGAATAATGACTCTTGGTCGGCCTCGAGTTGATCGCTCCGCTCGACCAGCAGGGAGTCGAGCGCTTCCTTGAGCTTGTGTTCGTCCGGGATGGCGTAGAGTTCGCAGTTGAACTCTCCTTCCGGCGTGACGACCGTCGAGTCCATGAGGAAGGCGTACTCCTGGGACTGGCCGAGACGGCCAGCGATGGGGCTGAGGATCGCTGTCCCCATGTCGTGTACCAGTTCGGGCGGGGTGTGGTCGATGCTCGTCTGCAGGACGTTCGCCCACCCGTCGATGAATCCGCTGGTCATGATGTTGCCGAGTTCCTGAATCGCGCTCTCGCCCATCTCCCCGAGGGGGTCGTCGAGTTCCATCGGCACCGTCGCGTCGACGATGGTACGGGCCGATGGCTCGTCGAACAGGATGGCAAGATAGCCACCCGGTGTTCCCTTGAACTCCATGACGACACCCACGTACACCTCGTCTCGGGCCGTGTTCGGCACGTCCTCGATGGGGACGAAGCTGAGCCGACTCACGTCCACGTCGGTCTGGATACCGGTCATCGACGAGACGTTCTCAGCCGCGCGCTCGGCGCCCTGACGGGTCATCTCGTCGAAGACCGTCAGTTTGTCCATCGGAATGGCGTCGTCGTGGTCGTCGCTCGCTTCGAGCATCTCCGCGAAGGCGCCGTACTCCGGGAGCATGTAGATGTAGGCGTCGATCTGTTTGTCGACCGCTGTCATCTGACTCTCGAAGACGAAGACGTGTTCCTCCTCGGCGCGGTCGAGGGCCCCGTTGGGGAGTACGTCGGTTCCAGCGCGTTCCACGTACGTCGGCGGCGTCATGTCGACGCTCGTTTCGAGGTAGTCGGCCCACCCGTCGACGAACCCGCCCATCATGATGTTGCCGATCTCCTTGACACCGCTCCGGGCCATCTCGTCGAACGATCCGTCGTCGTCCGCGGTCGCCCCGGGGACGAGAACGTCGACGATGCTCGCAGCGCTTTCGCGGTCGAACGCCAGGGCCGTCTCTCCCGACAGGCCGCCGCCGAGTCCGATCTGGACGCCGACGAACTCCGTGCCACCGAAGACATCCTCTACGTCCCGTTTCGACATCAACGTGACGTTGGTCACGTCGACGTACGTCTCGATCCCCGTCATCTGCGTCAGCGACGCTGCGGCGTGTTCCGCCCCCTCCTGTGCGAGGCGGTTGTACGTGCCGAGCGACTGGATATCCACCCGCATTATTGGGCCACGACGTCGTCGATGGCTTCGAGCACGTTCGGTTTCTGGAACGGTTTGGTGATGTAGCCATCCGCGCCGGCTTTCACCGCGTTTTTCATCTTCTCCTCCTGCCCGACGCTGGTACACATGATGACGTTCGCGTTGGGATCGGCCCCCGTTATCTCGCTCGTGGCCTCGATCCCGTCGCGGATGGGCATGACGATGTCCATCATCACCAGGTCGGGATCGTGTTCGCGGTAGAGTTCGACTGCCTCGACGCCGTTTTCGGCCTCACCGACGATCTCGAAGTTCTCCTCCAGGATCTCGCGCAAGAGGTTGCGCATAAAATCCGAGTCGTCGACGATGAGTACTTGCGGTGGCATCTGACCTGTGGTTTCGAGACTCGCTAAATAAAGACTCGGACGCGATTCTCAGCACTGATATAGGCGCCGCCGTGTGGCGCTCTCAGTCTTCGGAGAGGGCGACGGCGTCCTCGTCGGCGACGGCGGCGATGAGGTCGTCGATGGAGTCCTCGCGGTCGAGGTCGTAGCGTTTGAGCAGACCAGTGAGCGTAGCGACGGGGTAGCGGACGGAGACGTTCGATTCGGCGAGTAGAATGCCGAGTACGTCCTCCACCGGGGTGCCGCCGCCGACGTGTTGGGCGTACCAGATCAACAGCGACTCGAAACTGGTGACCACGTCGTTCGAGACGACCTGGTGGCGGCTGACACCGTCGTCGAACTTGGCCGTGGCGTGAAACCCGTACTGGGCGTCGATACCCCGGAAGTGATCTTCGAGCCACGTGTTGACGTCCATCTCGGTGATCTCCGTGCCGGTGTCGCCCGGATCGTCGACTGGGGGTTCCTCGGGTGTCGCATCGCGAGCGTCGATGGCGTTCGCTCGCTGTTCCGGCGAATCGACCGGGCCACCGGTCGAGACGAGATACCGACCGTCGTCGAGTTCGGAGACGTTGTCGTGTCTGGTGAGGTCTAGCTCCTCCTCGGTGATGACTTTCCCTCGCTCCGAGACGGAGTCCTCTGAATCTGATGGCATACCCTGAACGGTGTTACTACTTCCGAGCGTGAAAACATAAAGATTCGGTGGAACCGGTCCGACGTCGATTACAGCTGGACGGATTCCTCGCCGGAGAGCGACTGGGGCACCCGAATCCGGATGATGCTCGTCGCGCCGCTCTCGGTGTTGATCCGAATCGTCGCCGTCTCGCCAGGTTCGAGCGGTTCGTTGCTGAACGCGCTGTTCTGTGCGAGACCGGTCATGTTGAGTGTGACGACCAGTCGATCCGTCCGACTGTTCAGGATGAACTCACTGCCGGTCGCACTGCTGGTGAGCGAACTGTCGTCGTCCTGGAGCGTCGTGGTTTGATTGATGGCCGTGGCGTTGGTGAACGGGAAGCGGTCGGTGCCGTTCGGGCCGATGAGTTCGAACGTCGTCGCGCTGACGTTGATGTCGTTGGCTCCCGGCGACTTCTGGATCACCAGGGAGATTTCGTTCACGGCCAACGACGTGTTGGAGTACGTCGGCTGTGCCTCGCTGTCGGGCACGACTGACTGGGAGTAGTTTCCGCTGGTCGAACTGTTGTAGTACGAGACGTTGCCCGTTTTCGAGACCGGTTCGAGCCGGTCGGTGACCTGTGCACTGCTCTGTTGACCCGTCTGTTCTGACTGTGTCTGAAGGAAGCCGGCCGTGTTGATCAGGACGCCAGCCGCAATCGCTGCGACCAACACCATCGCGATGAACACGATGAGCGTCCCGATCCCGACCTGCCCCCGATCCGTGCGTTCTTCGAACATAGTGGAGTACCCCGGGATCGTTGCCCGTGGTTCTGTTAGAACGACTCTCGAAATCGGTAATAAAGGTGTGTGCCAAAATATCACCAGTGAAAATAGACGGTTCAGAGTGTGAAACCAGAAGTTCCGAGACTCGCCGGACGAATCAGTCGTAGATGATGAGACTGTAGACGACGAAGATAAAGCCGAGGGAGGAGAGACCGTTGTTGACGAGAAGCAGGGAGCGAACACCGTCGAAGTTGGTAATGAATGCGCTTATCGCCGTCGCGATAGCGGCGGCGGCGATGAGGCCGAACCCGAGTGAGACGTGGATCATCGCGCGGCGGGTCGTCTGGAGATACGCCCGAATCGCCATCCCCACCATTGTCAGGCCGGAGAGAACCAGCACACCGGTGGCAGCGAGATACAGGTATTCGACGAGTAGCATGGGCTTGTGTGATTCGTTGGCGTTTCCAGATATAAATCTGGTCGTAATATTCTCACGGTTGATAGCACAGTTGGGCGTGTGTGTCTTGCGCACGTCGTGCGCCCGACAGTACGATTTATTGTGCACCACCGTATCTAAACTGATAACGAATGGACGGAACCGAGATGCTGCGGGTTCTGGGTAACGAGTACAACCCGCAAATACTGAGTTTCGCTCACGAGCCACGGTCAGCCCAGGAACTCAGTGACGAACTCGATGTACCGATTGCCACCTGCTATCGGCGGATCGAAGAACTGACCGATGCCAATCTGCTCGAACACCACGACCGGGTGCTGTCCGACGAACGACGCCGGGTCAACGTCTACCGCCGAAACATCGAGGAAGTAGTCGTCGAGTTCAGCGAGGGCGACGTATCAGTGACCGTCGAGGAGCGCCGGAAAGTCAAAAACAGGCTCGACGAGGCCTGGCGAACACTTTCGGAGTAGTCACTCCCCCGGAAACTGGTCGCCCTGTCCGCGACCCATCATCGAGAATCCCGCGGCGCGTTCGTGGACGGTGATCCCTCCTTCGTCGATGTCCATCGGGAAGATATCGGTCTCGATATTCTGCTTGCGCATTTTCGCGACCCAGATATACCGGTTGACGCCGGACTCCGTGGGCGTCTGGATCAGGTAGATGTTCCCGTCGGTCAGGAAGTTCTCTAGGCCGATGTCCTGTTCCGGAAACACCGCGGACTGCTCGGCGATGAGCAGCGACGTCAACCCGTTCGCCTTCAGAATGTCGGAGAACTTGAGGAGGTAGGTTCGCTTCTCCTGTTCGTCCTCGAAGAACAGTTCGAACATGGTCAGGGAGTCCAGAACGAGCCGTTCGTACTCGGTTTCCTCGAACGCCGCCAGCAACTGGTCTAGCGTCGCGTTGAAGTCGTTGTGCCGCAGGAGTTCCTGCTTGTCGTAGATGAGGATCTGGTCGTCCTCGACCAGGTCGCGCCACTCGTCGAACCCGATGGATTCGGCCGCCTGAGCGATGTCCTCCGCGTTCTCCTCAAAGGAGAGATAGATCCCCTTCTCGTCGAACTGGGTCGCCCCGTTGTAGATGTACTGGAGGCCGAGAATGCTCTTTCCCGTTCCCGGATTCCCGCTGATCAGTACTGTCGCGTTGTCGACGATTCCGCCCCCGAGGATCGAGTCCAACCCTTCAATTCCGGTCTGTGTCAATTCGGTCATTACGGTACAGTTACGTGGACTGACTGAAATAAATTCGCAACGCGGCGGGTTCCCCTCTGCCCGCCCACTCCGATTTTCACGACTGAGAAACCGGACACAACCTATTTCATCCGGCCAACCGAGTCTCCGCCGATGAGGCTTTCCACCGGCGTGGACGGTTTCGACGAACTCGTCGACGGGGGACTCCTCCGGGAGCGGCTGTACATTCTCAGCGGGCCGCCGGGTAGCGGAAAGACGACGTTCTCCTCGCATTTCGTCACGGAAGGGGCGCGGGCAGGGGAGAAGTGTCTCTATCTGAGTATGCACGAGACCGAGGAGGAACTGATCCACGACATGAGCGGCTACGACTTCGGATTCGAGAAGGCGGCCCAATCGGGAAATCTCCAGTTTCGCAACGTCTTCGATTCGAACGCGAAACGGCTCCTGAAGGGGCCGGGCGGCAACGATTTCTCGTCGGGCGTGAAGAACATGACGAACAGGCTCGTGGGGTTCATCAACTCCCGGGAGATCGACCGCCTGGTCATCGACTCGACGATGATCCTGCAGTATTTCTACCCGGACAACCACGAGGCGTTCGTCCAGTTTCTCACGTCGTTGAAACGCGTCGACGCGACGACGTTGCTCATCTCCGAGATGACCGACCCGACCTCCTACGCGGACGAACACTACCTAGCCCACGGCGTCATCTTCCTCCACAACTACCTGGAGGGTGGAGGGATGCACCGCGGCGTCCAGATCGTCAAGATGCGCGGAACGGACATCGACAGCGACATCCACGCCATCGAGTTCGACGACGACGGACTGAACGTCCACCCGGATCGCAAAGTCCAGAACTGAGATGTACGAATCCGAGTTCGACACCGGCTGGGACGACCTCGACAAGGACGGGGCGCTCGAACGGGCCTTCGCGCTCGGCGTCGCCCGGAGCCTCGGCGAACCGAACCGCGAGGAGTACGAGCGAATCCTCGACGCGGCGGATACCACCTACCGCCGGAGCCTGATCGAACTCGCCTACGAGGAAGGGCGCCAGAAGGCGTCGGATCGAACCGGCGAGGAGACCCAGGACGTGTGGGAGGAGCTGGTCGTCGAAACCGATGTCGACGGAACCGAACCCGGGACTCCCGGTGACGTGTCCCCGGGCGGGCCGCCGGGAATGATGTCCCGACCAGACCCGACCGTCGTCCCCGAGGACGGGCTGAACCGGATGCGACTCCCCGACTTTCTGCGGCGGCGGTGAGGCGGCCGCTTACCGCTCGTCGCCGTCGACGCGCATGAGTTCACCCGGCTCCGTCCAGATGACGAACTCACCGTCGTCGTCGCGTTTGACCACGCCATTGATCCACGGTTCGTCCACGGGCGACTCCTTGATCTCCGCCAGCGACACCGTGGAAACCCGACGGACGCCGTCGACGGCCCACCCGACGCTCCACTCGTCGTCCATCTCCGAGGAGTCGAAGACGATGATGAGATCACCGTCCCCGTCGGTGTCCGCCGCCAGTGTCTCCGTCGGATCGATGACCGTCGTAATGTCACCTCGGAGGTCGATGACGCCCTCGACGAACGCCGGTGCGTTCGGAATGCGCGTGACCGTCCCGCGTTCGACGATCTGTTCGATGAAGGAGATGTCGAGACAGTAGCGCTCGTCCCCGAGGATGAACTCCAGAACCGAGACGGTCTCGTCGTCGGTCGTCCCCTCCTCGGCCGTCTCGCCGTTCTCCTCGCCGTCCTCGTCGTTGATCGACGGCACGGCGTCGTCGTCGAAATCGAGGTTCGCCTCGGATACGTCCGAGGAGTCCATCTCGTCGAGGGCGGCCGCCACCTCGTCGTCGAGGGCGGCCGACTGTCCGTCGGAACCGTCGTCGCTATCGGCGTCGGAACCGTCGTCGCTGTCGGCGTCGGAACCGTCGTCGCTGTCGGTGTCAGTGGGATCTGCCGCCGTGTCCGCCGACGCCCCGTCCTCGTCGTCGCCATCGGCGGAGTCGGTCTCGTCGTCACGACGACCCTCGCGCATCCGGTTGATCCGCTCGGCGCGGTCGTCGGTCATGCTGTCACCTCCCGGTGGCCAACCTGTCGCTCCAGGCCGGCGGCGATGTCGTCGAACGTCTCGGCCACGTCGACCGATGCGTCGTACTCGAAGATGGATCCGCCCGACGAGAACGCCCGCTGGAGCGCCACGCGCTTGCGCACCTCCCAGACGGGCACGTCCGTGAACACTTCCTCGAACCACTCCAGCATCGAGGCGTCCTCGTTCGTGGCCTCGACGCGGTTGGCGACGACGCCGACCTCGCGGATGGAGATGTCCGTCCGGCGTTCGAGCGCCGCAATCTGATCGAAGAGCAGTTCGATTGCGCGCTGGGAGGTCGCCTCCGTCAGTGCGGGAACGAGGACGTTCCGTGCCGCGTACAGTCCCGCGTCGGTGAGATTGCCGTAGAACGGCGGCGAGTCGATGATGACGTAGTCGTAGTCGTCGGCCACCACGTCGAGCGCCCGGTCGAACAGATCCAACGCGTGTTCCCCCGGTATCCCCTCGGGCGACGCATTGACCGCGAGGGCTTCGAGCGCCGCCGGATCGGCGTCCACGTCCGACCGTCGGCGCAGTCGCGCGATCAGATCCGCGACGGTGAGTTCGTGTTCCGCCTGCAGGAGGTCGACACTACTGGGCACCACGTCCATCTCCGGGTGGGAGACGACGAGGTCGGCGATGGCCGTGCGTTGCCGAGCGTCGGTGATGGCGTCGAACAGCGTCGGTGGATCGCGATCGTACGCGTCGAGGAGACCGAGTCCCTCGGTCGCGTTGCCCTGGGGATCCAGGTCGACGAAGAGGACATCGTGTCCTCGCCGATTGAGCGCGCCCGCGACGTTGATCGCGACGGTCGTCTTTCCCGTCCCTCCCTTCGCGTTCGTCACACACACCGTGGCCGGCGTGGTCGATTCGGACGTCATATGGTCGTTGCCACGGAGTTCACATCTCCCCATAATAAATACCGCCGTCGGGTTCTCAGGTCTGATATTCGATCAGTCGACGACACGCGTCGGTCAGTCGCTCCCGTTGGCGCGATACCAGACGAGCAGGCCGAGTCCCGTGACCGCGAGCGCACCGACGGAGATGGGGAGGAAGGGGAGTCCGCCGCGTTCCCGTCGCTCGACCGTCACGGGCACACGGTAGGTTTCGGAGACCTGTGTGTCGCCGTCGGGGAGTTCGTACTGGAAGTCCAGCGATACGGGGTACTCTTTCGCCAGGGCGCTCCCACTCGTACTCAGGCCGATAGTGATGGTCGCCGTCTCGCCGGGAGCGAGCGTCGAGACGATGGCCTCGTCGTCGTCGCTACTCAGCGGCGACTGGACGAACGCCTTGGCCTCGACGTCGCGGAGAGGTTCGTCCCCCTGGTTGGTCACGCGGAGGTTGAGGGTCGTAGTCCCCCCCGCGATGACGGTACGGTTGACCGCCTCGACTCGGAACCGGTCGCGTTGCGGCGCGATGGTGACCCGGTGTTCGAGCGCGTCGCTTCGGCGCACGTCGCCACGCTCGTTGCGGTAGCGAACCGAGACGTTGAACTGCTGGGTGCTGGCGCTCGCGCCGTCGCTGACCGCGATGTCGAACGAGAACGACCCCGTCTCGTTGGGAGAGAGGCGTTCGAGCGCGTACTCGTTGGACTCGACGTTGACGTTCGGGTTCGACGAGCGGAACACCACCACCGGCTGGCGCACCGGATCGGGGCCGGCGTTGATCACCGTGCCGTTGAACGTGCCCTCCTCGCCGACCCGCAGGGTGGCGTTGGCATCCCAGAGCACGAACGTCTGTTCCCGTTCCGGGTGGAGGCCGACCGTGATCGGTTCGGACGTACGCGAGATACCGTCCGAGTCCTCGTACTCGACCGTCGCGGTCAAACTGTAGTTTCGCAACGCCGCGTCGTCGTCGAACGAAACGGTGTAGTCGAGGGTCGCGTTGGTACCCGGTTTCCAGGTGCCGACGTAGCCGGTCGAACTCGACGATCCGCTCCCGAACGTGAGTTCGTCCGTCGAGGAGGAGAGGACGACGCTCGCGTCGTGGGCGGTGCGGGTGCCCCGGTTGACGAGTTCGACCGAAACCGTGCCGGTGTCACCGATCTGTGTCGAGGATTCCAGACCGGTCGCGTCGAACTGCGCCTGATCGCGCACGCGAACCGTGATATACTGCGTCTCCTCGCGGGTGAGGTCGTTGTACTCGGGTGAGCCGACGGAACTGTACTCGACGCTGACGGTGTAGGCGTAGGAGACGGTGACGGGAATCCGATACCGGCCGGGGTCGACGTTCTCGGGGACGGTGATCGAGATGGGGTCGACGGACGTGGTGCCGCGGGGCACGTCGCCGACGGCCACACGGCCGGTGTTGATCTCGAACGGCGTACTGCCGTCCTCGACTTCGACCGACACGCCGCGGGCGGTCGTGACCCGGGATTCGTGTTCGGCGGGCCCGCCACGACTCAGCCGGCCGTCGTTCGAGAGGACGAGGTCGAGGTCGGTTCGGGTGCCGGGTTCGACCTCGGATGTCGAGGAGTACACCTCGATATCGGGGCGGCCGATGACGGTGCCGGACGACGACTGACCGGCGACGACGCCGGTGGCGGCGAGGGTGGCGATGACGACGAGTGTCGCGAGAAGGAGGTTCCGGTGTGTGGATGACATGGTGGGGATGATCGGGGGATCGAACGCGACCACAGTCGAGACGATGCTCGGGCGAGGGACAGGAGAGAGGTAGACTGAAGCAGTCATATATCTTGTGAATGAACGGTCAGTCACCGTGGCTTTCGACGACCCTTTCGCGACCGACGACACCGAGGCGCGAACGGCGATCATGCAGGCGACCGATGAGGCGCTCATCGAACACGGATACGAGAACCTCACGATCCAGTGGATCGGCGATCAGTTCCACAAGAGCAAGTCGCTCATCTACCAGCACTACGGCGGCAAGGACGAGGTACTGGTCGCGCTGTTGGAGTTCCTGCTCGGCCACCTCGAATCCCAACTCCCACAACCGGAGACCAGAGACGCACACGACTGCCTGCAGAACTTCCTCGATTTGGATGATCGGCGGGTCGGTACGGCGGGCGACGACCGACGACGAAGTCGACATCCGGGTGGTTCGGCGGGAAATAGACGCGTGCCTCAGTCCCCGGGTGCTTCGGGACGGTCAGTGAGAGCGGCGACGACCAACGAACCGGCCCGTCGCTCGGTCGCCCGATGACGCTCAGTCGACGAGAACGTATCCGGCACCGTCGACGTAGACGGTGTGTCCGTCGTATTCGAAGGTGACACTCCGGGATGCGAGTTCGCTCTCCTCGCCCGTGAAAAACGCCTCCAGCGCGTCCGGGTCGACGTAATCCGCGAGCGGATCGATCTCGGTCGGCGCACAGTCCTCCACCTGACTGAGCGCCCCCTGCACCGCGAAACTCACCGGCTCACGCCGGCTCCAGTCGATATCGACCCGGTGGCTCGCCGTCTCCATCTTCGTCGTCGCGCTGCCGTCGCCCGTTGCTGACATATCCGATCGTTCGAGTCACCGATTATAAGTTTGCTGGCTAATTTATCAACTGTGATACTAGAGCCGAACGTGACACCGACACCGATTTGATCGCCTGTATCGAAACGGGAGTCGTTCGTGTGGCTCCGAGCACCCATGGCAGCCGACGAGTTCGGCGTGACGGATACCCCGGTCGGCGGGGACGAAATCGCCCGCGTGTTCGAGGGCGGTTCGTGAGCGGAGGGTGGCGATAATGGACGTACTCGTCTTCGGCGCGGGGAGTCTCGGTAGCCTCGTCGGCGGCCTGCTCTCCCGGGCACACGACGTGACGCTCGTCGGACGCCAGCCCCACGTCGACGAGGTGCGACGGAACGGCCTCCGGATCACGGGCGTCGAGACGCTCGACACCCAGCCGGCGGCGACGACCGACGGAACGGGGGCGGCGGCTGATCTCGCCCTCGTGACCGTGAAGGCCTACGACACAGCGGCCGCTGCCCGCGCCCTCGCGAGCGGCGACGTGGAGGTGATCTGTTCCCTCCAGAACGGCATGGGCAACGAGGACGTCCTCGCCGACCACGTCGACGCGCCGGTGCTCGCGGGGACGGCGACCTGTGGGGCACGGCTCGCCGAACCGGGGCACGTGGAGTGGCTCGGCCGCGGGACGTTCACGGTCGGCGCCTGGCGCCCGGCCGACGCGACGGCGACCGTCGAGCGGGTCGTCGCGGCGTTTCGGGCGGGCGGCCTCGACGCGGACGCCGCGGACGACGTGCGGAGTCGGCTCTGGGAGAAACTCGCGGTCAACGCCGCGATCAATCCCATCACGGCGCTCACCCGCGTGGACAACGGGGCGGTGACGACGCCGCCGCTCGCCGACCTCGCGCGGACGGTCGGGGTCGAGACGGCGCGGGTCGCCCGGGCCGACGGGGCGTCGCTCTCGGACGCGGCAGCGACCGACGCGGTCGAATCCGTCGCCCGCGCGACGGCCCACAACCGGTCGTCGATGTGCCGCGACGTGACTCGGGGGCGACGAACCGAAATCGACGCCATCAACGGCTACGTGGTGGATCGAGCGGCAGCAGTCGACCGCTCGGCACCAGTCAACCGGACGCTCGCCACGCTGATCCGGGGTTGGGAAGCGGGCGCCGGACTCCGATAGGGGTCTTTAATTCCCCGGCGGCCGATCCACGGACGATGCCAACGGTACAGGAGATTCAGCGGGCGTCGCCGGACGAACCGCTGACGATGCTGACGGCGTACGACGCGCCGACGGCCGCCATCGTCGACGCGGCCGGAATCGACGTGATTCTGGTCGGCGACAGCATGGGCAACGCGGTACTGGGATACGATTCGACGCTCCCCGTAACGATGGACGAAGTCGCCAGTCACACCGGGGCGGTGGCGCGTGCGGCCGACGACGCCCTCGTCGTCGCCGACATGCCGTTCCTGAGCTACGGGACGACCGAGAGCGACGGGATCGAGAACGCGGGACGGCTGATCAAGGAGGCGGGCGCCAACGCGGTCAAGATCGAATCCGGCCCGCACACGGTCGATCTGACGGAACGGCTGGTCGATCTGGGGATTCCGGTGATGGCCCACCTCGGGCTGACGCCCCAGCGACTCAACCAGGTCGGGTACGCTCGGCAGGGGACGACCGCGGCGGCCGCCGAGGAGATCCGCGACCTGGCGCGTCGCCACGAGGAGGCAGGAGCGTTCTCGCTCGTCCTCGAACACGTACCGGACGACCTGGCGGCCGAGGTGAGCGCCGACCTCGACGTTCCGGTGATCGGTATCGGCGCCGGCCCCGACACGGACGGACAGGTACTCGTCCTGACCGACGTGATCGGCCTCTCGGAGTCGGCGCCGCCGTTCGCCGAGCAGTTCGGCGACGTGCGCGGCGAAATCGAAGACGCGGTGACCGCGTACCGGTCGGCGGTCGAGGACGGCGACTTCCCGGGCGGCGAGGACGAGTGAGCGGCCGTCCCGAGGCGCGTGTGAGGAACAGAATCAACGCCGTGTGAGCGCCGGGCTCACGGGTGATCGTCCGGCCCGCGGATCGCAGTCGCGAGCAGGGGTCGCATCAGGCCGACGACGGGGGCGTCGGCGCTGTCGGTCCAGATGGCGCGGTGTTTGCGAACGCCGGGCAGGTCGGTCGCGGCGTCGGCGCTGACGAGTAGCGCGGCCCCGTCGACCATGAGGACGCTCGTGACGGCGCCGGGTCGGATCGGAACCGAGTCCCACCAGGTCCAGGTCTCGACCACCTCGGCGTCGTCGAGTGTCTCCCCGAGGCGCTCACGGATGGGCTCGTCCGGCGAACCGATCACCACCTCGACGCCGCGGTCGACGGCGTCGACAAGCGCGTCGACGAGGTCGTCGTCGAGAAGCGCCTCGACACTGATCGCGAGTAACGCTTCCTCCTCGGCGGTGCCGACGAGCGTGGTGAGACGTTCCGAGACGGCCGCCTCACCCTCCATGATCCAGACTTCACCGGCGCCGGTCGAGCGGTTCGGCGATCCCAGCCGGGGGAGGATGGAGCCGAGGCGGTCGAGACGGCTCCGGCATTCGCGTTCGAGAAGGTCGACCGATTCACGAGGGGCGACGGCCCGGAACCGGCGGGGTTTCGACTCCTGGACGCTCACGAGGCCCCGATCCTGGAGGGTGTCCATGCTGTCGTAGATGCGGGCACGCGGCACGTCCGCGACTTCGCTCACTTCCTTGGCCGTCCCTTCGCGAAGACGCATCAGGGCCACGAAACATTTCGCCTCGTACTCGGTGAGTTCGAACGTCCGGAGGGTACTGACCGCCTCCTCGACGAGCGAGTCGATGCCGGTGTCGGTCGATGGATTGTCCGTCACGACGAGTCTCCCGTGTCGCTCCGAGGTAAGGGTGACACCACCAAAAAGAGTCGGGTCACGCGACGGCCGCAGGTAGTGGAACCATCCACCGTGGGTACCTGGCCCACGCTCTGTTTCGATTAGAGTAAAAACATAGAAGAAACTATTAAGATCCTACCATGCATAGTGTGAGTCGGAAGCGACCCCCGCGGCCACGCGCCGCACCCCACAACTATGAGCCAGCAGTCCCGAACCCTCCGAGAGACCGGTGGGGAACAGCACGCGACGACCGAACCGCAGACGGAGACGACGGAGCGCGCTTGTCCCGAGTGTGACGCCGCGCTCGTGGTCGACGAATCCCGTGGCGAGACGGTGTGTGAGACGTGTGGCCTCGTGGTCGAAGCCGACGAAATCGATCACGGCCCGGAATGGCGCGCGTTCGATGCCGGCGAACGCGCCGAGAAGAGCCGCGTCGGGGCGCCGACGACGAAACTCCTCCACGACGACGGGCTCTCGTCGGTGATCGGCTGGCAAGATCGCGACGCCAAGGGGCGAACACTCGACGGGAGCAAGCGGCGGAAGCTCCAGCGGCTTCGGACGTGGGACGAGCGGTTCCGCTCGAAGAACGCCCAAGAGCGGAACCTGAAGCAGGCACTCGGCGAAATCGACCGCATGTCGTCGGCGCTGGGCCTCCCCGAGAACGTCCGTGAGACGGCGAGCGTGGTCTATCGGCGGGCGCTGGAGGACGACCTCCTCCGTGGACGTTCCATCGAGGCGATGGCGACGGCGTCGCTGTACGCCGCCGCCCGGCAGGCGTCGGTGCCCCGCAGCCTCGACGAGTTCGAACCCGTCAGCCGGGTGGGACGCAAGGAGTTCTCCCGCGCCTACCGCTACATCGTCCGGGAACTCGAACTCGCCATCGAACCCGCCAATCCGCTCGAATACCTGCCGCGGTTCGCCTCCGACCTCGACCTGGACGGCGAGACGAAAACGCGCGCCCGCACCCTCCTCGAAGAGGGGATGGAAAACGGCGTCCACAGCGGCAAGAGCCCGGTGGGTCTCGCGGCGGCGGCGCTGTATGCCGCGGCGCTCCTCGAAGGCGAGAAAGTGACACAGAAGGAGGTGTGTTCGGTGAGCGACGTGTCCGAGGTGACCGTCCGCAACCGGTACACCGAGTTGCTCGAAGCGGGCACCGATCCGGACGCGGCCCGTGCCGCCTAGGGTCGAATCGCCGTCTCCAGATCTTCGCCCGCGAGTTCGGCCTGCAACCGTTCGGCGGCCGACCCCGCCTCCGCGACGTTCTCCATCAGCACCGTCTCGCTCGGGAAGAGGTGTTCGCCGACGACGAGACCGTGTTCCCGCGCAGTCGATCCCGTCATCGTGAGGTAGACGCCGAGTCCGGCGTCGGCGATGGCGGCCTCCTCTTCGACGGCCGGATCGGGATAGGTGAACCTGACGTTCTCGATGGTGCGCGTCCCGAGGACGGCCTCGACGAGGCGTTCGTACCGCGGCGAGATACACAGCGAGCCCGCGTAGTCGGCGACGAACGCTCGGTCGAGGTCGGTGCCCGGCGGCACCACGTCCGGAGTCGCCAGCAGGGTGTGATACACCGTATCGCCGAGGCCGCTCACGACCCGCACGTCCGTATCGCGGGGGTCGATCCGGGCGTTCACGTCGGCCAGCGACTCCACGCCCCTCTCGTCGAGCGTGACGACCTCCTCTAGCACTAGGTCGGCGCTGTCGAAGCCGAGGCCGAACTCGTGGGTACGGAGCGCGCGGAAGGGTTCCTCCCGACCGATCAACTCGACCCGCACGCCATCGACCGCGACCGTGACGCTGTCGAAGACGATGCGCCGCGGTTTTCCATCGCGGTCGTCGCGCAACAGGGTGTACTCCGGATGCTGCGGGTTCGAGAGGTCGCTGTACGTCGCCAACCGATCGTACACGTCGCAGTCGGCCGACGCCGTCCCCTTGGTGATCGCCTTCTCGTAGCGGAGCGTGGAGGTGATGTCGTCCGCGAGGTCACCGACGCCCGCGACCGTCGCGAAGCGTTCGAGAACAGCCTCCAGCGGTCGTCCCTTTCGCGGGACGGCGACCCGAACCGTCTCGGTCATTACCGGATCGACGAGGGCGCGGGCTTTACCGATTGCGCTTTGGAATCGCGGCCGTTCGGGTCACCCCTCGTCGGTGCCGAAGGCGCTACTGAGGCGGTCACGGAACGACCGCAGGTCGTCCAGTTCCTGCTTGATCTCCTCGATATCGGCCTCGAACTCCTCGACGGCAGCCAGGCGGTCGTCCAACCGCTCCGCGGTCGCCTCCAGCTCCGTAAGGTCGTCCGCGACCGTGTCGATCCGGTCGGACACCGCCGACACCGTGTCGGTCGCCGCCTCGACCTCGTCGTGGAGGTCGTCACGTTCCGCCTCCGCAGTCTCCAGCGTGTCTTCGAGGTCGTCGACGCGGTCGTCCAGGTCGTCGACCGCCTCGCTCACGTCGCCGAGTACCTCCTCGGCGGTACCGTTCTCGTCGAGGAAGTCGGCGAGCGCATCGCGGTACGCCAGTAGATCCTCGACCTGTGACTGGAGACGCCCGACGCGCACGTCGACGCTCGTGGGCACCTCGCCCTCGAACGCCTCGCGCAGGACGGACAGGTCGTCGTCGTCGACGTCGCCGGCGCGAATCTCGGCGGCGAGCGCCGCCGCCACCGAGTCGCTTCCGGCGGTGACCGGGGTTGTTGCCGTCTCGGCGGCGGTGTCGTCGCTCGTGATCGCGGCGTGATCGGCCGGGCGCGGATCGAGCGCCTCGGCGACCGTCGCGGACGGCATCGTCTCGGGCTCCTCCGCTGTCTCCGCGTCGGCCTCGGGCTCCTCCGCTGTCTCCGCGTCGGCCTCGGACTCCTCCGCTGTCTCCGCGTCGGCCTCGGACTCCTCCGCTGTCTCCGCGTCGGCCTCGGACCCCTCCGCTGTCTCGACCGCGCCACTCGTCGCGACGGCAGTCACGTCCTCGTCACGGTCGCCGAGGGCCGCCGTGAGTTCCTCGTCCGGTTCGCGCGGGGCGGGCGTCACAGCGCCGTCCTGGTCGCCGAGCAGCGACTCCGAACCCAGTTCCGCGAGGTCGCCGGACTCCTCGCCCGAGAGGGCGTCCCGGACGACCTGTGTGGTCTCCCGACCGAGTACGTCGCCGGTTCCGTCGGCGGTGTCGTCGGTGTCGAGCAGTTCTATCGTCGGTTCGTCGAGGAAGGCTGTCGCTTCCTCGGGGTCGTCGATACGGATGCCGTACACCGTGAGGACGGACTCGCCGGGGTCGAGCGTACGCTCGTAGGCGACGCGGTGGTCGCCGTAGGCAGTCCAGTTGTCGCCCTCGTAGTCCGGATGGAAACCGACGCCTTCCATCGCGAACGAGTCGGGGATCTGATCGACGAGTCTGATGCGAACCGGTTCGTCGGCGAGCGATTCGATTTCGAAGGCGATGGCGGGCACGGGAAAGCGGTCGGCCTCGAACGCCTTCCCGACGCGCACCTCCCCCGTCGACACGGACACCGGCGTCTCGGGGTCTGGGTCGTTCGCCATGCGCCATACCTTTTCCAGTAGTAGCATAAAACAATCGGCGGAACTCCCGACGATATACGGGACGGATCATCCCCCGAACGGTCGGAAACGCACACGACCGGGGTCGTCGGGTCACGCGACGCTCACCCGAGATGCATTTTGTGATCTTGATCAAAACACAAGAGGAACTATTATGGTCGGATCGTATCTGGGAAGTGGGACGGCGATCACGCGACCAGGCGCCAGACCCAGAGCGGGATGAATAACCAGTCCGACACCATCGAGGGGGCGCGAGCGCGAATTGAACGAGCGTCGTCCCTCGCGGAGATCTATCGAGCGACAGTCGACGCCGCGGGGCACCTGATCGGCTGTGACGTGTGCGAACTTCTCGTCGCAGAGAGCGGGACGCTCGACCTGGAGGCGCGGTTCACCGCCGACGCCGTCGATTCACCGGACGACCGACCGAGCAGTCGGGTCGTCGCGAACCGGACGTATCAGTCGAGGGAGCTCCTTCGGATCGACGACATCGACCAGGACGACCGGTTCGATGTCGACACCGACTGCCGGTCGTTCCTGAGCATCCCACTCGGGCCCCACGCAGTCCTCCAGTTCGCTGATCGGGCGCCGGGCGCCTTCGACGAGCGGACACGCGCCCTCGCCGCCGTCTTCGGGGGCTATGTAGCACACGAACTCGACGTGCGGGCGGGCGAGCGTCGAGCGACGGCGGGGGAGATCCTCTCGGCCGCGTCGACGGAGCGAATCCTCGAACTGGCCGGCGTGATGATGGTTGCCCTGGATCGCGACGGGCGGATCGCGTTCGTCAACCGGGAGGCCCGGGAAACCTTGGGCTACGACGAGGGCGACCTCGTTGGCCGCGACTGGTTCGAGACGTGTCTCCCCGACGGCCGTGGGGAGGAGATGCGCGACGTGTTCGAACGGATAATGGCCGGCGAGATCGACGCAGTCGGCCGATACGAGAACCCGGTCGTCACGGCGGAGGGAGACGAACGTATCATCGAGTGGTACAACACGCTCCTGCGCGACGTGGACGGCGATGTCACGGGCATATTGAGCTGCGGGTTGGATGTGACCGAGCGCAAGGAGCGGGAACGGGAACTCGCGTCGACCTGGAAACGCTACCGGACGCTCCTGCAGGCGGCCCCGAATCCGATCTTCGTCGCGGACGCCGAGACGGGAGAGATCATCGAGGTCAACGGGGCCGCCGAGGAGTTCCGTGGCCAACCGCGCGAGGAACTCATGGGCCTCCACCAGACTGATCTCCACCCCGACGAGGAGACGGAGCAGTACAGCGACCTCTTCGAGCAACACGTCGCAGAGGGCGGGACGAAACGGCGACTTCCCGACGGCTCCCCCATCTACGCGGTCACGGCGGACGGAGAGCGGGTCCCCGTCGAGATCAGCGTCGAGGTGATCGAACTGGAAGGGGAGACCGTCATCTACGGCGTCTTTCGAGACATCAGCGAGCAACTCGCCTACGAGCGTGCGCTGACCAACATCAACGCGTCGGCGCGCGATCTGTTCGAGGCCACGCTGGCGACCGAAATTGCCGAGCAGGTCGTCGAGGCCGTAGCCGACATCCTCGATCCCGCCGTGACGACGATGTACTTCGTCGACGAAGACGGGGGCGTCCTGCGGCCGGTGGCGTCCGCCCCGCCCGAGGCTACCGACCTGTTCGACGAACTACCGGTGTTCGAACCGGACGAGAGCATCGCGTGGCAGGTCTTCGTCGATGGAGCGCCCAAAGTGTTCGACGACGTCCGCACGGCGGCGAACGTCTACAATCCCGAGACGCCGATCCGGAGCGAGATCGTCGTGCCGGTCGGCGAGTACGGCGTGCTCGTAGTCGGGGAGACGGAACCGAATGCCTTCGACGAGCGAGCGAGCGACCTCGTGGAGATCATGGGGGCGACGGCCGAGGCCGCGCTCAAGCGCGCCGAGCACGAACGAACCCTCGAAGAACGAACGCACCAGTTGGAACAGCGAACCCGGCAACTCGAACGGGCCGAATCGATCAACGCCCACATCCGGGATGTGGCACGCGTCGTCGCCCAGTCGACGACGCGACGGGAGATCGAACAAGCCGTCTGTGCGGAACTGGTCGAGACCGACGCGTTCGCGTTCGCCTGGATCGGGACGCTGGATCCGGTCGACGACGCGCTCGATCCGCGGGCATGGGCCGGCGAGGGCCGGGCATACCTCGACCGTGTTACCCTGTCGGTCGACGACGCGAACGCCGAACCCGCGGCACGAACGGCGCGAACGCGGGAGCCGACTGTCGTGACAAACACGGCCACGGACATGGCCAGCGAGGCGTGGCGTTCGGAAGCCGTCCGGCGCGACTTCCGCTCCGTGATGAGTATTCCGCTCGTCTACCAGCAAACACCCCAGGGTGTCCTCACCATCTACGCGGGGGATCAGTCCGCGTTCTCCGGGGTGTTGCAATCCGTCCTGACGGAGCTGGGCGACCTGATCGCGCACGCGATTACGGCGATTGAACGCAAAGAGGGGCTTCTGACGGATCACGCGACCGAACTCGACTTCGAGATCTGGGATCGGGATTGCCTGTTCCTGCGTTTCACCCGCGAGACCAACTGTGCGCTCGAACTCGAGGGGATCATCCCGCAGTCGGACGACTCGTCGCTCGTATTCGTCAGAGTACAGAACGGATCAGCCGAGGAGTTGCTCGACGCGGCGGAGGCGACGAGAGCCATCGAAAGCGCCAGACTCGTCGCCGCTGCCGACGCCCTCGTCCAACTCCGGTTCGTCGAACCGTTCATCGCGTCGATCCTCGCCGACCACGGGATCTCGGTTCGCAACATTTCGGCCGACGACGCGGCGTGCCGGGTCACCGTGGCGGTACCGCCGACGTTCGACATCCGTCGAGCCGTCGACACCATGTCGACCGTCTACCCGGACTCCGAACTGGTCGCCAAGCGCGAACGCACAACGTCGTCCGATCTGGCAGAGGGTCGTCCCCAACGGGCACTGGAGAAACTCACACCTCGACAGCGAGAGGTGCTCGAGGTCGCGTATCTCCGTGGCTACTTCGACACGCCGAAGCGGGCGAGCGGCGAGGAACTGGCGGCAGTGTTCGACTTCTCGCCGTCGGCGTTCCACAAACACATCCGGGCAGCCGAGCGGACGCTGTTCGAGACCATGTTCGAGAACGAGACGCCCGTCTCGCGTGATCGGGACGACGACCGGCAATCCGGCTAAGCAGCCGTCCGGTTCACATATCAACCCATATGTAGTCTGATCGTACACATATTGACCCCGATTTTTGTGGGGTCTGCGTGTGGGTCGTTAATCAATGGCTCCCCCCGACGATGTCAAGATCAGCGATGACGACCGCCAACGGGTGAGTGGCCGTGAACTCGTCGCCGAGATCGGTATCGGACCCGAGGAGATCGACTGGCGCAAGGAGTTCACACAGTTCGACGACGTGGATCGGCGGCGCCTCGACGAGATGTCGGGCACGTTCGACCGGATCGCCGACGACCTCGTCGAGGAATTCTACGACCACCTACAGTCGTACTCGGAGGCCGTAGCGATCATCGACTCGTCGACGAAGTCGGTCGAGGGGCTGAAGAAATCCCAGACGGAGTACCTCCGGGATCTCGGCCGCGGGCAGTACGGGACGGACTACTTCAGCCGGCGTGCGCGCATCGGCAAGATCCACGACATGCTGGATCTGGGACCGAAGATCTACCTCGGTGCCTACTCCATCTACTACGAGGGAATCCTCACTGCGATCGGCGAAGACGTGAAGCGACAGGCGGCGGCCGACGGCGGCACGGCAGAGGTGGACAGCACGGCGGCCGGCCACACCGAGACGGGGCCGGCGACGACCGAAGAAGCCGTCGATACGGTGATCGAGCGGTCACTGTCGGCGCTCAAGCTCCTGAACCTGGATCAGCAGATCGCGATGGACACCTACATCCACTCCTACAGCCAGCAGATCGAGGCTGAACTCGACAGACGCGAGGAAGTCTCGCAGGAGGTGGAGGACGCCGTCGAGGAACTCCGCCGGACGTCCGAGGACGCGGCACGGAGTTCGCGGGAGATCAGCGACCTCGTCGGCGAACAGGCCGACGGGATGCAGGAAGTCGCTGAGGAGGTGTCCGATCTGAGCGCGACGGTCGAAGAGATCGCGTCGACGGCGGATCAGGTCGAATCCACGAGTGCGGAGGCCGAACACCTTGCCGAAGACGGCCGGGAGTCGGCCACGGAGGCAATCGACGCCATGGAGACGGTCGAGGGAGCGGCAACGGACGTGGTCGACGACGTCGATCAACTCCAGGATCGGGTCGGCGAGATCAACGAGGTCGTGGAGGTGATCAACGACATCGCCGAGCGAACGAACCTGCTGGCGCTCAACGCCTCGATCGAGGCCGCGCGGGCGGGGGAGGCGGGCGAGGGCTTCGCCGTCGTCGCCACGGAGGGCCACGTTTAAGCGCATGAAGGGAGTGGAATTTCCTGTTTTGCGGCCTTC
>JBDGTP010000018.1:0-22246 GCA_042216725.1 Haloplanus sp.
AGATGTCGTAGCCGCGCTCCGCGGCCGCGTCCGCCGTGTGGTTCGGACTGGCCTTCCCGATGCCGACCAGTTCCATGTCCGGCATCGAGTTCACTGCGTCGGCAACCCGCTTACCGATGGTACCGTACCCGTTAACGCCTACGCGAATCATACCGGCAGTTTATCCCTCCCTCATATAGTGTCGACGCCTTTCGCATATTTTGCATGAACTTTCGTTCTTAAATCCGCTACCGACAGATACTGGATGTCAGCGCCCCTCGTTTCCCTACCATGGTCAATCCGAAACAACAGGTCTCAAGTCGGGGTATCCGCATCCTCGGTGTCTTCGTCGCCGCGTACCTCCTGATCGGATCGTACATGTACTTCTACATGGAGTTGCCCACGTTCGCCTACGCCGCCTACGGCATCCTCAGTTGGGTCGGCGGGATGATGCTGTTCTACCGCCTCCACACCTCCTACATGGCCGACTTCGACCCGTAGTCGGCACGTTCCGACACCCGCCAGCGACGACTCGACAGCCGGGCCGCCATCTTTCACTATTGTTCGTTTCGTTCTCCGGCAGTATTCTTCAGTATCGTTCATTTTATATCGAGGGGAACACTACTCCGTTAAATATAATTGGGTCTGAACATAAATTGCTAGAAGATCAATGACCGCTGTATCAGATTCTCACGAGGAACGATTTGGCCCGGCTTCGGGGGGACAGACCCCCGAAGCACAGGTCATGCTCGGGGCCGTCATGCTCGCGACGATCATCGCCGTCGCCGTCGCGGGTGCCCTCTTTTCCCCGAGTGTCGCCGCCCAGACCGCCGTCGTAATGCTCCCGCTCCTGATCATCGCCTCGCTTCGTACCTCACTCGACAATCACTCGGCGTACGTCGCGCTCTCTCGGCCCCGATAGCGTCCGGTCGCCGTGACTGTCGCTGGTTCGTCTCTCTCCGCGAGCGCCACAGCCGTTCCGATACCGCCGCTCATTCGATCCGCGCGGCGGCGTGACACTTCCCCTTGAGCCGCCGTCTGATCGCGTTGCGCACCCGCTGCAGCGGCTGTGTGAGGCCCGCCGCCCGTGCCTTCCGGTAGAGCCGACGGATCGGCGTCACGTCCATCACCGCGCCGTATCGTTCGGGATACTCGCGTTTCAGCCGTCGCTCCCGCGCCGGATCGAACGCCGTGCGAGGCACCTCGGGATGGCACATCCGGAACGACTCCTCGAACCGACAGTGACCGTCGGCATCGGCCTCCATTCGCCATCCGAACTCCACGTCCTCGCGCCACTCGGAGAACGCCGACCGAAATCCGCCGATATCGAGCGCTGCCGTCCGCCGGACGGCCAGGTTGCACCCAACGTAGTGGCGCGGGCCGAAACTCCGACACC
This sequence comes from Haloplanus sp., assembly GCA_042216725.1. GTDB lineage: Archaea > Halobacteriota > Halobacteria > Halobacteriales > Haloferacaceae > Haloplanus. The sequence goes on from JBDGTP010000018.1 coordinate 1,376, forward strand.
CGCCGTACACCGGGCCTTCGAGACAGACCAGGTCGGGGTCGGCCTCGAACGCCGCCAGCGCCGTCGACAGCCAGTCAGCCGGCGGACGGGTGTCGTCGTCCGTGAGCGCCACCACCGGGGCCGACGCCGCCTCTAGCCCCTGATTTCGCGCCGCCGAGCGGTCGACCGAGCCGTCGTCGACCAGCACGATCTCGTAGGACGCGTCCACGTCCTGTGCCTCCAGACAGGCCACCGTCGGTTCGTGGTCGTACGCCGGTACCGACGGCACGACGACCGACACCGCCGGATCGCTCGCCTGCCGCACGTACTCGATGCCCATACACTCATCAGGGGCCGATAGCCGATAAGCGTACATCCCACGCCGGGAGGTTTTACCTCCTTGGTTTGCTAACACGAACCATGGCAGGCTCCACGTTCGAGACGGCGTCGCTCACTCGCCTCCACTGGTTCGGCATCGTATTGGCAGTCGTCACCGGTATCGTTCACCTCTATTTCGGCGTCCTCGCCCTCGATACGCTCCAGGGTGTCAGTTTCGTCCTCGCGGGCGTCGCCTTCTTCGTCGCCGTCCTCCTCCTCTTGCTGGATTTCCGCCGTCGCCTCCTCTATCTCGTCGGCGTCCCCTTCATCGGTCTCCAGGTCGTCCTCTATTTCGTCCTGAACTGGCCGGACGTACTCAACCCGGGCGGTATCGGCGACAAGGTCGTTCAGGTGACGCTGATCGCCATCCTCGTCGTGCTCTACCGCCGGGAGTCGTAGTCGGTCGCCCCGCTCGCGACGAGCAGTCCGACGGTGACGACACCGCCCCCGAGCGTCGGCAGCCAGAACGCCGCGGCGCGGTAGACGAGAGCCGCCGCAGCCGCGACGGGCGCCGCGACGCCGCCGATAGTGACCAGCAGGCCGGTCACCAGGGCCTCCGCGCTCGCGGCACCGCCGGGTGTCGGCGACGCGCCCGCGAGCCTGGCGACCGGCACCACGACCAGCACCGTCGCTGGCGCGACGACCGCGTCGAGCGCCACGAGCGCGACCCAGAGCGTCGTCGCCACGGCGAGGTGGCCCGCGACGCCGAGACCCAGCACCGCCACGAGGCGTCGGCGGTCGTCCGCGACTCGTTCGAGCGCCGCGACGAACGCCCGTACCCGTCGGGCGACCGCGGCCCGCTCCGGCGGGTCGACCCCCGGTATCACGCTCCCGATTCGTACGACGAGGCCGCCGACCGCGTCGCCGACGACGCCCACGAGGCGGGCACGAACGCGCCACGCCAGGAGCGCCCCGGCGCCGACTGCCGCCGTCAGGCCGACCCCGGCGGCGACGGTCGGCACGCCGCCTGCCGCAGCCACGCCGACGACGCCGAGACCGACGGCCCCCAGTCCGGCGAGGCCGACGGCATTGGCCGCGCTCACGCTCACGACCGCCGCGAGGCCGCGCTCGAACGCCGTTCCGCCGACCCGCGCGACCAGCGCGCCGCTCACCGGATCGCCCCCCGCCTGGCCGAACGGCGTGACGTTGTTCAGAAAGCCCGCGGCCGCGAACAGCCCAACCGACCGCGGAAGCGTCGTCGACACGTCGAGGCGGGCGAGCACGAGGTGAAGCGAGACCCCCCACAGTAGGATCGGCACGGCGCCGAGGCCGACCAGCGTGGTGGCGTCACGGAGCGTGACGCGGCCGAGCGCGGTCACGACGGCGTCGACGCCGACTACCCGGAGATACGCCCAGAGGGCGGCGAGCGCCACGACCGTCCAGAGCGCCGTGTGGCGCCGGCCGCGCCTGTGTCCGACCATCGCCGACTCACTCCGGCCGGTAGAGCACGTCGTACCCGTGGGCGACGTAGCTCAGCGTCCCGGCGTCGAGCTGGCGACGACGGGTACGGAGCCACGCCGACGCGTCCGGAACCTCGCCCGTCACCGCGTCGGCGACGAGTTCGAGGATCGTCGCGAGGAAGTGCCGTTCGTCGGCGGGGTAGGTGCCGTCGCGCGGATGCACCACCCAGTCCGACGCAGCGACCGCGAGCAGGTCGCCGTCGCGCGCCCGACAGCGGTCGAGCAGGTGGCGGCCGGCGTGGGCGTCTCGCCCCGGCGCCGCGTCGATGGCCTCGTGGTACGCCGCCGTAACTGCCTCGTCGGCCGGGTGATCGGGCTGGAACACCGTCTCGCCGTCGAAGGTGATCGGCGCGTAGAGCAGGCCGTCCGGGCCGAGGGCGCCGGCGAAGGCGTCGAGTGCGGCCGGAATCGATACCAGATCGAGAAACGCCTGTGCGACGACGAGATCCGCCCGCTCGCCGGCAAAGGCCGCCAGCGCGTCCCCCTGTTCGAAGGTGACGGTCAGGTCGCCGACGCGGAAGCCGTCGTCGGTCGGGTCGGCGTCGCAGTCGGCGGCGCGTCGCGTCCGGGCGTGGTCGAGGACGCCCGCGTCGCGGTCGACACCCCGGTAGTGTCCGGCGGTCACGCCCCAGTCGAGCAGTCGGGACACCGTCGCCCCTGTCCCGGCGCCGGCCTCCAGCACCCGAGGGGCATCCGGGAGTTCCGCCAGCAGGCGGTCGCGCACCCGGCGGTCGAGCGCCCGGTCGTCGACGGTGCGTTTCGACTCCAGATACCGAGCGTCGGCGTGGCTCATCCCAGCCGTCGCTCGTGGCTCGCCCACGCCACGTCGTCCTCCCACATCCGGACGGTGAGGCGGGTGGCCTCTCCGGTCGGCGCCGTCGCGACGAACCGGTCGCCGAACAGACGGGCGAACCGCTCGACGCTCGGGTTCGCCGCCTCGAACTCCGGAAGGTCGTTCAGCAGAGCGTCCCGATACCGGGCTTCCAGGTCGTCGAGCGCGGCGTCGACGGCGTCGATGTCCACGAGGTAGCCGTACTCGTTCAGGTCGGCCCCGGCGAGGCGCACGTCGACCTCGAAGTGGTGGCTGTGTACCTCCCCTTCGGGGCCGGGGTCGGGCACCGTGAGGTAGTGCTGGGCGACGAAGTCCCGTGAGACCGAAAGCCGATACATACCCGTGGGTAGCGACGGATCGCCTTATATGCTCGGCCCGGGTCGGATCGGATCAGTCGTAGGTGAGCAACACCTGGAGCGCCCGCTCCGGGCCGCCGTCGAGCAACCGGTAGGCGTCGGGGGCGTCCTCGAAGGGAATCCGGTGGGTCACGAGCGGCTTGGTCTCCACGGCGCGGAGGCGATCCCACGCGACGTTCAGCCGGCGGTCTTTCGTCCACCGTCCCCGGAGATCCGGCGCGAGCGTGCTCACCTGGCTCGACGAGATGTCGATCCGGTTGCGATGGAAAAATCCCCCGAGGTCGGTCGCGGCGCGCTTGCGCCCGTACCACGACCCGACGACGATCCGACCGTCGTAACCCACGGCGTCGACGGCGTCATCGAGCGTCGCCGGTGCCCCCGAGAGTTCGTACGCCAGGTCGGCGCCGGGTGGGTCACCCCGGTCGCCCACCGCCGCCGCGTCCTCGGGAGGAAGCGTCTCGTCGGCGCCCAGACGCGCGGCCATCTCCCGCCGGCGCTCGACGGGTTCGACCACCGTGAGCCGTTCGAGGGGGAACGCCGCGAGGAGGCTCGTGGTGACGAGGCCGACCATTCCGGCGCCGAAGACGACGACCCGTTCGCCCACCCGTGGCCGTCCGTCCATGACGAGCGTCGTCGCCGTCTCAGCCGTCGGCAGGAGGGCTGCCGTCTCCGTCGCCAGGTCGTCCGGCACCGGTACGAGGATGTCGGGAGACGCCGTGAAGTGGCTCTCGTGGGGATTGAACGCGAAGACCGTTCGCCCGCGCCACTGCTCGTCGACGCCGTCGCCGAGTGCGACCACGTCGCCGACCGTCGCGTAGCCGTATTTGAGCGGGTAGGTGAGGTCGCCGTCGAGGGCGTCGAGCGTCGCGTCGGCGGCACAATCCCGGGGCATCTCTCCCCGGTAGATCAGGAGTTCGGTGCCCGAACTCACCGCGGAGACGCGCGCCTCCACGAGCACCTCGTCCGGGTCGGGGTCGGGCCGCGACTCGCGTTCGACCCTGACCTCGCGGGGGCCGGTGAAGTAGAGCGTCCGGCCGTTCGGCGGCTGCCCGGCTCTGGTTGCGTCGTCGACGCTCCCTGTCACGCCCGCACTAGCGACGCCCGTCACTTCATACTGCCGCCCGTTCACGCTCTCAGCCGCCCCGTGACGGCCAGGTAGTCCCGGGCGAAGACGGCGAGTGACGGTGCGGCGACGACGAGCGCGAGCGGATTGACGACCGACGCCGGCAGTACCGGCGCCAGCGCCACCGCGATGAAGCCCATCTGGAGGGCGGCCAGCGGTCGTCGCACCCGGCTCTCGGGCAGGTCGTCGACGGGTCGTCCCCGGCGTCGCCGCCAGCCGACGCCGGCGCGATACACGTAGCGCGCGGCCGAGAGGGAGAGGTAGAGCACGGGGAGCCGCCCCCAGGCGACGCCCACGAGCGGCGCGACCAGGAAGCCGAGCGTGTCGAACGCCAGGTCGAGTTTCTCGCCGAGCGCCGTCGTCCTCCCCGTCCGTCGCGCCAGGTGGCCGTCCGCGAAGTCGAGGACGACGCCAGTGCCGTAACACGCGGCGGGTATCCACGCCACCGCCGGCGTCGGTGCGACGACGAGAAACCCGGCCGTCGCGGCGTACAGCCCGCCCCGAAACAGCGTGACGAGGTTCGGCGGCGTGAACGCCGCGGCCGTCCGGCCGGCGTCGAGGCGGGTGGCCAGAAACCCGACTTCGTAGGCGAGGGTCGCCCCCGCGACCAGCACCCAGCGGTTGGCGGCGGCGCGTGAGGCGGCCTCCGCCACGAGCGTCCACCCTCCAACTGCGACCCCCGCCGCCCCCGCCGCGATCAGCGTCACCGTCGCGGCCACTCGCCGCCGGTTGCGGACGCGCTCCCCGCTCATCGGTCGAAATCGGGGTCTTCGAGCGCCGCCAGCCGGTCGCGTTCCGCGTCATCGAGGCGGTAGCCCGCGGCGGCAAGGTTCTCGACGACGTGGTTCGGATCGATGCTCGACGGGATGGGGACGACGCCCCGGTCGACGTTCCATGCGATGACGGCCGCCGCGGGCGAGACGCCCATCTCCGCGGCCACCGCCCGGACGGCGTCGTCGTCGAGGAGGCCGGGCGCCGACAGCGGCGAATGGGCGACCACCCGGATACCTCGCTCGTGACACCACGACACCAGGTCGTGCTGTGGCCGGTAGGGATGACACTCCACCTGCACTACCGCCGGCGGGACGCGCGCGAAGTCGACGAGCCGTTCCAGCGTCGCCCGGTCGACGTTGCAGACGCCGAGCGTCGCCGTTAGGCCCCGGTCGTAGAGTGCCTCTAGCTGTCGCCACGCCGCTTCAAGGCTCACGTCCGCCGTCGCCCGCTCCCCGCATTCGGTTTCGGGGAACGTTCGCGCCTCCTGTTCCTCGACGGGCAACTCCGCGAGTCGGCACAGGGGACCGGTGTACGCCCACGCGTCGGGCCAGTGGAGCAGGTAGCAGTCGAGGGCGTCGACCCCGAGTTCCGCGAGTGTCGTCTCACAGGCCTCCGCGACGTGAGCGTGGTTGGTGTTCCACACCTTGCTCGCGAGAACGAGCGCCTCGCGGTCGGGGCTCCCCGGTGCGGCCAGAATCTCGCCGATACGCGCCTCGTTACCGTACAGTTCCGCGGTGTCGAGGTAGCGATAGCCGGCGTCGAGTGCCGCGGGGATGGAGTCCCGACGGTCGACGTAGGTGCCGTCGCGGTAGCGCGAACAGCCGAAGCCGACCGGCGGCAGGCGGAGGGCGGCGGCCGGTGGGTGTGGGTCGTCGTCCGCTCGCCCCCACACCGTCCGGCTTCGGTCGGGTGCCGGCCCGTCGTGGCCGTCGACGGCGACGGACGATCCCTCCGCGGCCGCCCGTTCGACCGCGTTGCAGACGGCGACGATGTGGGCGGCCCGCCGCGCCGACTGGCGGTCGGGACGCCCTCGCTGCACACTCGCAGCCAGACGTTCCGGGCCGGCGAGATACGGCGTCCGGGACGACGGCCCCCGGAGCGGGTTCGGCGTGTAGTCGCGCCCGGCGCGCCCGAACTGGACGTGGTGGTCGCCGTCGCCGCCGAGGGTACCGGCGTCGCCGAGGTAACAGGAGCCGTCGTCGCCGTGGAGTTCGAGACTCGTGAACTCCCGGCTCCGATGGGGGGCGTAGAAACTCGCCGTCAGGCGAACGAGCGGGCCGTCGTCGAGTTCCAGCGTCGCCTCGACGTGACTCGGGCGTTCCGGCGTCCGTTCCTCGCGGTCGGGCCACGGATCGGTCGCGTCGGCGACCCGCACCCGTTCGACGGAACCGAACCACGCGCTCAGGAGAGTGAGCGGGTACACCGCGCCGTCGTACAGGGGGCCGACCTGGAGGAACGCGCCGGGGTCGTCGTGCCACTCGGTCACCCGGCCGACGTGGGCGTGGGCGTACGCCAGCCGCACCGTCCCGAGGCGGCCGTCGTCCAGTGTCGCCCGCGCGAGACGCTGGACTTCGCCCGTGTCGTTGGTCGGCGCACACCCGAGCGCCAGTCCCCGTTCGGCCGCGAGGGCGACGAGTCCCGCCGCCCGGTCGGCGTCGAGCGCGAGCGGTTTCTCGCTCCAGACGTGCCGTCCCGCCCGGAGGGCTCGGTCGGTCACTGCGGCGTGGGCGCCGTGGCCAGTGAGGTTCACCACCAGCGGGACGTCCTCGGCGTCGAGGAGCGCGTCGAACTCCGCGTACGGCGTCGCGCCGGTCGCCGCTGCGAACGTCTCGGCCCGGTCGGAATCCCGGTCACAGACGGCGACGAGGGAGAGCGGGGACGTATCGAGCGTGGCGGCGTACTTCCGGGCGACGGCCCCACACCCCACGAACGCACACTCCATATCCGTCGGCGGGCGGCGGTCGGTAAAAGTCCCCCGCCGGTTAAGACGGCTGCCCCCCGACACGGCCCCATGGCGCGGGTTGCGGTGCTCCACAACACGCTCGACGGCCGCGGCGGCGCCGACGCCGTCTGCCTCCACGTCTGCGAGGCCCTCCAGTCCGTCCACGACGTGACGCTGTTTACCCTCTCGCGGTCGTCGCTCGCCGACCTCAACGCGCTGTTCGACACCGACGCCACCGTCCCCGTCCACCGCCCGCCGGGTACCCGCCTCGTCGCCCGGGCGTTCGACGCCCTCCCCGAACGCGCCGGCCCGCAACTCGCTGCCCGGAGCGTCCTCCTCCGACGGCTGTTCGTCCGCCACGCCCATCGGTTCGACGCCGCCGTCAGCACCGCCAACGAGTTCTCCCTCCCGCTTCCCTCCGTCCAGTACGTCCACTACCCGCAGTTCAATCGGCGGGACGCCCCCGACGGCGACGCGACCCGTCTCGACCCGCTCTGGAGCCGACTGGGCGGCGTCGCCGACCGGACGCTCCCCGCCGACGCCCGCCTCCTCGCCAACTCCGCGTGGACGGCCGACGCCGTCGCGGCCGTCTACGGCCGCCGGCCGACGGTCTGCCATCCGCCGGTCGACCCGCCGTCGAAGCCGCGGCCCTGGGACGAACGCGAGGCGGGCGTCGTGGTCGTCGGCCGCCTCGCCCCGGACAAGCGGCCGCTTCGGGCGGTTCGTATCGTCGACGGCGTCCGGGCGCGCGGTCACGACATCCACCTCCACGTGGTCGGATCGGCGTCGTCCATCTACCCCGACTACGCCCGCCGTGTCGCCGCCGCGGCGGCCGACCGGCCCTACGTTCACCTCGACCGTGACGCCCCCCGGGAACGCGTCGAAGAACTGCTCGCCACTCACCGCTACGGCCTCAACTGCAAACCGCGGGAACATTTCGGGATGGCCGTCGCGGAGTACGTTGCTGCGGGGATGGTGGCGTTCGCACCGGACGCGGGCGGCCAGCGCGAGGTGCTGGCGGGTCGCGAGGATCGGCTGTTCACCTCGACGGCCGACGCCGTGGCGACGGTGTCGGCGGCGGTGGCGACCGGCGCGCGGCCGACGCTCCCGCGGGATCGCTACGCGAGCGAGCGGTTCCACGCGGCCATCCGCGGCCACGTCGCGGCGGCGCTCGACCCCGACGCCTAACCGTCTCGCTCACCGACGCCCGTCGTGGTTCGAGTCCGTCCGGCACGTCTCGGCGCCGTCGTCGAGGAGTATCTCCTGGGATGGGTCGTCCTCGCGGTCGGCGCGGGGCTAGTCGTTCCCGAACTCGCCGCCCTCGCGCGACACGCCACGGTGTTGCTGGCGGTGATGATCGGCAGCGTCTCGCTGACGCTGACGGTCGCCGACTTCCGAGCGGTCGACGTTCGTGACCTCGCGCCCCTCGTCGCCGGGCACCTCCTCATGCCCGCCATCGCGTTCGGCGTCGCTCGCGCCCTCGGCCTCTCGCCGCCGCTCACCGTCGGGTTCGTCGTCCTCGGTGCGGTCACGCCCGAACTTGTTACGCCGGTGATGACGACGCTCGCCGGCGGATCGACCGCGTTGTCGACCACGGCGCTCGTCCTCGTCGCGCCCGGGAGCGCGCTGTTCGTCCCCGCCGTCGTCGCGGTGCTGTCGGGCGGCCGCGTCGACCCGTGGCTCCTCGCCGAACCGCTACTCGTCGCGGTGGTGGTGCCGATGCTCACGGGGGTGACACTCCGCGCCCGGTATCCGACGGTGATCGGCCGGCACGAGGACGCCTATCCGGCGCTCGCGGCGCTGATGGTGGTGTTGGTCATCGGCGGCGTCACCGCCGCCAACGCCGGTGTCGTCCGCACGGGCGGCAACCGCCTCCTGGCCGTGGTCGTCGGTGCGGTGGCGTTGAACCTGCTCGGCTACGGCGTCGGCTGGGTCGCGGCGGCGCGGGCCGCCCGCCCGGAGCGAATCGCGACGCTCCTCTCGGTCGGTATGCGCGATTTCGCCGTCGCCGCCGCCGTCGTCGTGGCCGCGGGTCTCCCGACGGTGGCGTCGCTCCCCGCCGTCGCGTTCGGTCTCGTAGAGATGATCACCAGTGCCGGCCTCGCCCGGCGGTTCGCAGGGAAAAGTCAGTCCTGATCCGCGCCGTCGCGGGTCTCGCTCAGGTGTTCCCAGATTTCCGTGCAGCCAGCACCCGCTTCGACATCGGAGAGATGATTTCGCTCGGCGGCGGCGTCGTCTCGGTCGGCAGCGGTGTCCGACGGTCGCGTCACAGTCTCGCTTTTCTCGGTCATCGAAATTTCGTAGACGATACAGCCGTATAAGGCCGTGTTAGCGCGTAATCGCTACCCGTTCTCCCGTATCGAGGCGTTCCTTTCCGGTATCCATGACGCCGGGTTCGCGGGGGGAATCGACTGCAGTCGGGTGATTCTCCCCCGAAACGGCTCGGGATCCGTGTCCGATGACCGGCAATCGTCGCGGGCGCCGACGAGCTTACCGCCGTCGGGAGCGTAGCCCACCCCATGACCACCGCCGTTCACCAGCTCGACGACGGGGCCTGGGTCAGCGTCAACGACACCCGCGAGGTGAACGTCAGCGACCTCTGGCGGCTCGCACGCCACGAGTTCTGTGCGTGCCGGCTCGCGGATTTCCTGGCCGAGGGCTTCGTCGAAGTCGCCGCCGCCGACGCGAACGTCGAGGCGCGCATCGCCGGCCAGTGCATCCAGTGTGGCACCAGCGGCGTCACCGACTGGCTCACTCTCGGCCGCGTCGACCCGACGACCGACGAGTTCCGCCCCGTCGTCCCCGAGAGCGTCCACATCCCTCGCCGTCGCTCCCGCCTGGCGACGCCCCCGCGATAGCTCGCACGAACCGGCAAATATCTCTTCCTCCCCGGAGAGCCGGGGAAGGTTGACGGCGTGCCCGACCGTATATGTTCGGCTCCGTTCTAGCCTTGCATGCCGTCCAAGGTCGAGCGCTGGAAGGACGAAACCTACGGGATGGAGATACGCGACCATCTCCTTCGATTCGCGGAGGAAGGCTGGGACGCGATCCCCGAGGACGAACACGACGCCTGGTTCGAGCGGTTCAAATGGTGGGGGCTGTACCACCAGCGGAAAGGGCAAGAGAGCTACTTCATGATGCGGATCGGAACGCCGATGGGGCGGATGACGCCCGAGCAGCTCCGCACCGTCGGCGAGGTGGCCCGGGAGTACGCCACCGGCCCGGTCGACAACCCCGAGTTCGGTTCGGCGTACGCCGACTTCACCACCCGCCAGTCGATCCAGCTCCACTGGATCAACATCGAGGACATCCCCGACATCTGGGACGAACTCGAATCCGTCGGCCTCTCGACGATCCAGGCGTGTGGTGACTCCTGGCGTAACATCGTCGGTTCGCCAGTTGCGGGCCGCGACGCCGACGAACTCGTCAACGTCTGGCCTATCGTGCAGGAACTCCACGAGACGTTCAAGGGCAACGATCTCTACGCCAATCTACCCCGGAAGTGGAAGGTCGCGATGACCGGCGACCGCCGCGGTGCCGGCCAGGGCGACATCAACGACCTCGCCTTCGAACCCGCGATCAAGGAGCGCGATGGAGCGGAAATCGAGGGGTTCAACGTCCACGTCGGCGGCGGCCTCGCCCGCAAGGAGCCCCGGTTCGCCCGCGATATCGACGTGTTCTGTCGCCCGGAGAACGCCACGGACGTGGCCGCCGGGCTCTCCGCGCTCTTCCGTGACTACGGTGACCGTGAGGATCGTTTCAACGCCCGCATCAAGTTCCTCGTCGACGAGTGGGGCCCCGAGAAAGTGCGCTCCGTGCTTCAAGAGGAGTACGTCGACTACGAACTCCCGACCGCGGGCGAGGATCTGCGCGACGAGTACGACTACAACGCCGGCCGTTCGGACGCCCCCGGCGACTACGTCGGCGTCCACGAACAGAGCGACGGGCAGAACTTCGTCGGCCTGTCCGTCCTCGTCGGCCGCATGGCTGCCGACGACGTGATCGACCTCGCCGACCTCGCCGAGCAGTACGGCTCCGAGATGATCGGCCTCACCCAGCGACAGAACGTCATCGTCGGCGACATCGCCGACGAGGATCTGGACGACTTCCTCGACGAACCCCTGCTTTCCGAGCACTCGCCCGACCCCAACCCGTTCATGCGCGGCTCGATTGCCTGTACGGGCACCGAATACTGCTCGCTCTCCATCGTCGAGACGAAAAATCGGATGGTGCGCTACGGGCGGTGGCTCCGCGACAACGTGCCCGTCCCCGACGGCGTCGAGGACTTCCACATCCACCTCTCGGGCTGTACCGCCTCGTGTGCCCAGCCCCAGATCGCCGACATCAGCCTGCGCGGCATGAAGACGCGCAAGGACGGCGACGCCGTCGAGGCGTTCGACGTGGGCCTGGGCGGCGGCCTCGGCGAGAACCCGCAGTTCGCGGACTGGGTGAAGATGCGCGTGCCCGCCGACGAGGTGCCGGGCTACATCGCCAACCTGCTCGAAACCTACGAGCAAGAGCGCGCGGGCCCGAACGAGTCGTTCCGTGACTTCGTCGCCGGCCGCGACGAGGACGAACTCGCCGCTCTCGCCGACCCCGAGGAGACGAGCTACGACGACCCCTACCTCGGCAACACGAAGATGACGTGGTATCCCTACGCCGAGGACACCGACATGGACGCCTCGCCCGCGCCGACGAACGCCAGCGACGAACCGCTTCCCTCCGACGACTAACATGGCCGACCGCGTGATGAAGGTCAACGCCTTCACGACGTTCGACCTCCTCGACGGGAGCGTCGAGGGACACGGCTTCGAGGAGGAGGCCTTCGCCACGCTCAACGTCCGGACGGCCCGGGAAGACCCCGCGGAGATCACGCTCGAACTCGAACTCGACAACACCCAACTCGACAACGTGCCACCCCACGCGGATCGCGTGACGCTCTCGGCCGACGAGGCGCGCACTCTCGCGACCGAACTACACAAGGCGGCCGAGCGTGTGGACGACACCGAGGACGACACATGACCGAACAGGCGTTGATCGTCGCGGCCCACGGCTCCCACCGCAACCCCGACTCGGCGACCCCGACGTACGCCCACACCGACGCCATCCGGGAGCGTGGCTCCTTCGACCAGGTGCGGGAGGCGTTCTGGAAGGAGTCGCCATCCTTCCGTTCCGTCCTGCGGACGGTCGACGCCGACGAGGCCTACATCGTCCCGCTGTTCGTGAGCCAGGGCTACTTCGTCGATCAGGTGCTCCCCCGGGAGTTCGCCCTCGGCGTCGCCGACGTGACCGGCACCGAGACCGAACCCGACGTGATCTACACCGACCCCGTCGGCACCCATTCCGCGATGACGGACGTGCTCGCCGAGCGTGCGCGCCGGTATCTCGGCGACGACGCGGCCGAATCGGCGGCTGCCCTCGCCGTGATCGGTCACGGCACCGAGCGCAACCCCACCAGCGCCGACGCCATCTACGACCACGTCGACGCACTGCGCGAGACGACGGACTTCGCGGAGGTCGGCGCCCTGTTCATGGACGAAGCACCGTACGTCGACGACGTTCTCGACCGCTTCGACGCCGACGACATCGCGGTCGTCCCCCTGTTCATCGCCGACGGCTTCCACACGCAAGACGAGATTCCGGAACTGCTCGGCATCACGGACGACCCGCGCTCGGGCTACCCCGTCCCCGGGACGGTCGAAGGACGGCGCATCTGGTACGCGTCGGCCGTCGGCACCGACCCGCTCATGCCCGAGGTGATTCTCGAACGCGCGGCCAACGCGGGGGCCGATATCGACCGCGACGCCGGGCGCGAGACGCCCGTGCGCCCCGACGCCGGCGACGCCTTCCTCTCGTGGCTCGACGCCGCGCCCGCCGAGGGCGGCCGCCGTCTCCGCGAGTGGGGTGACCTCGTCGTCACCGTCGCCGACGACGGCTACGCGCTCCGGCACCGCGCCGACCGGGGGGTGCCGCGGCGGGAACTGACCGTTCCCGACGACTTCCGCGCGTTCGTCCGCGCCGCCGACGACGGTCGCTACCGCCCGTTCGCGGGCGAGCAGTCGCTCCCGACGGGGTGGGTGTTGTCGCAGCTGGACGCGACGGGGCTGTTGCGCGCCGTCGCGACGCTATATCCCGCCGCGGTCGAGACGTGGGCCGACGACCCCGAGCCGGTTCCGTACCGCGAGGTTGCGGCCCGTCAGACCGGCATCTACGAGCGCGTCTCGAACCTCTCCCGCGAGGAACTCACCGACGTGACCGCCGCGGTCTGTGGCAACTGCGCCAAGCGCCGCGAGTGGGACGAACACGAGGGCGACCAACTCCCGGTCGACCGGGGCGGCGGCTCGCTCCCCTGCCGTGAACCGTGTTCGTTCCTCGTGGCCGCGGCCCGCGAAGTGCTGGTCGACGAACCGCCGGACGAACAGCCACCGAACCACCCCGACGCCGACGTACCGCCTGGCGATCTGACCGATCCAGCCAACCGCTACCGAGTTCGCTATCGGCGGGTCGGCGGCAGTCCCGAACTTTCCAAGCGATGAACACGACTACTACCGGAACGGTGTATCTCGTCGGCGCCGGTCCGGGCGATCCGGAACTCCTGACGGTGAAGGCCCGCCGGTTGCTCGACGAGGCTGATGTCGTCCTCCACGACTCGCTCGTGGGCGACGGCGTGATCGAATCGCTCCCCGACTGCACCCGCGTCGAACACGTGGGCAAGCGCGCCGACGGCGAGCGCACGCCGCAGGCGGAGATCAACGACCGCCTGATCAGCGAGGCGAACGCGGGTCGGGACGTGGTTCGCCTCAAGGGCGGCGATCCGACCATCTTCGCCCGCGGCGGTGAGGAGGCCCAACATCTCGCCCGCCACGACGTCCCCTTCGAAATCGTCCCGGGCATCACGAGCGCCATCGCCGCCCCGGGCGTCGCCGGCATCCCGCCGACCCACCGCGACCACGCCTCGACGCTCGCAGTCGTCACGGGCCACGAAGACCCGACGAAAGAGGACAGCGCCCTCGACTGGCCGGCACTGTCGAGTCTCGTCGCCGCCGGCGGGACGCTCGTGATCCTGATGGGCGTCGGCCGCCTCCCCGACAACGTCGCTGCCCTCCGCGAGGCGGGCGTCGACGCCGAGACGCCCGTCGCCATGGTCGAGCGTGCGACGTTGCCCGAGGAACGCACCGTCACGGGCACGTTAGAGACCATCGTCGACCGGGCGACGGAGGTGGGGGTCGAACCGCCCGCCGTGACCGTCGTCGGACAGGTCGTCGGCGTTCGCGAGACGGTCGCCCACTGTCTCGGCGAGACCGACGCGCTGGCCGACGGCCACGTCGCCTTCGGCGCCGGTGGCGTCGTGGAGGTGAACCGACAGTGACCGACGACTTCGGCGACTGGCCGCTCAAGCGCCTGCTGACCGAGGTGGTTGGCTCGGGCACCAAATCCGCGGCGGACATGACCCGCGAACAGGCCGCGGAGGCGATGCGTCGCATCTTCGCCGGCGCGCCCGACCCGACGACCCTCGGCGCGTTCTGGCTCGCCAACCGCTGGAAACACAACACGCCCACGGAGCTCGCCGCCTTCACCGACGAGATGTGTGAGCGTGTGGAGTACGCGACGCCCGACGCCGACCCCGTCGACTGCGGCGCCAACTACGACGGCAAGGGTCGCACCGCGATCCTGGGTGTGGCCGCCGGCGTCGTCGCCGCCGCGGCGGGCACGCCCGTCGCCGTCCATTCCGGTGACCGCGTCCCCACGCAGAAACAGGACGCCTACAAGCACGTCCTCGACGAACTCGGCGTGGCGACCGAACTCACGCCTCGCGATTCGGCCGACATGGTCGACGAGGTGGGCTTTGGCTTCTACTACCAGCCGACGTTCAACCCCGCCGTCGCCGACCTGTTCGACCGCCGGGATCAGATGGGCGTGCGCACCTTCCTGAACACGGTCGAGACGCTCGCCAACCCCGCCGGTGCGAGCGTCCACCTCGGCTCGTTCTACCACCTCGCCTTCGCCAAGAAGGTGGTCGAGACGTTCCGGACGAGCGCGTTCCACGACCTCGACCGCGTCGTCATGTTCCAGGGGCTGGAGGGGTACGACGACATCCGCCCCGGCTACACGAAGGTGGCCGACTGGTCGGCCGACGGCGACTTCGACGACTACGAAATCGAGACGGCGAACTACGGCATGGACTTCGAGGAGGACGACCTCCGGGTCGACGACGTGGCCGCCGACAGCGCCCGCCGCACTCGTGAGGTGGTCGCCGGCGACCGCACCGACCACTGGTACGACGCCGTCACGCTGAACGCCGCCGTCCGGATCTACGCCGGCGGCGACGCCGACTCCCTCGACGGCGCCCTCGACGCCGCTCGCACCGCCCTCGACGACGGATCGGCTGCGGCTGTCCTCGACGACCTGCAGGCGTTCTGATCCCGTTCCTCACCACTTAACGGGCCGCCGCGACTAGCGCCCGTATGAGCGACTCCGACGACGACGGCATTCGGCGAGCGAGCGACATCAGCGACGCCGACGCGCCGTCGGTCGACGCCAAACCGTACAAAATCGTCTTCGAGGCGAACGGATGCATCGGCACCGGGAAGTGTGCCGAAGTCTCAGACAACTGGGATCTCGACCTCGACACCGGCCTCGCGCGTCCCAAGACGTACTACGTCGACGAGGACGACCTCGCGCACAACGTCCGTGCGGCGGCGGTCTGCCCCGCGAAGAAGGGTCGCGGGGTCATCCACGTGGTCGACCGCCGCACCGACGAGGAGGTCGCGCCCGACCCCGAGGGCGACGGCACGCTGAGCGTCGACTGGTAGCTCAGGCGTCCTCGTGCTCGTCCGCCTCGCCGTCGAGGACGCTCGAAAGCACTTCGTCCGCGGCGTCACGGACGCTCGCTTCCGTTCCCGCCTCACGGGCGGCGGCCCACACCGCCGGCGAGTCGGCGATGGCGCGGATGGCGTCGCGGCGGCGTTCCGTGCCGACCGGTCGCGCTTTGAGTTCGGTTCGCAGGTCGCCGACGACGGTCGCCACGAGCCCCGCGCCGTCGACGACGGCTTCGAGTTCCCGCCGCAGGTGGCGACTCACCGCCGGACTCCGGCCGCTCGTGGTGACGGCGACGCCGACGGGGCCGTCCTCGACAGTGGCGGGTACGACCACGCTCCGCACGCCGCGGTCGGCGCGGGCGCTGCGGTCGGCCCGGTTGACGAGGATGTCCCGCTCCGCCGCCTGGCGCTCGATGGCGGCGTTGAGCGCGTCGTCGTCGGTTGCGGCGACGACCAGCGCCGGGTCGGCGGCGTCGAGCCACGCGGGCACGTCGGCGGCGCCGGGTGCTGCCCTGACGAACTCGCTCCCGCGGAAGTCGGCGTCGGCGAACGCGGGGCTGACGACGACGACCCGCGCTTCGCGTGCGAACCGCCGCGCTTTCCGTGCGCCGACGGCACCGCCGCCGAAGATCAGCACCACCTCGCCGTCGAAGTCGTGAACGAGGGGGATCACACTCCCTCCTGACGCCCGGCGGGCAAAAGTCGTCCGTCCCCGAATCGTTTTGTCGTCGGCGACGTATCCCGTCGCATGCTTGGACGGGTGCTTCGCTTGCTCGGCCTGGGGGGCAAAAGCGAGGGGGACGGTGCCGGCGCCGGCGATGCCGCCGATTTCGACTGGGTCGACCCCGAGACCGAGTACGGCGGTGACGGCCCGCAGCGGCGGTACACGTGTGCGGAGTGTGGCGCGACAATCGAGGGCCTCGGTTCCGACCACCAGG
Organism: Haloplanus sp.; assembly: GCA_042216725.1. Classification (GTDB taxonomy): domain Archaea; phylum Halobacteriota; class Halobacteria; order Halobacteriales; family Haloferacaceae; genus Haloplanus. The sequence goes on from JBDGTP010000018.1 coordinate 17,977, forward strand.
TGGCGTGTCCGGACTGCGACACGGTGTTCAAGGGGGTGCTCGTCCCCGACCACGCGGTCTGTCCGGACTGCGGGTCACGCATCGACGACTTCGATTTCTACCCCGAGACGCGCCGCGACACCGAGTTCGCGTCGTGTTCGGTGTGTGCGTACCGCTGGGAGAGCGATCCGCGATAACCTACGCTTCTACCCTTCGATCAGGCTCGTCTCCTCGCCCGCGGCGTGGTGGAGCGTCACGTCGTGGCGTGTGTGGCGGGCGTGCGTCCGGGCCCAGCGACGCGCGGCGTCTTCGGACAGGCGCTCGACGCCGTCGGGACAGTGGCGACACGTCGCCCGCCAGGTCGCCACGCCGTCGGGATAGTGACCCGTGTGGCGTTCGTGGTCGAGTGCGAACTGCTCGACTGCCCGGTTGCCCGCCATCAACTCGTCGAGTTCGTAGGACAGATCCCACTCGCGGCCGCATCGCTCACAGGAGATGGTCGGTGCGTGGTCTGACACGTCCTGGCGTACGCCGGCGACGACCTTGAAGTTACTACCTCAGTTCTGGGTCACGGCCGCTGAAAGGGGGGGAGGGATCACGGTAGGGGGGGAGGGGGGAGACCGCGATCCGGAAATCGGTGATCAACTGTCCACCGGCACGACGATCGAACGACCGGCGTGTGGGGTGCCTCCACTGACCGGCGGACGGGGTACGCATGGGTGTGAACGCTAGTAATCCTTTTCATTCGACCGCGACGCCGGCGAGGCCGGGCGTCGCGCCGTCAGAACAGGCCGGTGATGTTGCCGGCCTCGTCGACGTCCATCTCCTCCGCCGCGGGTTCGGCAGGGAGGCCAGGCATCGTGAGCACGTCGCCCGTGAGAACGACGACGAAGCCGGCGCCAGCGTCGGGGTAACACTCACGCACCGTGAGCGTCCAGTCGAGGGCTGGCGCGCCCTTCCGCGTCGGGTCGTCGGTCGTCGAGTGCTGGGTCTTCGAGAGACAGACGGGCATCTCGCCGTAGCCCTGCTCTTCGAGGCGGTCGAGGTCGTCGAGGGCGTCCTCGGTGAAGTGGACGTCTTGGGCGCCGTACACGTCGGTCGCGACCGTCCGGATCTTCTCTTTCAGGCTCGTGTCGAGGTCGTACAGCGGTTCGAACGCACCTTCGTCGCTGTCGGCGAGGTCTTTGGCCGTCTGAGCCAGTTCCGCGGCGCCCTCGCCGCCCTTGTCGAAGGCCTCGGAGACGACGACGGGATAGCCCTCCCGCTCGCAGTGGTCGATGATGGCCTGAATCTCCTCGTCCGTGTCGGTCGGGAAGCGGTTGATGGCGACCACGAAGGGAACGCCGAACTGGTCGATGATGCCGGCGTGATGGTCGAGATTCGCCATCCCCTCCTGCACCGCCTCGGGATCGGGTTCCGTCAGACGGTCGTAGTCGACGGGCCACATGTCCAGGCCGTGGTATTTCATCGACCGAACGGCGGTCGTCAGGACGACGGCGTCGGGTGCGACGCCGCGCCGCGAGACGATGTTGCCGAACTTCTCGAAGCCGAGGTCGGCGGCGAAGCCCGCTTCGGTGACGAGGTAGTCGCCGAGCGCGAGGCCGAGTTTGTCGGCTAGCAGCGAGTTCGTGCCGTGGGCGATGTTGGCGAAGGGGCCGCCGTGGACGAACGCCGGCGACCCTTCGATGGTCTGGACGAGGTTGGGGCGGAGAGCGTCCTTGAGGAGCATCGCCATCGCCCCTTCGATACCCAGGTCGCTGACGGTGACCGGCTCGCCGTCCGAGTCGTAGGCGACGATCATCCGCGCGAGACGCTCTTTCAGATCCGCGAGCGAGTCGGCCAGACAGAGCACTGCCATCACCTCGGAGGCGGCCGTGATCTGGAAGCCCTCCTCGCGGGGCGGGCCGTTGGTCTCGCCGCCGAGACCGACGACCGTCTCACGGAGCGCGCGGTCGTTCATGTCGAGCGCGCGCTTCCAGCTCACCTGATCTACGTCCACGTCGAGGTCGTTCCCGTAGTGGATCTTGGTGTCGAGCGTCGCCGACACGAGGTTGTGCGCCGTCGTCAGCGCGTGCAGGTCGCCCGTGAAGTGGAGGTTGATGTCCTCCATCGGGAGTACCTGCGAGTGGCCGCCGCCCGCGGCCCCACCCTTGATGCCGAACACCGGCCCCAGTGAGGGCTCGCGTACCGCGACGATCCCCTGTTCGCCGAGATGGTTCAGCCCCTGGCCGAGGCCCACCGTCGTGACCGTCTTTCCCGCCCCCTTCGGGGTCGCGGTCGTCCCCGTGACGAGGATGAGGTTCCCCTCGTCGGCGTCGGCGAGCGTCCGCTGAATGGCGTCCTGTTCGATCTTCGCGATTCCCGTCCCCTGCGGGTCGAGATCCTCGGGGACGAGACCGAGGTCACCCGCAACGTCCTCGATGGGGCGCGTCTCCGCCGCCCGTGCAATCTCCATGTCCGTCGGTGCTCCGTCGCCGTCGGATTCGTCCGAAGTCATCCTGTTGAGGTACACCACCACCCCATATGTAAGCCGCGACCCGGGCGATTTTCACATCATTTTTCGGTAACAGGCCCCCGCCGTCACTTCTCCACGTCGAGCAACGCGACGCGCTCCCGGATCAGGTCGGACAGGTCGCCGTCGACGGCGTCGAGTTCCGCGTCCGTCACGTCGAAGAAGGCCCGCACCCGTTCGGCATCGGTCACACCGAGCGTCTCCGCGGGGTCGAGTTCCTCGCGCACGGCGTCGGCCGCGGCCGCCGCCCGCCGCTCGTCGCCGTCCGCCGCCGTCGCCACGACGACGACAGGCGTCTCCCCCTCGCTCACGCCCATCGTCAGCGCGTCGTCGATCTGTCGGCGCCCGGCCGCGTACAGCAGGATCTCGATCCCCCGTTCGCGGGCGACGTTCTCGCCACGGGCGAACGCCCGATCTGCGAGTTCGACCGCGCGTTCGAGGTGATCCCGCCCGACCACGTAGCGCGCGTCGAACGCCTGTACCGTCACGTCGTGTTCCGTCGCGATCCCGTCGAGGCGGTTCAGGACGGCATCCAGGTCGTCGACGGTCGCGACGCCTTCGACGACCTTCATTCGAAATCACCCAGACTGGCCTGTGTCTCGTCCGCGTCGGGAGTCGTCGTCGACGGGTCGGCAGTGTCGCTGTCGGACGCCCCCTCTGCCGCATCGGCGCTCACGTCCGCCATCGAGGGGTCGCGCCGGCCGGCGTTCTCGAGGATGCGCTCGGCCGTCCCGGCCCGTCCCCGGAGGGCGCCGAGGACGACCGATTTGTCGGCCTCGCGGAGGTCGGCCCGGGACTCGACGCCCGCCTCGTAGAGGCGGCGAGCGCGCTTGCGCCCCACGTTGCGCACGCCCGCCAGATCCAGTAGTTCCTCGCGGACGCCGTACTCGACGCGCTTTTTCGCCTCGCGCACCGCCACGACACAGTCCAGGTCGAGTTCGGTCGCGAGGCGTTCGGCCGCGCCGAGCAACCACTCTGCAGTGTCGACCTTTCCGCGCACGTCGCCCGGGCCGACGCCGTAGCGGTCGGTGATGCGATCCTCGTCCACCTCGCGCGCCCAGTCTTCCAGTAGTTTCGCCGTCTTCAGCGCCGACAGCCACTCCTCGAAGCGCACGTCTTCGAACTCCGAGGGGACGCGTCCCAGGAACTCCGCTTCGCGTTCGTAACACAGTTCGGTGTAGGTCTCCCGATCCCCCGACTTCAGGTAGAGCTGATACATGTCGGGCGTCCGGCAGACGAGGTGATAGAGGCCGAGGGGTGTTGGGTCGTCGGCCTCGCGCAGGCCGTCGATGATCTCCGCGGCGCTCATGGGGTCGAGATAGAGGCGCGAGACGGTGTGGCCAAGCCCCGTGGCGGTGATCTCCTCGCCGCCTCGCTCCACGAAGTCGTTGGCGGCGAGATATTCGAGGACGGAGTCGACCACCGACTCTAACCGTCCCGTATCGGTGGTCTGTGCCGCGTACAGCGTCCGGTCGAGGAAGTCGAGCAGGCCCGCCCGGGTGCGGGCAAAGCCCGACGACACCGTCGCCAGCAGGTGGGTGCGCATCGCGGGTTCCCGGGCGAGTTTCGACTGCACCGGCTCCGGGTCGGCGTCGACGTACCGCTCGAACAGTTCGTCCATGGTGTCGTGATCCTTCGCGAGGAGGACGGCCTCGCCGTAGGGGTCGAGCCCCGGCCGCCCCGCGCGGCCGAACATCTGGTGGACTTCCAGCGTGTCGAGGGGTTTCATGCCGCCGAACTCGCCGTCGTAGCGCCGCCAGTCGCGGACGATCACCCGCC
>JBDGTP010000012.1:0-21968 GCA_042216725.1 Haloplanus sp.
ACATGGCTCCTCGCCCAATCATTCTGCCAAAATCAGCTTATCTGAACAATGCCGTAACGCCCACCCGGGGAGCTTTTGAGGGCGGAGCGTCGAGTGCTGGTATGGCACTCTCCGAGAGTGAGGCGCCGACCCCGAACCGTCGGCTGGCGCTGCTGGCCGTGACGCCGTTCCTGTTGCTCGGCCTCGCCGACGTGCTCTTGCTCCTGTTCTGGGGAATCGAACCCCTCTGGGCCTTCGCGATTCTCCCACCCATCCTCTTCTGTACGGTACTCGCGTGGCTCGTGTTCAGTACCGATTTCCTCGACGACCGCACCTGAGCCGACGGTCGCCGATCACCGCCCCGTGTCGTACTTGTAGGTGGCGTTCTCGGGGTCGATACCGAAGTCCTCCGCGTCCTCGACCGCCGATTCCTCCGCCGGCTCGTGCGGGGATGCGTGTTTGAACGCCTCGCGCAGGCGTTCCGGCATGGAGAACTCCTCGACCTGGAGACGCGTCGCGACGGCATCCGGCTGTACCGTCTCGCGTTTGGTCGCCAGCCGCTCGCGGATTTTCGCCGGCAGGCCGCTCGATTCGACGGGGTCGAACCCGAACTGGCGGAGATAGCCGGGTTCGTCGGTCAGCGAGTACACCGTCTCGAACCCCTCGTCGCGCGCCGTCTCGACCAGCCGTTCGATGACGTGCGCGCCGACACCCTGGTTTCGCCATTCGGGCAAGACGCCGACGCCCGTGAGTTCGCAGTAGTCGCCCTCGTCGGTCTTGTGGATACGGACGCGCCCGAACCCCGCGCGCTCGTTCGTCTCCTCGTCCACCGCGATGACGTAGTCCCGTGACCGGAACGCGGCGTCGTCCAGGGCCATCTCCTCGATGTGGTCGAGCAACCAGACCTCGTCTCGGTTCTTGGCATCCCGGACGTACATGCCCCGACGTAGTGAGTGGGGAACCAAAAGGATTTGCTGGCCAGTGTGGGGCGGCGCTGTTCCCGTCCCGTGGCCCGTCGGTGCGTTCCCACCCGATAGGAACCCGCCCGTAGCTATATTTCGTTCCATAGACAAGTTTGGTTCCATGTATCAGGTGCTCGTTCCGGTCGACCGCGACGAAACCCGTGCGCTCCACCAGGCGAAATACGTCACGCGCTTGCCCGACGCGGCGTCCGATGTCGAGGCGACGGTCTGTTACGTAGTCCCACCTGACGAGTTCGCCGACGCCGACGAGGTGACGTTCGAGGACGTGGACGCCGCCGTCGACGCGGCGGCGCATCTCGACGCGGCGGGCGTCTCCGTGACACGCCGCGTGGACGACGGGTCGCCGTCGGCGGAGATCGTCCGTCTCGTCGACGAACTCGACGCCGACGAAGTCGTCATGGGCGGGCGGAAACGCTCCGGAGTCGCCCGGGTGTTGCTGGGGAGTACCGTCCAGGATGTCACACTCTCGACTCGCCAACCGGTCACGGTCACGGGCCGGGACTCCCGACTCGGCGACGGTGTCCGACGGGTGCTCGTTCCGGTCGACCGCGACGAAACCCGCGCGCTCCACCAGGCCCGGTACGTCGCCAACCTGCCCGGCGACCCCGAGACCATCGAGGCGACCGTATGTTACGTTTTCGCACACCAGGACTACCGAGGCGCCCCTCACCACGAGTTCGAGGAAGTCGACGCCGCCGTCGCGGCCGCCGACTATCTCGCCGACGAGGGGGTGTCCGTCGACCGGGTCGTCACCGGGGGTGAAGTCGCCCGTACCATCATCGACGCCGCCGAGGAACGTGACGTCGATGGCATCGTCATGGGCGGGCGGAAACGCTCCGGCGTCCAGAAGGTTCTCCTGGGAAGCACCGTCCAGGACGTGATGGTTTCCGCGGAGCGCCCGGTCACGATCACGGGCTAGTCGGCGTTCGACTCGCCGACCGGTGTCGCCGACGCGGCGCCCGCACCTATACCTCGGTCGCTCACGAACGGGGACACGTGACAGACACCGATCGAATCGCCATCCTCGGCGGCACGTTCACGCCCATCCACAGCGGCCACCGTGCCCTCTTTCACGCGGCGTTCCAGACCGCTAGCCACGACGGCGCGGCGGGCGACGACGGTCACGTGGTCGTCGGCCTCACTTCGGCCGACCTCGCGAAGCGAACGCGGAGCGACCCGTCACACGCCGCCCAGCTCGGTTCCTTCGCGGAACGACACGAGCGCATCGACGCCGAACTCGACCGGATCGCAGCCGCCTACACCGCCAGCTACGACATCGTCGAACTGGACGATCCGCTCGGCCCCGCCGCGACGCGGACGGATCTGAACGCCCTCGTCGTCTCGCCGGAGGCGAAAGCCCAGCAACGCGCCGACGAACTCAACCGGCGCCGGACGGCCGAGGGACGGTCACCTCTCGAAATCCACACCCCGCCGTTCGTCGTCGCCGAAGACGGTGACCGCATCAGCAGTACCCGCATCCGCAACGGCGAAATCGACGTTCACGGACGGTTACTGGACGAGTGAAACAGCCGGGCGGCCGCCAGCGCGTTTTTGCCGCTCGAATCCCAACTATCACTGATCGTGTCACCTCCCATCACCGTCCTGTTGAGTACCCTCCTCTTTCGGACGATCATCGTCGGCGCCGCGCTGCTCGTCCTGAAGTATATCTACGAGGGCGCGTTCATGCCGGCGGGGATGCTGTTGCTGGCGTTTTCCTTTTTCGCGTACCTGACGTTCACCGAGGCGACACTGCTGGAGTGACGCGGGCGCCCTACAGGTAGCCGTTCTCGACGAGGAGTTCGCCGTTCAGGAGGCTAGCACCCGCGGCGCCGCGGACGGTGTTGTGTGCGAGGCAGTTGAACTTGACACCGTGGGTGGTGGACTGCACGCCGCCGACACAGATCTGCATCCCCTGGCCGCGCATCCGATCCATCCGAGGCTGGGGGCGCTCCGGCTCCTCGAAGACGTGGATGAGCTGATTCGGCGCGCTCGGCAGGTCGACGCCGGGGAACTCCCGCATCGCGTCCGCAACCTCACTCACTTCGGGGTCGTCGGACAGGTCGACGAAGGCGTTCTCCAGGTGGCCGTCGAGCGTGGGCACGCGGTTACACGATGCCGCCACGTCCACGTCGTGCCAGGTGATCTCCGCGCCGTCGAAGTCGCCCAGCAGTTTGCGCGACTCCGTCTCCATCTTGTCCTCCTCGCCACCGATGTGCGGAAGGACGTTGTCGATGATCTCCATGGAGGTAACCCCGGAGTAGCCGGCGCCGGAGACGGCCTGCAGGGTCGACACGTCGACGCGGTCGAGGCCGAACTGGTCGAGCGCCGCCAGCGGCGGGATCATCGTGATCGTCGAGCAGTTCGGGTTTTTCACCAGCGCGCCGTCCCAGCCACGTTCGTCGCGTTGCACCTCGATGAGGTCGAGGTGGTCGGGGTTGATCTCCGGAATCGTCAGCGGCACGTCCTCCGCAAGGCGGTCGTTCGAGGAGTTCGAGGAGATGACATAGCCGTCGCGGGCGAAGTCCTCTTCGATGTCGACGGCGACGCTAGAGGGGAGCGACGAAAACAGCAGATCCACGTCGTCCGACACCGCGTCGGGGTCGGTTTGTCGGACGGTCATCTCCGCAACGTCGACGGGGATGGGCGTGTCGACCCGCCACTTCGCCGCCTCGCGGTACGGCTTGCCCGCGCTCTCGTCGCTGGCGGTGAGCGCCGCGAGTTCGAACGTCGGATGACCGTCGAGGAGCTGGATGAATCGCTGTCCCACTGCACCGGTCGCACCGAGGATGCCGACTCGTACTGACATAGTGTATCCGTGTGGGTCACTCGCATAAGGCCGTTTGGATTCGGTGTCGTCGGCGACGCGACCGGAACTGACCGTTCGGGCAGTTTCTCCCCCGAAATGCCTCCGAGCCCGACGGGTCGTCCACGACAGGCCCGATTCCATCGGCGATCACGAAGTCGCTATCGCCGCGGGTCGCCTCCCAAAATGACCGATACACTAACAGGGCGATTCCCCGTAACGGAACACATGTTCAGCAAAGTCCTCGTCGCCAACCGGGGTGAAATCGCGGTGCGCGTCATGCGCGCCTGCGAGGAACTGGGCGTTCGGACGGTTGCCGTCTACAGCGAGGCCGACAAGCACGCGGGACACGTCCGCTACGCCGATGAGGCGTACAACGTCGGGCCGGCACGCGCGGCGGACTCCTACCTCGACCAGGAGGCGATCATCGAGGCCGCGCGCAAGGCCGACGCGGACGCCATCCATCCGGGCTACGGCTTCCTCGCGGAGAACGCGGACTTCGCGGAGTTGGTCGAAGGGAGCGAAATCACCTGGATCGGCCCACCGGCCGACGCGATGGAACGCCTCGGCGAGAAGACGAAAGCACGGAAAGTGATGGACGGCGCCGGCGTGCCGGTCGTCCCCGGGACGACCGACCCCATCGACAGTCCCGACGAGGTCGAGGCCTTCGCCGACGAACACGGCTATCCGGTCGCCATCAAGGCCGAGGGTGGCGGCGGCGGGCGCGGGATGAAAATCGTCGAGCGCCCGGACGAGATCCAAGAGCAGTTCGACGCCGCCAAACGCGAGGGTGAGGCCTACTTCGGCAACGACTCCATCTACCTGGAGCGGTATCTCGACTCGCCGCGACATATCGAGGTGCAGATCCTCGCCGACCACCACGGCAACGTTCGCCACCTGGGCGAACGGGACTGTTCGCTCCAGCGCCGCCACCAGAAGGTGATCGAGGAGGGGCCGAGTCCGGCGCTTTCCGACGACCTCCGCGAACGGATCGGCGCCGCCGCCCGCCAGGGTATCGCCGAAACCGACTACACCAACGCCGGAACCGTCGAGTTCCTCGTCGAGGGCGGCGAGTTCTACTTCCTCGAAGTCAACACGCGCATCCAGGTCGAACACCCAGTCACCGAGGAGATTACGGGCATCGACATCGTCAAAGAGCAGATCCGGATCGCCGCGGGCGAGGAAGTTGGCTTCGCTCAGGAGGACGTGACCATCGACGGCCACGCCATGGAGTTTCGCATCAACGCCGAGAACGCCGCGCGCGATTTCGCGCCCGCGACCGGCCATCTCTCGACGTACGACCCCGCCGGGGGAATCGGCGTGCGCATCGACGACGCGGTGCGGCAGGGCGACGACATCGGCGGCGACTACGACTCCATGATCGCGAAACTGATCGTCCACGCGAGCGACCGCGAGGAGTGTCTCACGCGTGCCGAACGCGCCCTCCGCGAGTTCGACATCGAGGGCTTTCACACCGTCATCCCGTTCCACCGGCTGATGGTGACCGACGAGAAGTTCACGACGGGCACCCACACCACGAACTACCTCGACGAGGAACTCGACCCCGAACGGATCGAACGGGCGATCGAACGCTGGGGGCCGACGGAGACGGACGGCGAGAGCGAAGACGAGGAAGTGAGCGAACGCGAGTTCACCGTCGAGGTCAACGGCAAGCGCTTCGAGGTGAATCTGGAGGAACGCGGCGCGCCCGCGATTCCGACGGGCGGTGGCGGGGCCGGTGGCAGTGGCGGCGGGAACCGCATGGAACGCCCCGACGCCGCCACCGACGACGACGGCGGCGCCGTCGCCACCGAGGACGGCGAGCGGATCACCGCCGAGATGCAGGGTACGATCCTCTCGGTCGATGTCGCGCCCGGCGACGAGGTGAGCGCGGGCGACGTGGTACTCGTCCTCGAAGCCATGAAGATGGAGAACGACGTGGTCGCCGAGGCCGGCGGCACCGTCGCCGACGTGCTCGTGAGTGAGGGGGAGAGCGTCGATATGGGAGATCCGCTCGTCGTCCTCGAATGACGGAGCCGGATACTCGTCGAACGCTCCTCCGTACTCTCGCCGACGCCGACAGCCCGCTCTCGGGACCGACGCTTGCCGGCCGCCTCGGCGTCTCCCGAGCGGCGGTCTGGAAACACGTCGAGGCGCTCCGGGAGGCGGGCTTCGTGATCGAGAGTGACGACGGCTACGTCGTCCGGTCGGTGCCCGACTACGGCGCCGCAGCCATCGAGTTCGGCCTCGACGCCCCCTACGCCGTCGAGTACCACGACCGCCTGCCGAGTACGAACGACCGGGCGCGGGAACTGGCGGCCGACGGCGAGAGCGGCCGGGTCGTGGTCGCTGGCGAGCAGACAGGGGGCCGCGGCCGACTCGACCGCCCCTGGAGTTCGCCGCCGGGCGGCGTCTACGCGAGCGTCCTCCTCCGCCCCGACCGCCCCCCGGCGCACGTCCCCCTCTTCACGCTCGCGGCCGCCGTCGCCGTCACCCGCGCCTGCCGGGAGGCGAGCGTCGACGCCGTCATCAAGTGGCCCAACGACGTGTTGCTGGCGGGGTCGGAACGAAAGCTGGCGGGGATTCTGACCGAGATGGAGGGTGAGGCCGACCGTGTCTCGTGGCTCGTCGTCGGCGTGGGCGCGAACGTGGACGTGGCGGCCGAGGCGCTCCCCGAGACGGCGACGAGCGTTCGCGCGGCAGGCGGAACGGCCGACCGTCGGCGCTTCTGCCAGCGAGTCATCGAGACGGTTCACGACCTCCGGGACGACCCTGAGGCGGTGCTTCCGACGTGGCGCGACTACGCCGTGACCCTGGGGCGCGACGTGCGCGTCGAGACGCCCGGAGGCGTCGTGGAGGGCGAAGCGGTCGACGTCCGGCATCCGGGGGCGCTCGTCGTCCGAACCGACGCGGGGGAGCGCGTCGTCCACGCGGGCGACTGCGAACACCTCCGTCCCGCTTAGGCTTCGCGCCCGACGGGGACGGTCGTGACCGGTATCGACGACGACCGGATGACGGATTCGGCGACGCTCCCGAGGAGGAGGCGGTCGATCCCGCCGCGGCCGTGGGTGCCCATCACGACGAGATCACAGCCCTCGGTTTCGGCGTACCGGACGATTTCGCGGCTCGGCTTGCCCTCGACGATCACGGTTTCGACGGGCACGTCGTCGTCCGCGAGTTCGCGAACGCGCGCGACGGCCGCTTCCGCGTCCTCCCGGAGCAGGCGGTCGACGCTCTCCCACGACGACTCCATCGCTATCCCCGCGTAAGCGTCCGTGCTGAGGACGTAGAGCCCGTGGATCGTCGCGCCGTGGATCGACGCCTCCCGCACCGCGTGTTCGATCGCCCGCTCGACGCCGTCGGAGCCGTCGGTCGGGACGAGAATCCGGTCATACGCACCCATGTGTGTCGGTAGCGCACCTCGGCACATAACTCTTCACACGGGGGAGCGACGCCCGGTCAGAGGACGACCCGCTCCACGTCGGCGACGCCCGCCCGTCGGACGACCGCACGGACGGGGTCGCGCGCTCCACAGAGGTTGTCGGAGTCGCCGTCGAGGACAAGCAGGGTTCCGTCGCGACCCGGTTCGATCAGACCGCAGTTCAGCCCCACTAGCTCGGCGCCGTTGACCGTCGCCATCCGCAACACGTCGCGGGCGGGGACATCTCCCACTTTCGCGGCGAACGCCATCTCGCGGAACATCGACGGGCTGTTGAGCATGACGTTGTCGGTGCCGAGTGCCACCGTCGTCCGGTCGAGGAGGTCGGTGATGGGCGGCGTGCCGACGCCGGTGACGAGGTTCGAACGCGGGCAGACGACCACGGGGATCCCCTCGCGTTCGATCCGGTCGAGATGGTGTGGCTCGGGGTGGACGACGTGGACGAGGAACGTGGGGTCGAGGTCGAGAGCGGGGTCGATGTCGTCGGCGTCCCGTTCCCCGGCGTGAATGCCGAAGGGCTTGCCCGCCTCCCGCGTCGCGGCGCGCCGGTCGGTGAAGTCCTCGTCGCGGGCGCCGCTCGCGCCGAAGCCGTCGGCCGCGCGCATCGCGTCGGCCGTCTCGCGGCCCAGCACGACGGCCTGGATGTCGAACCCGTCGAGCGCCCGCCGGATCGTGCGGACGCCGTCGACACCCCCTTCGCGGAACTCGACGGTCGCCGCCGTCCCCGACCGCTCCATAAAGCGAAGCGAGCGACGCATGGCCGCGACCGTTTCCTCGTCCGAGGCTGCCCGGAGCAGGCGGTGTTTGAGGCCGTCCGGCGGCGCGACGAGTTCGTCGAGCGAGAGGCCGGCGCCCGCCTCCTTCGCGATGGAGTCGCCGAGGTGGGTGTGGGCGTTGACGAACGCGGGACAGACGATGGCGTCCGAGTCGGTGGCCGTCTCCTCGATGGCGACGATTTCGCCGTCTTCGACGACGACGCGACCCTCGACCGGGTCGAACTCCCGCCCGCGGAGAACGGTGCCCTCGACGTGCATATGCAAAGCGGGGCGGGGCCGATCCTTGAAACTATCCGAACTCGTCGAGCGTGGCGTCGAGGCCGCGGCGCACCTCCGTCACCAGGGCGCCGTCGATGTCGAGGCCGAGCGTCCGGGCGGCCGTCCGGCCGACGCGGTCGACGGCACCTGGCGGTGCGTAGACGCCGAGGCGCCACTGGTTGCGGCCCGCGGTTCGGAGCGCGCTCACCAGCGGTGACTGTCGGTCGAGACGCCTGATCTCGCCGTTGACGACGACCCGTGACGACGATTCGCGCATCTCGGGTTCCGGCGGGACATCGAGTACCACCGCGTCGGGATCGACGTCGGCACCCGCCGCCACCTCGCGTTCGAGGGCACGGATGCGGTCGTGGTCGGCGTCCAACAGATCGTCGGACACGTCGGGGAGTTCCGCCCACACTGCCCGCTTGTAGAGGTCGCGCGTCGAGAGGCGGTCGGCGGCGTCGGCGGTGGCGTCGGTGCGCCGGAGCGCCGCCAGCAGGTCGGCGTCGTCCCACCGGCGCACCGTCTCGGGGGCGTAGTCGGCTTCCTCGATCAGGCGCTCGGTCGCCCGGCGGAGCATCGCCTTGCCGATGCGGGCGACGTGGTGCTGGTAGACCGTGGGATTCATGAGCGCCCGCGCGAGCAACAGGCTCTCGGCGGTCTGGACGTTTCCCTCCGCGAGGACGAGTTCGCCCTCGACGAAGGTGAGTTCCCGTACCAGCCGGCCGTGATCGATGGTGCCGTAGGGGACGCCCGTGTGGTGGGCGTCGCGGACGAGGTAGTCCATCCGATCCACGTCGAGTTCGCCGGAGACGAGTTGGCCGTAGCGCCCCTCGCCGGCCACGAGGTTCGCGACGGTGTCGGGGTCGAGGTCGTGATCCCGGAGGACGGCCCCGACGCGGCCGCTCGCCAGCAACTCGTTCACGTCGTCGTGGAACTTCCCCGTGTAGCGATAGAGGAGATGTTCGACGTTGTGGCTGAAGGGCGGATGCCCCACGTCGTGGAGGAGGGCGGCGGCACGAACGCGTTCGGCCGCCCGGCCGGCCACACCGAGCTGGTCGAGCGCCTCGCTCGCGAGGTGGTAGACGCCGAGGCTGTGTGCGAAGCGGGTGTGGTTCGCCGACGGGTAAACCAGCGAGACGGTGCCGAGTTGGCGGATTCGCCGCAGGCGTTGCACCGCCGGCGTGTCCAGCAACGCCTCGGCGACGCTCGACACCTCGATGTGGTCGTGGACGCTGTCCTTGATCGTCGCCATACCAGCCGATTCGTCGGCCTCGACTATATACTCCCGGCCGTACACCTATGCGCCTCGACGCCGACGATTCACGTATGTCCACGACAATCGCCGTCCTCATCTACGACGGCTTCGACGAACTCGATGCGGTCGGCCCGTTCGAGGCGTTCCAGATGGCGGCCGACGAGGGCGCTCCACTCGATGTCTCGCTGGTCACGCTCGCGCCACGGGAGCGCGTGACGGCGGCCCACGGCCTGCGAATCGACCCCGACGGCACTCTCTCGGTCGACGACCCGCCGGACGTGGTGGTGGTTCCGGGCGGCGGGTGGAACGACCGCCGCCCCGAGGGTGCGTGGGCCGAGGCGAACCGCGGCGCCATCCCCGACGCTCTCGCCCGCGTTCACGACGCCGGGGCGACGCTCGCGTCGGTGTGTACGGGCGGACTGTTGTTGGCCCGCGCCGGACTGCTGGACGGCCGTCCCGCGGTCACCCACGGGGATGCGCTCGCCGACCTGCGAGAGACGGGAGCCACGGTGGTCGACGCCCGCGTCGTCGACGACGGCGACGTGTTGACCGCCGGCGGCATCACCTCGGGGCTGGATCTGTCGCTTCACCTGATAGAACGGCTGGTCGACCGGGAGACGGCCGAGGCGGTGGCGGGGGGACTGGAGTACGACCGCCGGGACACGCGGCCGTCGTGAGTCGGCGGGACTGACCGGATCGGTGCCCCTGCTATCGATCCGTGGGCGTCTCCTCGCTTTTTCCGTTCGCGTCCGTGTGTGGGGTGTTATCGTACGTTTCCTCAAAGCTTAACAGCGTGCCGATACATCATCTGTGTGGAGGTTATTACGATGAGCTACGAACTCGACCCACTCCCGTACGACTACGACGCGCTGGAACCGCACATCTCGGAGCAGGTGATGACCTGGCATCACGACACCCACCACCAGGGCTACGTGAACGGCTGGAACAGCGCCGAGGAGACGCTCGAAGCCAACCGTGAGAACGGCGACTTCGGCTCCTCGCCAGGGGCCATCCAGAACGTCACGCACAACGGCTCCGGACACATCCTCCACGACCTGTTCTGGAACTGTATGTCCCCCGAGGGCGGCGACGAGCCGAGCGGTGACCTCGCCGACCGGATCGAGGAGGACTTCGGTTCCTACGAGGCCTGGAAGGGTGAGTTCGAGGCCGCCGCGGGCGCCGCCGGTGGCTGGGCGCTGCTGGTCTACGACAGCTTCTCGAATCAGCTTCGCAACGTCGTGGTCGACAAGCACGACCAGGGCGCGCTCTGGGGGAGCCACCCCATCCTCGCGCTTGACGTCTGGGAGCACTCCTACTACCACGACTACGGCCCGGCCCGTGGCGACTTCATCGACAACTTCTTCCAGGTCGTCGACTGGGAGGAGCCGAGCGCCCGCTACGAACAGGCCGTCGAGCTGTTCGAGTAGGTACGTCGCGCGACGACTCCGTCTATCCCGCAATTTTTGGTACTCCCCCGGCCAGTAGCGACGTCGTTCCCGACAGTTTCGACGTTCCGACCAGACGCTACAAGAGAGACGACCGCCTACCTCACCACGATGACTCACCGACCCACACCGCGACTCTCCCGTCGCCGACTCGTCGGCGTCGTGGGGGCGCTCGCGGCCGGACTCGCTGGCTGTACCGGGGAACCGGACGGTGGCGACGGAGCCACCGCCACTCCCACCCCGACCGAGACGGAGTCGGCGGCCGCCCTCACCGATCCCGCGACTGTCCCCGACGACGCTAGTTGTGGGGTCTATAACATGATGCCCGCGAAGTTCCCCGACTACAACGCTCAGTTGACCGTCGAGGCGGGTGACCGCGTGTTCTTCTGCTCGTCGGGGTGTCTGGGCGCGTACTACGTCGCCCCCGGCAACTTCGAGTCGGCCCACGAGGGCGCGACGTTCGCGGGTGTCTGGGCGCACGACCACGCGACGAAAGAACTGATCGACGCGACGACGGCGTGGTTCGTCCGTGAGACGAACGCCGACCGGGTGCCTGACCCGATGCAACGCAACCCGCTCCCGTTCGCGGCGGAGGCCGACGCCGAGGCGTACGTCGCGGAGTACGACGACCTCTCCGAGTCGGACATCCTCCGGCTGGACGACTTCGATATGGAACTGGCGACGTTCTACCGCGGGCGCTTCTTCGAGTAGCCGTCGCCGGACTCAGCCGGTACCGTTTACGGGGCCGCCCGCCTATCCCCGGATATGCCACGACCGAAAGACGAGTTCGAGGGGATCTATCCCTGTGACTTCTACACGCCCGACGAGTTGCTCGACGCCGACCAGATGTACACGATCCGCGAAATCGCCCGTCTGTTGCAGGGGCTCGACACGGACGCGGATCTGGACGAGGGCACCGAGGCCGTCCTCGTCGACTGGGCGGTGCCCTGGGTGATGATCAACGCCGACGACCTCGTTGTCGGCGACCCCCCGACCGACGACGACCCCGGGTACTACGGACTGCGAACGGACTAGCGGCGTCGCGCCGCCTGCCCTGCGCGCTCTATCGTTCCGTACGCGTCGGTCGTCACGCTCGGCCCGTGGCCGGTGTGGAGGGCAGCGAGGTCGGGGTCGACCGCCTCGCGCAGGCGGTCGATGCTCCGGATCAGCGTCGAGCGGTCGCCTTCCTCCAGGTCGGTACGCCCGAACGCGCCGTTCGCGAACACCAGATCGCCCGCGAAACACACCTTCGGTTCCGGCGCGTACAGACAGACGTGGTCGTCCTTGTGCCCCGGCGTGTGGAGGACGCGGTAGTCGTAGTCGCCGAGACACACCGCCTCACCCAGTTCGGCGTCGACGGCGGGAGGAGTGGGGTCGTATCCCCTTATCTCGACGTCGAAGGCCGACCGGACGGCGTCGACGTTGCCGACGTGATCCCGGTGGGTGTGGGTTAACACGACCGTATCCAGGCCCTCGACTCGCGCCTCGATACGGTCGACTACGTCGAAGTTGGCGCCGGTGTCGACGAGGGCCGTTCGCTCCCCCGTGACGAGGAAGACGTTGCTGGTGAACGCCTGTACGTCGGCCGCGAGATTCCGAACGTCGGTCATCGGCGCCCGCTTCGTCCCCAGGGGGCTTGACCTTGCCCCTCCAACAACGTTTAGGTAGCGGGCGTCCCCCTCGAAGCCATGGAGGTTCAACTGCTCGAAGCGACGCCCGAACCGGAGCGCGTGATCTGTACGGCGGCGCGAAACGACTACCTCTCGGAGTTCGTCGGCGACGTCTCGTTCGCCGAGGCGATGGCGGATATCGAAGGGGAGAGCATCGAGGAGAAACAGCGGACGCTCATCGGCCACCTGCTCGATCACGGCCACTTCGGGCCGTTCGAACATCCACAGGCCACGTTCGCGATCAAAGGCGTCAGTCGCTCGTGTATGGCCCAGATCACCCGGCACCGGCACGCGAGTTTCGACATCCAGAGTATGCGTTACGTCTCCTTCGACGACGTCGACCCCGCCGACGTGGCGGAGGGTGCGATGGTAGTGACGCCGCCGTCGGCGACCGATCCGGACTGGGTCGGTCGGAACCAGTCGAGCGGTACCGTCGACGAGGGGACGGTCGCGGAGCGCAAACGGGTCTTCCGCGAGACGGTGCGTGACTCCGTCGAGTCCTACCAGCGACTGCTCGACCTGGGAATGCCGCCCGAGGACGCCCGCTTCGTCCTCCCCATCGGCACCGAGGTCAACATCGTGATGTCGCTGAACGCACGGATGTTGATGCACGTCGCCGACATGCGCGCCGCCGCTGACAGCCAGTGGGAGATCCGCGAGATGACCGAATCGATCCTCGACCTGGCCGCCGACTGGTGTCCGATCACGTTCGACCACTACGACGAACACCTGAAGGGACGGAAGAACCGCCTCGCGCCCTGACGCTCCGTGCCGACGGTCGCCACTCCTCCGCGAGACGTGTCGCTTCCCCGAGTTATTTCCGTCCTTGTGTGGTAGTGACAGGCATGGTCGATCAACCGGTCACGACCGGCGAGACGTACGTCGTTACGATTCAGGAACTGGGATCGGAGGGCGACGGCGTGGGCTACGTCGACGACTTCGCAGTGCTCGTGGACGACGCCACCCTCGGCGAGACGGTACAGATCGAAATCACCGACGTGGGCGCGAACTTCGCCCGCGGCGAGGTACTCGACGCCGAGTTCGACGTGACCTGATCGCTCGCCGACCCCGTCGTCGCACGGTCGTGTCGCCCCGGGCGTTCCGGGGTGGCGACCCGAACGTCTTTCCCCGCTGCCGACCCACCCCCGCCATGCGCCTCACGTTCCTCGGAACCGGGAGCGCGATGCCGCTCCCGGGTCGCGCCCAGACCGGCCTGTTGCTCGAACGCGGAGGACGGCGCCTGCTCGTCGACTGCGGCGCCGGCGTGCTCCACCGCCTCGCCCGCACCGACCCCGGGTACGAGGGCGTCTCGACGGTGTTGCTGACCCACCACCACCTCGACCACGTCTCCGACCTCCTCCCCCTGTTGAAAGCGCGGTGGCTGGCCGGCGAGACGCATCTGGAGGTCGTCGGCCCGCGCGGGACGAAAGCCCTCGTCGACGACTTGCTCGCCGCCTTCGACTACCTCGATGGCCGGGTCGACCTCCAGGTGCGGGAGGTTGGCGCCCACGAGTTCTCGGTCGCCGGATTCGAGGTTCGAGCGCACGAGACGCGCCACTCGGTCGACGGCCTCGCCTATCGGTTCGCGGGTGCGGACGGTGACCTCACGATCAGTAGCGACACCGAGGCGTTCGAGGGGCTGGCCGCCTTCGCCGACGGGTCAGCGATTCTCGTCCACGACTGCTCGTTCCCGGACGACGTGGACGTCTCGAACCACCCGACACCTTCGCTCCTCGGCGAGGCCCTCGCGGGGCACGACTACGGCCGCGTGTATCTGACCCACCTCTACCCCCACACCGAGGGACGACACGAGGAGATGCTGGCGGCGGTCGAGTCGCGGTTCGACGGCGACGTGCGCTTCGCCCGCGACGGCTTACGGGTAGAGTGTTCGTAGCGGATCGAACGCGCTGCACGTCGACCGCCCGCTATCGGGTGGTCGACGGCGGGGACGGGAGCGATCCCGCCGATCAGATCACGTCGTCGGGGTCGTGTGCGGCCGCCATGCGCCAGGCTTCGGCGGCGTACGCCTCGCGTCGTTCGTCCTCGACGACGCCGAGGTCGTCGGGGTCGGCCTCGACGGCCGCCGTCGTATCGCGCACGTCGCTGAAGGAGGTGAGCGCGCGCTCCTTCCGGAAGTACCGCTCGCCGTCCGGCGTGGCGTAGGTGAGGATGATGACGTTCTGTTCGTCGTCCGAGTAGGTGCGTTCCACGAGCCAGACCCGAACGGCCTCGTCGTTCGACATACGCCGTGGTTAGCGCGAACGCACGAAAAGGTGCCACCGAGTGCGTCACGACGGTGGCCGTCGCTCGCGTGGAGCCGTCCGTCGGTGGCTACGGCTCCGCGTTCGGTGGGGTACACAAAAAATGAAATCAGCGTCGACCGTCGCGAAGCGACGGCCTCCCGTCGATATTAGTTACGAACGACGTTGGTCGCGCGCGGACCCTTGGGGGAGTCCTCGATGTCGAAATCGACTTCCTGTCCTTCTTCGAGGTCCGGGCCGCCAACGTCCTCCATGTGGAAGAAAACGTCGTCGTCAGCATCCTCAGTCTCGATGAAACCGTAGCCGCCTGTGTCGTTGAAGAAATCAACCTTACCGTTTGCCATTGCAAACAAACGTACAGCCCACTTGGGGATAACCCTTGTGAGGGTCGTGGTACCACGGACGGGGGTGTCTGTCCGAATCGGTATCAGTCGATGCGCGTCCCCGGTTCGCCGCCCGAGAGGAAGGTCGACAGGTCGTCGGCGCCGAAGACGAACGCGGGGGCGTCCAGGTCGAGGAGGGTGCGTACCTTGCCGACCATCCCGCCGGTCACGTCGGTGGCGTCGCTCTCGCCGAGGGCGTCGGCTACGGTGTCGAAGTCGTCGATGCGGTCGATCACCGCGCCATCGGCGTCGTAGACGCCGTCGACGGTCGAACAGAGACCCACCCGGTCGGCGTCGAGTCCCGTCGCGAAGCGGACGACCACCTCGTCGCCCGAGATGATCGTCGTCCCCTGTCCCTCGTGAGCGATCACGTCGCCGTGGCAGACGGGGACGAACCCCTCGCCGAGCATCGTCCGTACGGCCGACAGCGACAGGTCGAGGGCGGCGTCGGCGTCGCGGGCGCCCGCCGAGAGCGGGTGGACGGGGAGCGCGGGCACGCCCCGGTCGTGCAGGCGCGAGAGGACGAAGCGGTTGAGCGTCGTCATCGCGCCGTGAATTTCGAGCGTCGCGCCCGCGTCGTGGGTGCCCTGACTGACGCTCACGCCGTGTTCCTCGGCGTAGTGGTGGCCGAAACTCCCGGCGCCGTGGACGAGGACGAGGTCTGCGATGGTCTCGCTATCGACGGCGTCGGCGACGGCGTCGGCGGCCGCCGCCAACGCGTCGCCGTCCAGCGTCTCCGCTCGCTCCTTGTCGGTGATCAGGCTCCCGCCGAGTTTGAGAACGGTCGTCATTCCAGCCTCCGGACGCCGTCCTCGGACAGTTCGGCGCGGAACGCCTCCTCACAGCCCGGGGTGAACTGGAGCGCCGTCAGCGTCTCCGGGGTCGGGTCGAGCGCGACGATACAGCCGCCGCCCCCGGCACCGGTGAGTTTCGCGCCGTGCGCGCCGGCCTCGCGCGCCGCCCACACCATGCTGTCGAGCGAGCGTGACGACACGCCGAGCGACTCCAGGAGGCCGTGGTTGAAGTTCATCAGCCGGCCAACCTCGGCGATACGCTCCTCGGCGGCCGCCGCGTCCTCGTCCTCGGGGTCGAGCAGTCGCGTCCCCCGACGCACGATGTCGCCGATGGTGGCGAGGGTGTCGGCCGCGAAGTCGTACTCCTCTTTGAGCGCGCGAACGCCGGCGACGAGTTCGCCCGTGTCGCCCGCGCCGCCGTCGAACCCGATGACGACGGGGAGGTTCGGCGCGTCGATGCTCCGGCAGTCGTCGCCCTCGACGCGAACGGCGCCGCCGACGGCCGAACAGAACGTGTCGGCCCGCGACGCCTGACCGTTCTGTACCTCGGCCTCGGCGCGGTAGGCGTGGTCGGCGAGTTCCGTGGGTGCGAGCGGTCGCCCGAGTTCACGGGTGGCGGCGTCGATACCTGCGACGGTCACCGCGGCCGACGACCCCAGGCCGGCGCCGAGGGGAATCTCGCTCTCGACGGTGATGTCGAATCCCGCGTCGGGGGCGTCGGCCGCCTCGCGGGCCTGTTCGACCGCCGCGTCGATGTATCCCATCGCCGCTTCCACCAGGGGGACGGGGACGTCCACGTCGGGTCGGTCGTCGGTCGACCCCGCGTACTCGACGGTGAAGCCGTCGAGGCTCAGATCCGACGCCTCCACACGCACGTGGTCGTCGTCCCGCGCTTCGACCGAGACGATTGCTCGCCGCTCGATAGCACAGGGCACGGCAGGTTCGCCGTAGACGACGGCGTGTTCGCCGAAGATATACACTTTGCCCGGCGCACTCGATACGGTCATATGTCCCCTATGCGACGGTGGTCGCTTAAGCAGACCGGATGGGCTACTCGTCGTCGAGTTCCGCGAGGTCTTCGAGTTCGTCCAGGTCGTCGACGCCACCGCCGAGGAGTTTCTTGGCGACGACGGCGAGCAGTGCCACCACGGCGACCGCGAGGAGGAGTTTGCCGGCCGTCCGACCCGGGCAGCACCCGCCCTCGTCGCCCGCCGCTTCGTCGCTCGCCGCTTCGTCGCCCGCCGCTTCGTCGCCCGCCGCTTCGTCGCTCGCCGCTTCGTCGCCGCCGATGGTCGCGGGGCCGACTTGCACCGTGCCGTCGCCGAAGTGGAGTTCCACGAGGGTGAACTTCTTGTCTCCCATACCGCCCGTTGCATCACCGGCGACTTTACCGTTGTGTCTCCGCCGAGTCGGGCGTCCTCCTGGGCACAACCCACTTGGGCGTTCGCGCCAATCACCACCCGATGGATCGCGTCGGGAGAGGGAAGGACGTGGCCGACCCGCTAGCCGACATCGACATCTCTGACATCGACGCCGACGCGGCGACCGATACTGACGTACTCGGTCTCCTCGACCCTGCTCTCCGGCGGTGGTGGGTCGACCAGTTCGGTGCGTACGTCCCCGAGAACGGCGGCTTCTTCACGCCGCCACAGCGTGAGGCCATCCCCCTGATCCACGAGGGGGAGAACGCGCTCGTCTGTGCGCCGACGGGCAGCGGGAAGACGCTCAGCGCCTTCTGTTCGATCATCAACGAACTGTTCCGGCGGGAACGCGACGGCGGCCTCGACAACGCGGTCTACTGTCTCTACGTCTCGCCGCTGAAGGCACTCGCGAACGACGTCCACCGAAACCTGTCCGACCCGCTCGAGGGGGTGCGCGACCGCCTGGCGGCCCGCGGCGAGTCGACGGACGTACGCCAGGCAACCCGCCACGGCGACACCGGCGATGCGGCGCGCCAGCGGATGCTCGACGAGACGCCGCACATCCTCAATACGACGCCCGAGACGCTCGCCATCCTGCTCAACTCGCCGAAGTTCCGCGAGAAACTCCGCGCCGTCGAGTACGTCGTCGTCGACGAGATACACGCCCTGGCGGCGAACAAGCGCGGCACGCACCTCTCGGTGTCGCTGGAGCGACTGGAGGCTCTCGCCGACGGGTCGCCGACGCGGATCGGCTGTTCGGCGACGGTCGAACCGCTGTCGACGATGGCCGAGTTCCTCGTCGGCCGCCGGGAACCGGGCGGCGAGGCCCGCGACTGCGAGGTGGTCGACGCCCGTTTCGCCCGCGAGTTCGACCTCCGGGTGGAGTGCCCGGTCGACGACCTCGTGGGGACGCCCCGCGGAACCGTTCGCGACCGCTTTTACGACCGCCTGAACGACCTCGTCGCCACCCACACCAACACGCTGGTGTTCACGAACACGCGCTCGGGCGCCGAACGGGTGTTGCAGGCGCTTCGGGAACGCTTCGACTACGACGACACCGACTCCGCCTGCCACCACGGGAGCCTCTCGGCCGACCGCCGGCAAGCGGTGGAAGACGCGCTCAAGACGGGTGATCTCGACGTGGTCACCACCTCGACGAGCCTCGAACTCGGCGTCGACATGCCACACGTCGACCTGGTGGTGCAGGTGGGCTCGCCGAAGTCGGTCGCGGCGCTCCTCCAGCGCGTGGGCCGGGCGGGCCACCAGGTCGGCCGGGTCGTCGAGGGGCGAGTGATCGCCCTCGACCGCGACGACCTCGTCGAGACGGCGGTGATGGTGCGCAACGCGGAATCGGGGTTCGTCGACCGCGTGTTCGTCCCCGAGAACGCCTCCGACGTGGCCGCCCAGCACGTCTACGGCATGGCGATCAACGCCGTCCGTCCCGAACGTGAGGTGCGGGGGATCATCCGCCGGGCCTACCCCTACCGCGACTTCGACGACGAACGGTTCGAGACCCTCTTTCGGTACCTCACCGCCGACTACGAGGGCCTGGAGGAGCGAAACGTCTACGCGAAGGTGTGGCGGGACACGAACGACCCGCCCGGCGGCGACCACCACTACCCCGAGTTCGACGTGGGCGAACCGCTGATCGGGAAGCGCGGCCGTCTCGCGCGGATGATCTACCTGACCAACGTCGGCACCATCCCCGACTCCTTCTCGTGTGACGTGCTGGTTCGGGAGGGCGAGGAGTGGGTGGGCGAACTCGACGAGAGCTACCTCGATACGCTGGAGACGGGCGACGTGTTCGTCCTCGGGGGCGAGCGCTTCGAGTTCCGCTACCGCCGCGGGTCGAAGGTGTACGTCGACCGCACCGCTGCACGCCCGACGGTGCCCTCCTGGTACTCCGAGCGCTTGCCGCTTTCGTACGACCTCGCCCGGGAGATACTGGCCTTCCAGCGCGACGTACTCGCCCGCCTCGACGCCGGCGGCCCGCCGGCGCTCCGCGACTGGCTCCGCGGGTCGTCGCTCTCGGAGCGGGCGGTGCGCGCCCTGACGAGACTGTACGACCGGCAGGTCGCCTTCGCCGGCCCCGAGAGCGTGTCGACGCCGACCCGAATCGCCGTCGAGGAGGTGCGCGACCGGGAGGAGTACCGCCGGCGCTACTACGTCCACACCGTCTACGGCCGCCGGTTCAACGACGGTCTCTCGCGACTCCTGGCGGCCGACTGTGCGAACGAGACGGACGCGAGCGTCACCGTCGCCGTCGCCGACAACGGGTTCGTCCTCTCGATGCCGCTCAACCGCCGGATCGACGTGCCCGGTCTGCTCCGCGGCCTCGACCCCGCCGACGTTCGAACCGACCTCCGCGCGGCGCTCCGGGGCACCGACCTCCGTCAGCGGTACTTCCGGATCGACGCCACGCGCGCCCTCATGATCCTGAAGCGGTACAAGGGGTCGGAAAAGTCGGCGGCCCGCCAACAGGTCGAGAGCGAGACACTCCTGTCGCTGGCCGACGACTTGGACGACTTCGCCGTCATCGAGGAGACCGACCGCGAGCTGCTGGAGGACAACCTCCACATCGAGGGGATCATCGACGTACTCGAACGCCTCCAGGCGGGGGAGATCGAGGTGAGCGCGCGAACGGTCGAGACGCCGACGCCGCGGGCCTTCGGCCTGGCGACGCTCGCGGCCACCGACACCGTCCTCGGCGACGACGAGAGCGCCGCGCTCCGGGCGTTCCACGAGCGCGTCGTGGCGGAACTCGAAGAGGGCAACGGAGACTCAGCCGACGAGTAAGGTGTTCAGCGCGTCGGGGACGACCAGTACCCGACTGCCCGGATCGACCGCGTCCTCCACGCAGTCGGCGGCGTGCATCAGACACTCCTCGACCACGTCCGGACGCTCCGCGTTCGTGACGTACACGTCGGCTTCCCGGAGCGCCCGAGCGACGACGAACGCCCGCTGGGCGCCCGGTTCGTAGCCCTCGCGCATCGACTCGTAGAGGGCGTCGGCGCCGGTCGCCGACCGCAGGTGGTCATAAAAGCGACGCTCGCCCGTGCCCTCGCCTGCGCCCTCGGTCAGGCGCGCGGGGACGACGACACGCCCTCCGGAACGGACGGGGTTGTGATCCCCGAGGAGCAGGTAGGTCGCGGCGCGGGTCGCCTGGTAGAGGTTCGCGTCTTTCGGCGCGCCGACCCCCCCGACGACCGCGTCGTAGGTGTCGGTGACCGCCACCGACAGCGCCTCGCGCGCCGTTTCGGCGAGATCAGCGACGACGGCACGGGGACGGCCGGCACTCGCGCCGAGAACCCCGTCCGGGCCTTTCGTCACGTTACAACAGAAGTCGAGTCCGGCAGCGTCGCCCGCGCGGTCGACCGTCTCGCGGAACGGATTGTCCTCGATCCGACCCAGGCGCACGTCGGGTCGCGAGAGCACGTCCGGGCCGTGCGTGTAGCCGATCAGTGAGCCGTCGCCCGCGCCGACGGCGACGGTCTTCGCGCCGCCGGAGAAGCCCGCGTACTGGTGGGGCTCGACCATCCCCGTCGAGAGCAGGCAGTCGGCCTCGGCGACCCGCGGATGCACCCTGACGGGGACGCGGTCGTCGTCGACGCCGCGAACGGTGCCCACCTCGACGGCCGCTTCGGGGTCGTGGTTCACCGCGAGGTCGGCGTACTCCCCCAGGCCGTCGCGGAGTTCCGCGTCCGTCATCGGCCGGTGGAGCCCGAGACCCACGAGGATCGACACCTCACAGTCGTCCGGGAGACGCTCCAGCATCGCCTCGACGAGTACGTCGTCCGGCGTCGCGCGCGTCACGTCCGTGACGACGACCGTCACGTCGTCGCCGGGGTCGACGAGGGTTTCGAGCGCGGGGCCGTGCGGGTCGTCGAGGGCGTCTCGTGCCGCCTGCGCCGGGTCGACCGGCGTCCCGCCGGGCCGGTCGAGGGTCGTCACCTCGCAGTCGGGGAGCGACACCGCCACCGTTCCGGTTCCGAGCGGGAGTCGCATGGCTGCGTCTGGGGCGCGGTGTGGCCTCAAGCTATCGGTCGCTCGGCACTGCTCGGGCGAATCGACCGGGGGAGACCGGCCGGGGCGCTCCGTCACGGCTTCGGAACCGTCGACGGTCGAAGATTTATGGCGTGCGAGCAGTTCACGCACACCATGGGAATCTGTCCGAACTGCGGTGAACGGACGGACGGTGAAGTCGGCGACAACGTCAAACTGGGCGTATCGAGCGAGCTAGGCGAGTTCGGTGGGACGGTTTCGTTCCGGACGCTCCAGATAACGTGTGAGCACTGTGATGTGATACTCGGGTACGGATCGGGTCAGTTGGACATGGACAATCTCTGATGGCCCGGTCAGGTCGGGGGGCTCACCGCCGCGCCCAGTCCAGCATCCGGGCGTAGAACGGGTCGGAGCCGAGTGCGTCGGCATCGCCGACGAGGACGAGCGCCTTCTTCGCCCGCGTGAGCGCGACGTTCACCCGGCGGGTGTCCTCGAA